>JBJOOQ010000076.1:0-5359 GCA_046051205.1 Actinomycetota bacterium
GTTGCATTGTTTGGTGCAGCTTGCGCCAACGACATTGCGTCGGGCGGCGCCCAATTCACATTCACGCCAATGCCGACCACGACGAAACCCGGCGCACCTTGTGCCAAAATTCCTGACACTTTCTTATTGTCGATGAGCAAATCGTTTGGCCACTTCATGTCGGGCAACACACCCGTGAGTTGCTTGCATGCGCGAGCCGCACTCATGCCAACCATTTGCGTGAACTGATGTAACGGACGCTCTTGAGTTTCGTTTGTGCGAAACAACAACGACACCAACAGGTTGGCGCCGGGCTCGGCAACCCACGTGCGGTCGAGGCGACCCTTGCCCGCCGACTGAAAATCGGCCATCAGCACGCTGTGGTGTTTTGCCCCCTCGGCCCCCAGTTTCACCAAATCGGTGTTCGTGCTGCCCGTTTCGGCAACCCGTGTAACCCACCACCCATTGGGCCATTGCTCATTGGAGTGGGGTTGGTTGGCTTTGGTGATGCCCATTAGGCAAAGATAGACCCTCGTGCTGAAGAAAATCCTCATTGCTAACCGTGGCGAGATCGCCGTTCGAGTTATTCGAACCGCTCGCGAAATGGGCATCGCTACCGTTGCCGTGTATTCCGAACTCGATCGCAACGCATTGCATGTGCGACTTGCCGACGAGGCATACGCACTTGGCGGCCAAACTGCAGCCGAGAGTTACCTGAATACCGAAGCAATTCTTGACGCCATTCGCAAGAGTGGCGCAGACGGCGTTCATCCTGGATACGGATTCTTTTCAGAAAACGCAGACTTCGCTCGCGCGATTACTGAAATGGGAGTTGCCTTCATCGGCCCTCCACCAGAAGCCATCGTGGAGATGGGCGACAAAGTTTCATCACGCAAAGCTGCGTTGCGCGGCGGTGCGCCAATTGTTCCTGGCACCACCGAGTTCGTAACCACGGCAAAAGAAATTCAAGACTTCGGAAATGAATTTGGTTGGCCGGTAGCAATTAAGGCTGCATTCGGTGGCGGTGGACGCGGAATGAAAGTGGTGCAGTCTGCAGACCAAGTGCAAGAAGCAATGGACTCTGCACAACGCGAGTCCAAAGCATTCTTTGGTCGCGACGAAATTTATGTTGAGCGCTACCTCACGTGGCCGCGACACATTGAAGTTCAACTTGTTGGCGACAAGCACGGCAACGTGGTGTGGGTTTCCACCCGCGACTGCTCGGCGCAACGTCGTCACCAAAAACTGATTGAAGAAGCACCGGCACCAGGACTACCTGACGGTGTTGAAGAGGCAATGGGCGAAGCAGCCGTGAAGGCTGCCAAAGCAGTTGGCTACTACAACGCAGGAACTGTTGAATTCATTTTCCAAGACAACGACTTCTTCTTCCTTGAAATGAATACACGTTTGCAAGTGGAACACCCAGTTACCGAAGTGATTACCGGAATTGACTTGGTGGAATGGCAAATTCGTGTTGCTAGTGGCGAGAAGTTGCCAATGACGCAGAAGCAAGTTGCTGCGCGTCGCAACGGACACGGCATTGAAGTTCGCATTAACGCAGAAAACGCAACAGCAGGAAAATTCCTTCCATCCCCTGGAACCATTACCAAGCTGACAACTCCAGATGGTTTCGGAACACGTTTCGACGGCGGATACGAAGCCGGCGACACCGTAAGCCAGTACTACGACAACTTGGTTGGCAAGTTGATTGTGTGGGGCAAAGACCGCGACACCGCAATTGCTCGCACCATTCGCGCACTCGATGAAATGGTGATTGAAGGCGTACACACCACCATTCCTGCAGACCTCGCAATTCTTCGTCACCCAGACTTCTCTGCTGTAACACACAGCACGAAGTGGGTGGAAGAAACACTCGACCTGTCGGGCTTGGTCAGCAGCGCAGGCGGAACCGCCACGAATGACGAAGGTCTTGTTGAGCGCGCCACCACTATTGAAGTGAACGGCAAGCGCTTCGACGTGAAGATGTGGGTGCCAGAGTTTGCAAGTGGCCCCGTGAAGAAGTCGAACAAGCCAACACGTGGCTCGGGCGGCTCGGGTGGCGCTGCAAACAGCGGCGATGTTGCTGCACCAATGCAGGGAACCATCGTGAAAGTAACCGTTGAAGTTGGCCAAGTAGTTGCGGTCGGCGATTCGGTAGTAGTGCTTGAAGCAATGAAGATGGAAAACCAGATCACTGCTGAAAAGGCAGGAAAAGTCACCAAAGTCAACGTAAAAGTTGGCGACAAGGTGGGTTCTGGCGACATCCTCGTCGTTATTGAATAAGCGCTAAACCAGCCGCGCGACTAGTTTGTGTGCGTGACAAGCGTGCCTGACAACGAAGAAATTGCCCCAACACCAGAAGCCGCAGCAAGCGGACTCGCAGCAGAGCGCACACGTCGTTTAGATCGCATTGACGCCATGCGCGCAGCAGGCGTAAACCCATACCCATACCGCTTCGATCGCACGCACAGCCTTGGCGAAATTCGCGAACAGCACGGCCATCTTGAAGCAGGCACCGAAACCGAAACTCGCGTCAGTGTTGCCGGCAGAATTTTGTTGAAGCGCGACCAGGGCAAACTCATTTTTTGCACTATTCGCGACCGCGCGAGCGATATTCAATTGTTCGTTTCGAAGTCCGTGGTTGGCGACACCGAGTTTGACGAAATCAACGAACTCGATCTTGGCGACTGGGTTGGCGTAACCGGTTTAGTCATGACCACTCGCAAAGGCGAATTGTCTATCAAGGTTGAACACGCACAGTTGTTGTCGAAGGCAGTGCGTCCACTTCCCGACAAGTGGCACGGACTTACCGACGTGGATACGCGTTACCGCCAGCGCTACGCCGACCTCATCATTAACGAAGAGGCACGACGCACGTTTGAAATTCGCCACGCCACCATTGCCAGCTTCCGCAAGACACTTCACGACAACAAGTTCATTGAAGTGGAAACGCCTGTGCTGCACATGGAAGCCGGCGGTGCGCACGCACGCCCATTCCTTACGCACCACAACACACTCGACATGCAGCTGTTCTTGCGCATTGCGCTTGAGTTGCACTTGAAGCGCCTCATTGTTGGCGGCATGGAACGCGTGTTTGAAATTGGTCGCGTGTTCCGCAACGAAGGAATTTCTACACGTCACAACCCTGAGTTCACCATGATGGAGAGCTACCAAGCCTTTGGTGATTACACCGAAGTGATGGCACTCACCGAAGAACTGATCACCAATGCCTCACGTGATGCCCGCGGCACCACCACCGTGGTCATTCAAGGCAACGACTTCGACTTGGCACAACCATGGCGCAAAGCCCGCATGATCGATTTGGCAAGCGATGCAACTGGAGTAACACTGCACCCGTCAATGGACGTTGCAGCAGTGCGCGAAGTTGCTGCGAAGCACAAGATCAAGTGCGAAAAGCATTGGGGTTCTGGTCGCATTATTGAAGAGATCTTCGCCGAGTTGTGCGAAAAGGATTTGATTACCCCAACGTTTGTGACACACCACCCTGTTGAAATTTCGCCACTTGCTCGCCAAGACCGCAACGACCCACACCTCACCGAACGTTTCGAATTGTTTATTGGTGGACGCGAAATTGCAAACGGTTACAGCGAGTTGAACGACCCAATTGAACAGCGCAAGCGCTTTGAAGATGAGCAGCTGGCAAAAGAAGCTGGCGACAACGAAGCCGGAAGTTTGGACGAGGACTACCTACGCGCACTCGAGTTCGGCATGCCACCAACGGCAGGACTTGGCATTGGTATTGACCGCTTGGTCATGTTGCTGAGTGATGCCGGCTCGATTAAAGACGTGATCTTGTTCCCTACCCTTCGACCAGAGGCGAAATAACCATGAGCACAACACAGGCTTGGGGCGTTGGCATTGCAACTGTTGCTGCAGACGGCACCACACTCGACACCTACTTCCGTCACCTTGGTTTGGGCGAAGCAGTTCCCGCTGGAACACCAACCGAATCGCAGACTCATACCGACCCACGTCGCGGAGTTTCACTCGTTCCGGTTTCGCTAGTTATTGACACCACCGCTGCACCGACGAGTGCAACCGATGTGTACTTGCGATTGCACTTACTGTCGCACCGACACGTAAAGCCGCGCACCGTGAATTTGGATGGCGCATTTGGTTTGCTCGCCAACGTTGCCTGGACTTCCATTGGGCCTGTTGCACTGGATGCTCTTGAAGACGTGCGTTACAACCAACTGAAGCAAGGCCTGCAACTTGTAGTAAACGGAGTTGACAAGTTTCCTCGCATGACCGACTACGTAGTTCCAAGTGGCGTGCGCATTGCCGATGCAAGCCGTGTTCGCCTTGGCGCTCACCTTGCAAGTGGAACCACCGTGATGCACGAAGGATTCTGCAACTTCAATGCGGGAACACTTGGCGCCTCAATGGTGGAAGGCCGAATTTCTGCAGGCGTAATTGTTGGAGATGGTTCTGACATTGGCGGCGGTGCATCCATCATGGGCACGCTGTCTGGTGGCGGAAAAGAAATGGTGACCGTTGGCGAGAAATGCTTGCTTGGTGCAAACAGTGGTCTTGGTATTTCGCTCGGTAATAACTGCGTTGTTGAAGCCGGCTTGTATGTGACTTCTGGAACACAGGTGAAACTGCCAGACGGCGCAACCGTGAAGGCACGTGAGCTTTCTGGAGCAAACGACATCCTGTTCCGTCGTAACAGCCTGACTGGAGCAGTTGAAGTAGTACAGCGCACTGGCAGCTGGGGCGGCCTCAACGCCGCACTGCATAAGAACTAGCAATAGTCTGTCGCCATGACGTTTGACGATTTCCGCAAGTTAGTAATTGCGCGCCGCACGCAGTTGATGATGGACCTCGAGCGCGAGGTGGACATGGACTTGGTGAACAAGTTGTGCGATGTTGCGGCATGGGCTCCAAACCATCAACTCACTTGGCCATGGCTATTCGGTGTGTTTACCGGCGATGCACGTCGCGCACTTGGCGATGCCACTGCCGAAGCTATGCAACGTCATGGTGACACCGAAATGAAGGTGACCAAAACGCGCACGAAGTACCTACGCGCGCCAGTGATCGTTGTAGTCGGAACTTTGCAGGGCGAATCGGAACTGCAAACCGAGGAAAACCGCGACGCAGTTTCTGCAGGAATTCAAAACATGTTGCTCGGCGCCACTGCAATGGGCCTTGGCAGTTTTTGGTCCAGCTGCCCGAAAGGCGCAAACGACGATGTGGCAAAGCATTGTGGTTGGCCTGAAGGTACGCACATCACCGCGATGATTTACCTCGGTTGGCCGAATCGTGACATTCCAGACCGCGAACGCCCAGCGCCCGCAATTACCTACTTCAACTAATCAGCCTGGGCGGTAGACGCCGAATACGTCGCGCAATGCGT
>JBJOOQ010000077.1:0-6801 GCA_046051205.1 Actinomycetota bacterium
CGATTCCACCGTGCACTACTTGCACGACATGGCTGCATTGGTGCTGAAAGAAACAGGACTACTTCCGCATGCGAACGCTGGAGCGTTGTACAAAGACGAATTAGCAATGCTGCGCAAGGTTTCGCCGTCGCAGGGAATGATGATTGAGTCGTTGCGCGACGACTTGGAATGTCACCGCGGTGCACCAGACAAAGAACCACAACGCCGCCTCGACACATTGCAGTGGGCTGGCGAACTGAACATTCCATTCACCACAGGAATTTTGGTGGGCATTGGCGAAACGCGCGAAGACCGAATTGATGCGCTTGAAGCAATCGCTGCATCGCATGCGAAGTATGGACATGTGCAAGAAGTGATCGTGCAGAACTTCTTGCCGAAGCCACGTACGGGAATGCAACACGAAGCACCGTGCCCAGAAGATGAGTATTTGTGGTCGATTGCTGCAGCGCGAATTATTTTGCCATCAAGCATTCACTTGCAAGCTCCGCCGAACTTAAGCGATGACTTCAGCATCTTGCTCGACGCAGGCATTGACGATTGGGGCGGCGTTTCACCTGTTACTGCCGACCACGTAAACCCAGAACGCCCGTGGCCAGCACTCGACAAGTTGCGCACGGTTACCGAAGCAAAGGGCAAGTCACTTGCTCCACGCCTCACCGTGTACCCAGAGTTCGTTATCAATCCCGAAAAATGGTTTGACCCATCGCTCGACTTCGCACTGCTCGACCGAAGCGACGCCGAAGGTTTAGCTCGCGACGACAGCGGACAAGTGTGGCCAGAAAAAGTAACGGCAGCCGACGTGGTGCACGACGGTGCCGAAGTGGTGTTGGTCGGTCATCGCTCAACACAGTGGTACTCGGGTGCAAACAATGCTCCCCCAATGCTCATTCCATTCGAGCGCATGGGCGAAGGCGAAAAGATCACCGGCCCAGTTGCCGAAGTATTGCGAGGTGTCGAACTTGGTCATCGCATAAACGAACAAGAAATTGTCACGCTGTTTGGTGCACGCGGCCCAGAAGTGCGAGCCATCGCCCATGTTGCCGACGACCTGCGTAAACAAATTATTGGCGAGGAAGTCACGTGGGTGCACAATCGCAATATCAACTACACCAACGTATGCACGTTTAAGTGCAGGTTCTGCGGGTTCTCGAAAGGCCCACTCAGCCTCAACCTTCGCGGCACCCCGTACCTGCTGACCCTCGACGACATTGCCGAACGCGCAAAAGAAGCTTGGGACTTAGGCGCAACCGAAGTAACCCTGCAAGGCGGCATTCACCCCGACTTCGACGGCGACTATTACATCGACGTCACGCGTGCAGTGAAAGATGCTGTTCCCGACATGCACGTGCACGGCTTTACCGCACTTGAAGTAACCGAAGGCGCAAGGCGCTTAGGCGAATCGCTGTTTAGTTACATCACTCGTTTGAAGGAAGCAGGCCTTGCATCGTTGCCTGGAACTGCGGCAGAAATTTTGGACGACGACATTCGCAACATCATTTGCTCCGACAAGATCAACACCGAGGAATGGTTGGACTGTCACCAGGTTGCACACGAAGCAGGTTTGAAGTCCAACATCACCATCATGTTTGGTTCTGTTGAGCACCCGCTCAGTTGGGCAAAGCACATCGTGCGCACACGTGCATTGCAGGAAATAACTGGCGGGTTCACCGAGTTCATTCCATTGCCGTTTGTACACATGGCATCACCTATTTACCTGCAGCACAAAGCACGCCGCGGACCAACGTTTAGAGAAACCCTTCTCATGCACTCCATCGGTCGCATCGCGTACCGAGGGCTCATTGACAACGTGCAGGTGTCGTGGACAAAGATTGGTCAAGAAGGCGCGCAACAACTGCTTCGCGCTGGCTGCAACGACATGGGTGGAACGTTGATGAACGAAAACATTTCGCGCGCCGCAGGCGCGAACCACGGTCAGTTAATGACCGAGGAATCGTTTAGAGCAATTGCCGAGCCAATTGGCAGAACACTTCGTCAGCGAACAACTACTTACGGCCGACCAGACCGCGAGCCGCCGACACGTCAAGTTGTAGCTGCGCTTTAATCGCATCAAGGCCGTCAAACTTTCGTTCACTGCGCAAGAAGTGTTCGAAGGTAACACTCACCTGTTGGCCGTAGAGGTCACCAGAAAAATCGAGCAAGTGCGCTTCAAGTAATGACACATCGGCGTGTTCAAAGAATGTTGGACGACGACCAAGGTTGATCGCGCATCCGTGCACGCTGCCGTCTGCACACGTAAACATTCCTGCATACACGCCATCGGCTGGCAGACACATCTGGTTTGACACTTCAGTGTTTGCGGTTGGGAAACCAATGGTGCGGCCACGCTTGTCGCCGTTCACCACTACCCCACGAACAGAAAATGGTCGACCCAGTAACTGCTGTGCAACTTCAACTTGCCCACCGGCAAGTGCGCGGCGAATTGCCGTGCTGCTTACGGGTTCGGCAACTCCGTCTGGGCGTGGCACCAATTGCATTGGCACTACATCGAAGTCGTATTGCTTGCCGAGTTCGCGCAACATGGCAACATTGCCGCCACGCTTGTATCCAAAGTGGAAGTCTTCGCCAACAACAATCAACTTCGCGCCTAGGGCATCCACCAACACGCGCTTCACGAATGCCGCTGGGTCTTCCTTCGAAGCCGCTTCATCGAAATGCACCATGAACGTGGCGTCAATGCCCGTTCCGGCAAGGAGCTCAATCTTTTGATCACTATCGGTCAACAGCTTCGGGGCTGATTCTGGTCGCACCACCGATGCAGGGTGATGATCAAACGTGACTACTACTCCCTGGCAACCCAAGCGTTCCGCTTCGGCTTGCACGTGAGCAATAACCGCACGGTGACCTTTATGTACGCCGTCGTATGCGCCAATGGTGACTACTGATCGTCGCGTTGGCGCAACTGCGGTATCGGTATCACGAAGAATAAGCACGAATAATTACGCTATCGCTTCAGCCAAAACCACTGACGGTTTTGCATTCGGTCCATCTTGCTCATACACCGCAAGCAATGCACCCGCTTCATCCACAACAGCCCACGGCGCGCTGCCGTCCCACGCTGGCAACGACCTACCGTGTCGAATTTTTACTGCAGTGTCTGCATCGGCAACCACACGAGTCATTGAACGCAATGCTGTAATCGGTTCAAGCAACTTGGCATCTTCAATACTCGTGCAATCGGCAAGCACGAAATCGCCCACTGTGGTGCGGCGCAAATTTCGCAAGTGTGCTCCTCCACCAAGCAACGTGCCAAGGTCGGCAGCAAGCGTGCGTACGTATGTTCCCGACGAACACCGAACCTCAATGCTCGCAATAGTTACGCCGCCTTCAACTCGAACACTGTGCACATCGAATGAATACACCGTTACCGGTCGTGGCTTGCGCTCAACCTCTATTCCTTCGCGCGCAAGTTCGTGCAAGCGCTTGCCGTCAACTTTTAGCGCCGACACCATGGGCGGCACTTGCATAATTGGTCCGGTCAACTTCGCTGCTGCTGCGCGTACTGCATCAAGCGTCAATTCGCCCATGTTGAAAGTTGCAGTCACTGTTCCCGAATCGTCCAGCGTGTTGGTCTCGCTGCCAAACACCACTTCGCATGTGTACGTCTTGTCCATGCCACTCAAAAATTGCATTAAGCGAGTGACATACCCAACGCCCACCACCATCACACCTGTTGCATCGGGGTCGAGCGTTCCTGCATGACCAATGCGACGTTCGTTGAGCTGCTTGCGCAACTTGCTCACCACGTCGTGGCTCGTCATGCCAGCAGGTTTGTCAATGAGTGCCAATCCGTGCACGGTTGGCGGACGGCGTTTCGCCATTGCTACTCCGTGTCGTCGGAAAGATTGCGCGTATGCATTGGATCGTTGCGCAACACTTCATCAATACGTGCTGCTGCACGAATTGCATCATCTGGGCGGAACTCCAAAACTGGTGTACGGCGTGCGTGTACTTGCGTAGCAATTGCCGACTGCAACTGCTTTCGGTAGTGACTAAATGCCGCCAAAATTTGAGCGTCACCTTCTGGGCCTTGTAACGAGTCGAAGTACACAATGCCGCGGTTCATTTCAGCGTCAACATCAATTGCAGTGATTGCCACAAAAGCCAAGCGATCATCATCAATTCGCAACAGCTCTTCGGCCACCACTTCGCGCACGGTCTCACTAATGCGGGCTTCGCGTGGGTAACTGTGCTTGCGGCTATTCGATGAACGCCCGCGTGAACGGCCCTGTGGTCTGCCCATCGTGTTACCTGCACTGCCTTTCCGATCCAAACTCGGCGGTTTTGCCGCTTGGCTCATCTACGATACGGAGGCTATGTCAGCAAAGCGCCCACAGGGATCCATCAGCGGAAATGACCCGGAATCCAAGATTCCCGCCTTCCGTTACACCTCGGGCCTGGCCAATCAGATCGAGTCCAAATGGCAGGACCATTGGGACGCCGAGGGCACCTTCGAAGCACCAAACCCTGCAGGCCCACTTGCGCAACCCGAAAAAGTTGCCGGCCGCGAAAAGCTGTTTGTGCTCGACATGTTTCCGTATCCGTCAGGCGCGGGACTACACGTAGGTCACCCACTCGGCTACATCGCCACCGACGTGTTTGCGCGTTACAAGCGCATGACTGGCTACAACGTGTTGCACGCCCTTGGCTACGACAGTTTCGGTTTGCCAGCAGAACAACACGCAATCGTGACGGGAATTCATCCACGCATTAACACCGAGTCGAACATTGCCAACATGCGCCGCCAGTTGCGCAGGCTTGGTTTGGGCCACGATGCACGCCGCAGCGTCAGCACCACCGACGAAGAGTTTTACAAGTGGACGCAATGGATCTTCTTGCAAATTTTCAATTCGTGGTACGACGAAACACAAAACCGCGCGCGACCAATTTCAGAACTTGTAGACGAGTTTGCTTCGGGCAAGCGCGACACCGGCATGGGTGCATGGTCTGGCTTAAGCAAAGTTGAACAACAAGACGCCATTAACAACCATCGCTTGGTGTACCTGTCGAATGCACCAGTGAACTGGTGCCCCGGTCTTGGAACCATTCTTGCCAACGAAGAAGTAACTGCTGAAGGTCGAAGCGACATTGGCAACTACCCCGTATTCAAACGCAACATGCGTCAGTGGACCATGCGCATTACAAAATACGCAGACCGATTGCTCGACGACCTTGACCGACTCGATTGGCCAGATGCAATCAAGTTGATGCAACGCAACTGGATTGGACGAAGCGAAGGTGCTCGCGTTCGGTTTGGTTCAACTGCAGGTCCAATTGAAGTGTTCACCACTCGCCCCGACACTTGTCACCAGAGCACCCACTGGTTGATGCACTCACCACCAGCGAACAACAAAGTGCCGTTGCGAAGTATCGCGAAACAGCAGCGGCGCTGCAAGACGCGGACCGCACAGATGACTCGCGCAAAAAGACTGGCGAGTTCATTGGTGCATATGCAACGAACCCTGTGAACGGTGCACAGATTCCTGTGTGGATTGCCGACTACGTATTAATGGGTTACGGCACCGGCGCAATCATGGCTGTGCCAAGTGGCGACGAACGCGACATGGAGTTTGCAACCGCATACAACCTGCCAGTTATTGAAGTGGTAAACGAAGACGGCGAATACGTGAACTCGTCCAAAGATTCGGTTTCGTTGAATGGCAAGCGCACGAAGGCCGAAGCCATTTCACTGATGACTGCATGGCTCGACAAGAACGATCACGGAAACAGCGCAATTACGTACAAGCTGCGCGACTGGTTGTTCTCCCGTCAGCGCTACTGGGGCGAACCGTTCCCCATTGTGTACGACGAAAATGATCAGCCAATTTCTGTTCCTGCATCGGCATTGCCCGTTTTGCTGCCAGAACTGGCCGACTTCAAGCCGCAAGCGCTTGACCCGAACGACGAGATCACCAACCCGATTCCGCCGCTTGCCCGCATTCAAGATTGGGTCAATGTCACCCTGGATCTTGGCGATGGGCCAAAGCAATATCGCCGCGAAGTAAACGTGATGCCTCAGTGGGCAGGTTCGTGCTGGTACGAATTGCGCTACCTCGACCCAACGAATACCGAAGCGTTCATCGATAAAGACGTTGAAAAGTATTGGATGGGTCCAAAGCATGCTGGCCACACTGGCGGTGTTGACTTGTATGTGGGCGGCGTTGAACATGCCGTATTGCACTTGTTGTACGCGCGCTTCTGGCACAAGGTGCTGCACGACCTTGGTCATGTCAGCAGCGAAGAACCATTCCATCGTTTGTTCAACCAGGGATACATTCAGGCATACGCCTACCGCGATGAGCGTGGGCAAACCGTTCCTGCTAACGAAGTCGAAGAAGCAAACGGCACATACACCTGGCAGGGCGAAAAAGTAGTTCGCGAATACGGGAAAATGGGCAAAAGCCTGAAGAACATCGTTACGCCAGACGAAATGTATGACGAGTTCGGTGCAGACACGTTCCGCCTGTACGAAATGAGCACCGGCCCACTGGATGCATCACGCCCGTGGAACACTCGCGACGTTGTTGGCATGCAGCGTTTCTTGCAGCGATCATGGCGCAACTTGGTAGACGAAGACACTGGCGCACTTCACGTGAGTGACGCCGAAGCTCCGCTGCAGTTGAAGCGCGATTTGCACAAGGCCATCCATGGTGTTGGCATCGATATGCAGAATCTGCGTTTCAATACGGCAATTTCAAAACTGATCGAGTTGAACAACGCACTCACCATCTACGTAAACGAGCACGGCTCTACCCCGCGCGAAGTTGCAGTGCCACTCGTGCA
>JBJOOQ010000078.1:0-5173 GCA_046051205.1 Actinomycetota bacterium
GTCACCTCATAAGGACGCTGCGGAGTTTGATGCGCAACAGCCGTACCTCATTCGTCGCACGAAGGAACCTGTGTTGTTGCCGCACCCGTGGATGATTCAGCGAATCAATGAAATGGCAGAAGAGATTGGTGCCGACTTCGTCGTGCTCGACCCAGCAGTTCCTCTCGGCATTGTTGGCCCGTCGCTCAAGCTTCCGTACATGGTGGTGTTGCACGGCTCAGAAGTGACAGTGCCTGGAAGACTTCCAGGTTCAAAGCAAGTGCTTTCGCGTGTGTTGCGCGGTGCACAGCACATCATCGCTGCAGGTGGGTATCCCGCTGCCGAGGCTCGTCAAGCCGGTGGTGAAAGTTTGTCGATCACCGTTGTTCCACCTGGAGTCGATACTCAGCGTTTCGCACCAATCACCCATGAACAACGCAAAGCAACTCGTTCGAAGTTCGGTTTAGAAGACGATGCCGAACTCATTGTTGGTGTGAGCCGACTTGTTCCGCGCAAAGGTTTCGACACGCTCATTCGCGCTGCTGCCGCGCTTGCGCCAAGCAGGCCAAAGTTGCGTGTGGTCATTGGTGGCAAGGGTCGCGACACCGATCGGTTGCAGAAACTCATTGAACAAACTCGCGCTCCAGTCACATTGGCGGGAAGAGTGTCAAACGAAGATCTTCCGCTGCTGTATGCGAGTGCAGATCTTTCAGCAATGTTGTGTCGCACCCGGTGGGGTGGTTTGGAACAAGAGGGTTTTGGAATTGTGTTTTCTGAAGCAGCCGCATGTGGAGTGCCTCAAATTGCGGGTCAAAGCGGTGGCTCCGCGGAGGCGGTTGTCGACGGCGTTACCGGACTGGTCATTGACGAACCAAGCAATGTTGCGAAAGTTGCGCGTGCAATCGATTCGTTGCTCAGTGACAAATCGCGATTGCAGGCAATGGGTGTCGCTTCGCGCCAACGAGCTCTTGCTGAATTTGATTACGACGTGCTTACTGCAAGACTTGCTGCTGTGTTGGGAGTGAAAGCATGAAGATCGTAAAAATAAACGCAGCCCTTACGGCGGTTTTTGTCGTCATCACCGTGCTTGCGGTAGTGGTGTTCAATCCACCGCTGCGCAGGACGGTGGCAATCGTTGATCTGGTGCTGTTTGCGATTGGTGTTGCAGCATTCATTTGGGGTTACTTCTCGGCAGTGCAGCGCAGTCGTAGCGACGAAATTTCGGTTGCCGCACTATTCCTGTTGATTGATGGCGCTGCTACAAAGCCGGTTATGCGGATCATGAATGCGGCGCTCGCTGTTCAGGTCATCGTTGGACTCGGTGGGGCAATCATCCGCAGGTCCACAGACGGGGTCGCAGGAAGCACCTTGGCTTTCGGAGTGTTGGTGCCGTTGCTAGGGCTTGGGATGAACGGCCTATGGGCGAGTAAATACGGAACGTTTGGGAAGCGAATTCTCGGCGAAGTTACTGCGCCAGACGGTGAAATCGGCAAAGATGGTGATCATGGTTGATTCTGGATCAGACACAGTTTTCGTTGCGGCAACAGCAGAGCGATGCTTCGATGTTGCAAGCAATTTCGAGCAATACCCACAATGGGCTAAAGACGTTAAAGAAGCAACCGTGCTCACTCGCGATGCACAAGGGCGACCACACACTGTTGAGTACCGCGCATCTGCACTTGGCAGAAGCACTCACTACACATTGGAGTACGACTACTCGAAGGCGCCTCATGCATTGTCATGGCACTTGGTAGATGGTGACATCATGCGTTCGTTGCGTGGCGCATATTCGTTCAATGCAGATGGAACTGGAACGCGTATTGCGTACGACCTTGCTGTCGAGTTGGTTATTCCACTTCCAGGGTTTGTGAAGCGTCGCGCGGAAATGCGTATTCTCAGCACGCTGAAAGAACTGAAGACCCGTTCCGAATCGTGAGTCTTGCCGCAGGCATCGATGTCGGTGGCACCAAATGTCTTGGCGTAGTTGTTGACAGTCACGGAAATGTTGTTCGCGAAGTTCGCAAGCCAACTCCAACGGCCAATCATCTTGTAGAAACTCTTGCTGAGATAGTTGGCGAGTTAGGTGAGCACGCAACTATTGGGCTCGGTGTTCCCGGTTTGATTTCGCGAGACGGAGTTATTCGTTCGTCTCCAAACATGGTTACGGCAATCGAGTTTCCAGTACGCGAACTGCTTGCAAAGGCATTGGGCGAACCGGTGTGGTGTGACAACGACGCAACATGTGCAGCGCTTGCGGAGTGGCAGCGTGGTGCGGGTGTTGGTTCGCGTGACATGTGGATGGTCACCTTGGGAACAGGAATTGGTGGCGGACTTGTTTCGGGTGGCGCGTTGCAACACGGCGCGCATGGTCATGCTGGCGAAGTTGGGCACATGGTTGTTCAAGCTGACGGTGATGCATGTCCGTGTGGTCAACGTGGTTGTTGGGAGCGGTATGCATCTGGTGCAGGGCTCTCGCAGCTCGCTGGAGGAGTCGCAGGAGAAGAAGTGATCGATCGTGCCAGAGGTGGAGACGTGGCTTCACTTGAAGTGCTCGACAGATACAGCACATGGGTGGCGCTTGGGCTTGCCAATATTGCCAACATGTCAGACCCCGACACCATTGTCATCGGTGGGGGCGTCATGGAGAATGCGGACATTTTGTTGCCACGCATTCAAGAGCGCTTTGCCACCATGCTGTACGCCCCAAGCCACAGGGTTCACCCAGTGCTGAAATCGGCACATTTGGGCGAGCGAGCCGGCGCAATTGGTGCCGCTTTGCTGCATCTTCACGACTAGTTTGTCTCTGTGGAATTTCGACGCATCACCAATCTGCCCCCGTACGTCTTCACGATCATCAACAATCTGAAGATCCAAGCGCGTCACGATGGTGCCGATGTTGTCGACTTGGGTTTTGGTAACCCAGACATTCCTTCACCGCAGATTGCGGTCGACAAGTTGATTGAAGCCGCGCAGAACTCGAAGAACCATCGTTATTCGCTTTCGCGCGGCTTGCCAAAACTTCGCGAAGCCGTTGCCGACATGTACATGCGCAATTGGGGGGTGAAGCTCAACCCAGAAACGCAAATTACGAACACCATCGGTTCAAAAGAAGGTTTCAGTCACCTCATGTGGGTGTTGCTCGATCGTGGTGATGCCGCAATCGTTCCAAGCCCTAGTTATCCAATTCACATCTATGGGCCGATCTTTGCTGGAGCCGACGTTCGTCAGGTTCCAATGCAGAGTCAGCAAGTAATTGATGACCAGCAGTACTCCGATGAGTTCTTTGCAAACCTCACCGAGGCGTACAAGAACGGTTGGCCTCGCCCGCGAGTACTCGTGGTGTCGTTCCCACACAACCCAACTGGTGCAACTGTCGATCTTCCATTCATGCAACGCGTTGTCGACTTCTGTCGTGAGCGCGACATGATCGTGGTTCACGACTTCGCATATGCCGATGTTGGCTTTGATGGATACAAACCGCCATCAATTCTTCAGGCAGAGGGCGCAATGGAATGCGCAGTTGAGTTGTACTCCATGACTAAGAGTTTTTCCATGGCCGGATGGCGCGTTGCATTTATGGCGGGCAACGAACAAGTTGTTGGTGCGCTTATGAAGTTGAAGAGCTACCTCGACTACGGAACGTTCCAACCGGTGCAGATCGCTGCAACGGTCACATTGAACGAAGCGCAGGATTTCCCGCAGGAAGTATCAAACATTTACGAGAGCCGTCGCAATGCACTCATTGACGGCCTCGACAGAATCGGTTGGCACATTCCAAAGTCACGTGGATCCATGTTTGTGTGGGCGCCAATTCCTGAGGCGTATAGCGACATGGACTCAGTTGAGTTCTGCAGTCATTTGGTTCGTGATTGTGATGTTGCACTTTCGCCAGGAGCAGGTTTTGGTCCTGGTGGAGAAGGCTTCGCTCGCTTCGCACTTATTGAAAACGAACAGCGCATTGCACAAGCCGTTCGCAACTTAAAGGCCGGGCTTACGCGCCTTCAGTAAGAAGGGTGACTCATCATGGACACCAACTATTCGCTCGGTCTTCATGAAATTGGGAACAATTGTTATGCCTACTTGCAACCCGATGGTGGTTGGGGTTACAGCAACGCAGGCTTAATAGTCGGTCAGGGTTCGTCGCTACTCGTCGACACCTTGTTCGACCTGAAGCTCACCGCGTCAATGCTCGACACCATGAAGGGCGCTACTCAGTCGGCGCCTATCGCCACCGTCGTGAACACGCATGCCAATGGTGACCACTGCTATGGAAATGAATTGGTAGTCGGAGCAGAAATCGTTGCCTCTGCTGCAACGGCGCACGAAATGAACGAAGTTCCACCAGCAATGTTGGCCGCGCTGAACAAAGCACCTGGCGAAGTCGGCGACCTTTTCCGTTCATTTTTCGGAGACTTCGAATTCGATGGCATTGAAATGACGATGCCAACGCAAACGTTCACTGGTCGGCTCACGGTGAAAGCTGGTGGCCGCGACGTTGAGCTCATTGAAGTGGGGCCAGCGCATACAGCGGGCGACACCATCGCCTATGTTCCCGATGCTCGTACGGTGTACACGGGCGACATTTTGTTTATTGGTGGAGCCCCAATTGTGTGGGCGGGCCCGCTCGAAAACTGGATAGCAGCATGCGATCTCATCAACTCGCTGGATGTTGAAACTGTGGTGCCTGGGCATGGTCCTCTCACTGATAAGGCCGGAGTTACTCGCGTGCGCGAATACTTGGCATATGTGTTGAGTGAAGCAAGTGCTCGTCAAGCGCAAGGCATGGACGCTTTTGATGCTGCACGAGAGATATGTGCCGACATTCTCGGAGACCCAAAGAAATCATTTGCAACTTGGAAAGAGTTTGGTCGCATCAGCGTGAACGTTGACACGGTGTACCGAAGCAAAGATGCTTCGCATAAGAGTCCAAATGTTGTTGAGCAATTCAAGCGAATGGCGCAATTAGAAAGTCAGCACTAAGCCTTTTTCTGTTTCAGCAGTTCTCGTCGCACAAGAACAACCCATCCTCCTGCAGCGCACAGTGAAAAGAACCACCATTGCACGGTGTAACTCAAATGTGGACCGTTGCTGAAATCTGGGTCGACAATGGTGGAAAGCGTTGGCGCTTCAGCGGGAGTGCTCCTCAGGAGTTGAACATACACGGGAGCTAACTTTCCATCGATCTGTTGCTGAA
>JBJOOQ010000079.1:0-5736 GCA_046051205.1 Actinomycetota bacterium
GCAGGCGACTGCTTGCTTGGCGTAACCATGCAACCAGGTGGTTCGAGCCGCGTGATTGTTGAACGCGCCGCGACTACTTCCGCATAGCCTGAGTGTTGCTATGAGCAACTTTCCCATCATTTTCTTAATCCTCGCCGCCGTTGTGCTGGTGTTTGGGTTTGGCGTAGTTATTCAGAGCCGTCGCAAGAAGCCAACACCAGTTATTGCGCCAGCACCTGTCGTTGAAGTTGTAGTTGCACCCGTCGTTGAAAAGAAGCGCTCGTTTAAAAACGTGCTTGCCGGTGCCGTTAGCTCGGTACTTGGCCGCGGCGAAATTAACGACACCAGTTGGGACGACTTGGAAGAAGCATTGCTGCGTGCCGACGTTGGCGTGAAAGTTGCGCAAGCGTTGCTCGAGCCATTGCGTGCGCGCGTGAAGGCGAAAGAGATTTCCACACCAGCAGAACTGATTACCGCGTTGCAAAACGACATGAGTTCGCGCCTAATTGGCACCAACCGCGAACTGAATTTCGATGCATCCATTGATGGCCCAAACATTTGGCTCATGGTTGGCGTTAACGGTGCAGGAAAAACCACCAGCCTTGGCAAAATTTCGGCGCAACAAGTTGCACTTGGTCGCAAAGTACTCATGGCAGCAGGTGATACCTTCCGTGCCGCAGCAGGCGAGCAATTGCAAACATGGGCCGAGCGCAGTGGTGCAGAAATTATTCGTGGCGCTGAAGGCAGTGACCCATCATCTGTAATTTTTGATGCAGTGCAGGCAGCCAATGCACGCAAGTTCGACTTGGTTCTTGCCGATACCGCAGGACGTTTGCAGAACAACACCAACCTCATGGAAGAGTTGCGCAAAGTGCGACGCGTTGCCGAAAAAGGCGCAGGCACGGTTACCGAAACGTTGTTGGTAATCGACGCCACCACTGGTCAAAACGGTCTGAGCCAAGCGCGACTGTTTGCCGATGCAACGCAAGTAACGGGAGTGGTGCTCACCAAACTGGACGGCTCGTCGAAGGGTGGCATTGTGTTTGCCATTGAGACCGAGTTAGGTATTCCTGTGAAACTGGTGGGCCTTGGCGAAACCATGGAAGACCTTGTGGCATTTAACCCAACTGAATTTGTAGAGGCGTTATGTTCGACAACCTGAGTGACCGCCTTGGTGGCGTATTTAAGCGCATTCGTGGCAAAGGTCGGTTAACCGAAGCCGATGTAAACGAAATGCTTGCCGAAATTCGTACAGCATTGCTAGAAGCCGACGTAAACATTGGCGTTGTTCGCAATGTTGTTGAACGCATTCGTGTGCAGGCGGTTGGCAGCAAGGTTTCTGAGGCGCTTGACCCAGGCCAACAGATCATCAAAATTGTTAATGCCGAACTTGTTGCAATGCTTGGTGGCGAAACCTTAAAGATCGCCTACGCATCGCAACCGCCAACGGTTGTGCTGATGGCCGGTTTGCAAGGTTCGGGTAAAACAACAAGCGCCGCAAAACTTGCATCATGGTTTAAAGCGCAAGGACGCAACCCATTGTTGGTCGGTGCCGACTTGCAGCGACCAGCAGCCGTTGAACAGTTGAAGGTGCTTGGCGCGCAGCTGAATGTTCCGGTGTTCTCTGCACCTGGTGACCCGGTGCAAACAGCAGCAGCCGGACTTGCAGAAGCAAAGCGACTTGGCCGCGATGTACTCATTGTTGACACCGCAGGTCGTTTAGCAATTGACACTGAAATGATGCAACAGGTCAGTGACATAAGCGCGGCTGTTAAACCTGACTACACGTTCTTGGTGATCGACGCGATGACCGGTCAAGACGCCGTGAACGTGGCGAAAGCATTCGACGAAACACTTGCCATTAGCGGTGTCATTCTTTCGAAGCTCGACGGCGACGCACGAGGTGGTGCCGCACTCAGCGTGAAAGAAGTAATTGGCAAACCAATTGCGTTCGCTGCAACCGGCGAAAAACTTGATGCGTTCGAACAGTTTCACCCCGACCGCATGGCAAGCCGAATTCTTGGCATGGGCGACATGCTCACACTTATTGAGCAAGCCGAAAAGGTATACGAAAAAGACGAAGCCGAAAAAGCTGCAGCAAAACTTATGGAAGGCGAGTTCACGCTCGACGACTTCCTCGATCAACTGCAGCAACTCAAAAAAATGGGCAACCTCTCGTCAATGATGGGCATGTTGCCTGGCATGCCGAAAGAAATGAAGAACGCACAAATTTCTGACGACATGGTGAAGAGCACCGAAGCCATCATTCGCTCGATGACGCCAGAAGAACGTCGCAAGCCAGAAATCATTAACGGCAGTCGTCGTCAACGCATTGCCCTAGGCAGTGGCACGCAAATTGCTGACGTAAACAAGCTGGTGAAACAGTTCAGCGAAATGCAGAAGATGATGAAGCGCATGGGCGGCGGAGGCAAAAAGGGTGGCAAAGGCGGGTTGAACCCCTTTGGCGGTGGGGGAATGGACTTGGCTGCGGCGTTGGGCTCGCGGCCTCCGTCCCGATAGCCTGCAAGCCATGTCAGTAAAGCTTCGCCTCACACGAGTAGGCAAAACCAAGCAGCCGCATTATCGCATCGTCGCTGCCGATTCACGTTCTGCCCGCGATGGTCGTTTCCTCGAAATCGTTGGTAACTACCACCCACAGTCCGAGCCATCGGCTCTCACTGTTGACAGTGCAAAGGCCATGAAGTGGTTGACGCAAGGTGCACAGCCAAGCGAGCGCGTCAAGAAGTTGTTTGAAATCTCTGGCGTATGGGCCGAGTTCATGGCAACCAAGAAGTCCAAGTAAGACTTTCTTCTTCCTGTGACTGATTCAGCAAATCTCATTCCAGCACCTATTGCTACGGCAGTGCTCGACCATGTCGTGCGTTCCATTGTTGACAACCCAGATGCGGTTGTTGTTGAGGGAAGCACAGACGGCGACAAAGTGTTGTTGGAAGTTCGCGTTGGTGAAGGCGACCTCGGTCGCGTCATCGGACGCCGCGGTCGTACCGCAATGAGCATCCGCACCGTTGTGCGCGCTGCTGCAACACGCGATGGCGTGAATGTTGATGTCGACTTCGTCGACAACTAATTCGCAACCACCACACGGTCTGTTGCACGTAGGTCGCATTGGGCGACCGCACGGAGTTCGCGGCGAAATGTACCTCGACCTGTTTAGCGATCATCCATTGCGCACCGGCAAAGGTGCAAAGTTGTGGGCCGCAGGCACGTGGTACGAAATTGCATCGTCAAAAAAATCCACCGATCGTTGGCTCATGTACTTCGTTGGTGTAACCGACAGAAACACTGTTGAGCGCTTAACCAACAGCGATGTGTATGGCGAACCCATTGACGATCCAAGCGTGGTGTGGGTGCACGAACTGATTGGCAGTGTTGTTGTAGATACTGCAGGAAACAATTTGGGAACGTGCACGGGAGTTATTGATAACCCAGCGCACCCAATTATGGAACTGGACAACGGGTTCCTTGTACCAACGCCATTTATCGTGTCGAATGAAAACGGGCAAGTAGTAATTGACGCCCCGGAAGGTTTGTTTGATGCGGATTGATGTATTCACACTGTTTCCGAAGTTGGTAGACGACTTCTGTTCGGAAAGTTTGTTGGGCCGCGCGCGCAAGGAAAACCTTGTTGACTTGCGCACGCACGACTTGCGCGAACACACCACAGATGTGCACCACAGTGTTGACGATTCGCCGTTTGGCGGCGGCGCAGGAATGCTTATTGCAGCAGAACCCGTGTTCAACAGCATTGAACGTGCCGATGCACCGCGACCAATTTTCCTCATGTCGCCAGGTGGCAAACGCTTCGATCAAAAGTTTGCAAACAAACTGGCAACGCTCGACGGCTTCAGCTTGTTGTGCGGCCGTTACGAAGGCATCGACCATCGCATTCGCGAACACCTGATTGACGAAGAAATTTCAGTTGGCGATGTGGTTCTTGCCGGCGGCGAAGTGGGTGCGTGCTTGGTGATCGAAGCCGTCACCCGTTTGATTCCTGGAGTGATGGGCAACGCCGTTTCGCCCGTGACCGAAAGCTTTGGGCAGTCAGGAATCCTGGAAGAACCCCATTACACGCGCCCTGCGGACTTCCGAGGCTGGGAAGTGCCCGAAGTGCTGCGCAGTGGCGACCACGCCAAAGTAGAGCGCTGGAGGCAGGCTCAGGCCCTGCACCGCACCATTGCCCAGCGTCCCGACCTGATGGCCCTGCGAGGTCCGCTGACCCAAGCAGAGCAACGCCTGTTGGAAGAGTTCCCGCCGACCCCGTATCCTTCATACTTCACTATTTAAAGGATTTCCTCATGAAGACCACCGACATTGTTGACAACCAATACAAGCGCGACGACCTTCCAAAAATTGGTTCGGGCGACGAAGTAAAGGTTCACGTACGCGTGGTTGAAGGTGGCAAAGAGCGCATCCAGATTTTCCAGGGAAACATTGTTGCCATCACTGGATCAGGAATCGCAGAGTCGTACACCGTTCGTAAGTTGTCGTACGGAGTGGGCGTTGAGCGCACATTCCCATTGCACAGCCCATCGGTTGCAAAGCTTGAAGTCTTGAAGCGCGGCGATGTTCGTCGTGCGAAGCTGAACTACTTGCGCGATCGCAAGGGTAAGTCAGCAAAGATCCGCGAAAAGCGCGACGACCAATAGTCGCCACTTTTCCGAGTCACTGCACACTTTGAATACAGACGACCTCGAAAATTTCGAAGCGGAGCGAGAGCTTCAGCTTGCACAGGAATACCAAGATGTCGTCAGCATGTTTCGCTATGCAGTGGAAACAGATCGCCGGTTTTATCTGGCCAACAATGTTGATGTGAAGGTTCTTTCAGAAGGACCTCGCCCAATTGTGGAAGTGAATCTGTCAGACGCATGGGTGTGGGACATGTACCGCAAGAGCCGATTCGTACCGAAGGTGCGAGTGCTGAGCTTCAAAGACTTAAACATCGAAGAACTGCCGCCAAAAGATTTGTAGACGCGCCAGTTGCAAACACTGGCATTGCTGCGCGGCGAAACGCGCGCGGTAGGTGGGCAGAAGATTGTGTTGCTCGTTGGTACGCACAACGCGGTTACACCGTTATTGCACGCAACTTTCGCAGCAAGCGCGGCGAACTTGATGTGGTGTTAATGCACGGAACCGAACTTGTGGTGTGTGAAGTGAAAGCACGCGCGACGCCGGCGAAACAACTGAAAGTGCGCCGCGCGACGTTTGATTTTGTGGAGCACTTGCGTGTGAACGATGCGGCGTTACATTCGCGCATTTGTAGCACGCGGTTCGACGTTGCCACCATGACTGGCGTGCAACTAGAAGTGTTGCTTAACGCGTTTTAGGAAGGCGATTGTCCCAGCACGCATAGTGCCAGTGACGTCGCAAATCCACTGCGTCGGCGGGTACGCACACGTAGTGGCCCATGCCAACGGGAATGTCTTGGTTGCAGCCGGGGCAGATGTACACCTTGTTGGCGTCATATGGCTGCACTCGGCGCACGTCTACAACGCCGTATAAACCGTCCCACATCGACATGGTTGTTATCCCGCAAACGCCCAAAGCACGAGGACAATCATGATCACAAACGCCGACCCCACAATGAGATAGTCGCTGGTGCGCTTCACGCGCTTGCGATGCGGATTGAAACCCATTTCTTAAGTATCGTCTGTGTATGGAGACAGTTGAGGTTTTTCGCGAAAACGGCATTGTGACCGTGACCATGAATCGTCCGGCAAAGAAGAATGCAGCCAACGG
>JBJOOQ010000080.1:0-5040 GCA_046051205.1 Actinomycetota bacterium
GCCTCGAGCAAGCATGAACCAACCGCCAGCCAAGCCCATGAGCGCTCCGCCCAAGATGGTGTGCACGAAGCGAACCGTTGCCACCGACACACCCTGAGCATCCACGGTTGCTGGGGCGTCTCCCGTTGCGCGCAGAACCAAGCCTGGACGTGTTCTGTTCAAGTACAACGAGCACACCAGCGCACCAGCCCAGGTGAGATACGTGAAAATGTCGTGTCCAAACAGGATTGGTCCAAGAACCGGAATGTCTGACAGTGCTCCTAGGTTCATCGGCTCAATGGTTACTGGACGCGACTTGCCTTCTACAGGCTTGCCTATGAATTGAGATAAACCGTTTCCAAAAATAACGAGCGCCAAACCCGCCACAATTTGGTTTGCTCGCAACGTAATGGTGAGCGTTGCGTGAACCGTGGCCATGGCAACACCGACCAACACCGACAGGAACAAGGCCAACCACAAATTGCCAGTTCCATCACTGACCAAAAATGCTGTCACAGCACCCATGAGCAAAATGCCTTCAACACCTAGGTTGATGACACCAGAACGTTCGGTAAGTATCGCGCCAAGCGTGGCAAGAATCAGCGTGGTCGCGATGCTGATTGCATCAGAGAACGTGAGAATCCAAACGTTTGAGTTCACGATGCCACGCTCACTTGCTGAACGCGTCGAATACGCAAGCGGTTGCGCCTAAACACTTCGCCACCTAGAGCAAACAACAGCACGGAACCCTGCAGCACTACCGCGATGGAAATTGGAACGGGGTTAGATGAAATCTGCAACGATGCTCCGCCTTCACGCAAACCTGCAAACAGAATTGCAGTGAGGATGACGGCAACAAAGTTGTAACGCGCAAGCGCAGCAACCACAATTCCTGCATAGCCGAGACCTATTTGCAGAAGACCTGGGTCAACTTTGCCCGCAGGCCCAACTACATACATTGAGCCAGCGAGACCAGCAAGTGCACCAGAGAACAACAACACCGACAGTGTCAGTTTTGTAGAACTCATTCCCGCATAACGAGCAGTGTTTGGCGAATCTGCGAATACCGAAGTTTCGTATCCGTAATTTGAACGCTTCATAAACCAGTACAAGCCAATGGCGAGTGCAACTGCGATGAGCACTGTTGGATATGTGCGTGTTGTGCCGAAACTACCGAGGCGCGCTGATTCCTCAATGAGGCGACCTTGCGGGAATGATGTTGTTGGGTCACGAAAGATTCCTCGGCTACCGAAAATGAAGTAGTTCACCAAGTTGAGGGCCACATAGTTCAGAAGCAAAGAGCTCACGATTTCGCTCGTACCCAACTTTGCGCGCAACACTGCTGGCAGCAACACCCACAGCGCACCGCTTAATGCACCAAACAACAGCACCATAGGCACAGCGGCAAAACCCGGTAGAGCCCCTGCCAACACAATTCCAGCCCAAGCAGAGCCGATCATGCCCAAATACATTTGGCCCTCTTGGCCAATGTTGAACAAGTTCATTCGAAATGCAAATGCGGCAGCAAGACCCGTACAAATAAGTGGAGTGGCAGAACCAAGTGTGTTGGTAATGCCTTTTGTAGATGCATAGCCGCGTTCAATCAGCAGCCACAGCGTGCCAATTGGCGAATGGCCGGTGAGAGCAAGAAACACACCACCGACAACAAAAGCGAACAACAACGAAAGTGCTGGCACCGCGGCATACAACCATTTCGGTGTTGACAAACGAGCCTCTAGCTCAATGCGCACATTTCCAATAATCATGAAAGACCTGCCATAGCCAAACCGACTGCCTCTACATCGACCTGGTCGCCAACCGCTTCATGAACAACAGATCCGCGATACAGCACGAGAATCTTGTCTGCAAGCGTGAGCACCTCATCGAGGTCTTCGCTGATGAGCAGAATTGCTTTGCCTGCACTTCGAGCCTCATCGAGCAACTTATGCACTGCCTCTACTGCCCCAACATCGAGGCCTCGAGTTGGCGAGCACACCACTAAAACGCGGGCGTTAGCCCCAGCAGCAAAAATCTCACGTGCAAGCAGGACTTTCTGAGAGTTTCCACCAGAAAGTTTTCGCGTCGCGGTAAGTGCGTTTGGCGTTTTGATTTCCAATTGCTTAATAAACGCTTCGGCTTCAGAGTGCGCAGATTTTCGATCCACTAGGAACCCGCGATCGCGCGTGAGCACAAGATTGTCGACAATGGAAAGCGATGGCGCAAGACCAGTACCAAGGCGATCTTCTGGAACATAGGCAAGGCCGGCTTTTCGCACATTGCGAGTGCCAACGCCATTTACGCGCTCGCCATTGATTGAAACTTCGCCACTTGTTGGCGATAACAGTCCGGCAACAATTTCTGCAAGTTCGCGCTGACCATTGCCAGACACTCCCGCTACTCCAACTATCTCCCCCGCCCTTACTTCGAATGAAATCTGCGAGATTCGATCTACTCCGTCTTTTGTCAATCCAACATTGGACAGACTTAACAACGTTTCCTTTGGCACACCGCGTGAACGCCTTGGCGACAGATCAATATCTCTTCCAACCATCAACTCGGCCAACTTGCGCGTGTCTGCTTCGCCTCGAGCAACTGAACCAGTTACGTGACCATCTCGCATCACCGTCACGCGGTCGGAAATGTCAACAACCTCACCAAGCTTGTGGCTAACAAACACCACCGATTTACCGGCTTGCGTCATTGCACGAACTGTCTCAAACAACTTTTCAACTTCTGGTGGAGCCAACAATGCTGTCGGCTCATCAAGCAACAGAATTTCTGCACCGTGATACAACGCCTTAACAATTTCCACACGCTGACGCTGGCCCGCGGAAAGCTCGCCAACCACTGCTTGTGGGTCAAGTGGCAATCCGAACCGTTCGGCAACTTGTGCAACTTGATCTTCTAAATCGTTTGCGCGCAAGAGAAACGGCAACTTGCGGTGACCTAGAACAACATTTTCAGCAACAGTAAATCGATCCACCAAACGGAAGTGCTGGTGCACCATGGCGATTCCGTTTTGCAGTCCGTGACGCGGACTGGTGAGTCGCACTTGAGTTCCGTTGCGTAACACTGCGCCTTCATCTGGTTTATACAAACCACAGAGCACCGAAGCAAGGGTGCTCTTTCCGGCACCATTTTCGCCAAGCAGTGTGTGTACTTCACCTGGGAGTAAATCGAAGTCCACGCGATCGTTCGCAAGAACTCCAGGGAAACGTTTCGTTACTTGTCGGGCCGATAGTGCAAACAGGGTCGCACCGCCTGAGCGGTGCGACCCCATTGCGGCCTCCGTGGAGGCATCACTCATAGAGAACTAGCTCTTTGGAATTTCGCCAATAACACCTTCAACAAGGTACTGCATACCGAGCAGGTCGCCCAAAGGCGCTACCACTCCGGCGGCAATAACTTCCTTGCCAGTGTTGTCTTTGATTGGTCCAGTGAAAGGAGCGAATGATCCGTCAATGATTGCAGCAGCCTTCTCAGCAATGAGAGCCTGTGTTTCTGCGCTTACTGAAGAACCAAAGGTTCCAAGCTTGACCGTTCCGTCTGCCATGTTGCCGTAGTACTGCGATACGTCGCAGGTTCCTGCAGCGAATGACTTAGCGGCATTGATGTAGTACGGACCCCAGTCCCATACAGGAGCGGTGAGCCAGGTGTCTGGGAAGTTGCCAGCAAGCGTGTCGGAGTTGTAGCCAACCCACTTTGCGCCAGCTTCCATTGCTGCTTCACCAGTTGCAGTTGAGTCCTGGTGCATACCGAGAACATCTGCGCCTGCTTGCAACAATGCTTGTGCTGCTTCCTTTTCCTTTGCTGGGTCAAACCATGTCGAAGTCCACGTCACTTGAACGGTTGCTTCTGGATTCACTGAACGTGCACCCAAGGTGAAGGCATTCAAACCGCGAACAACTTCTGGAATTGGGAATGCTGCAACGTAACCGAGCTTGCCTGTTGGCGATGCTGCGCCTGCTGCGATACCCGAGAGGTAACGAGCTTCTTCAGCTGCACCGAAGTAGGTGCCCAAGTTGGTTGAGGTCTTGTAACCGGTTGCGTGCTCGAAGCACACTTCTGGATACTTGGCCGAAACTTCAAGCATTGGGTCCATGTAACCGAACGAGGTTCCGAAAATCAGGTTGTAACCCTCGGCTGCAAGTTGATCAAATGTTGCTGCGGATTCTGCACCTTCTGGAATGTTCTCCAAACGGGTAACGGTGATTCCGAGCTCTGCTTCGAGTTCCTTAATTCCCTGTTCATGCTGATAGGTGTATCCAGCGTCTCCAGGTACACCGATGTAAACAACGGCAACTTTCAAGTTGCTGTAGTCGCCACCAGCGGCTGCTGTGGTGTCTGAGGATTCACTGCTTCCGCCGCATGCTGCAAGTCCTACGACCGCAGCTGCTGCAAGGGCAATCCCCTTGAGGTGTTTCATTTTCATCTATTTGCTCTCCCCCTATGCGAAACGCATAGCCATTGTTGGTTCTCCGCGCCGGCTGGCACGCCACGAGAATAACACGGACAGGAGTGCTCAAAATCCTTGAAAACACTACGTTTACAAAAAATAACGATGCCATATCACTAAACTAAAAACCGTATGAAAACCTCACTGGATGGCTTGATTGATGAGTCCGTCACCATCATCCGAGAGGTAGCCGCAGAGTTTGAACGTCCTGTGTTGCTGTTCTCTGGTGGAAAAGATTCAGTCGTCATGTTGCACTTGGCAGTGCGCGCGTTTGCTCCAGCGCGAATTCCATTCCCTGTGATGCACATCGATACCGGGCACAACTTCCCCGAGGTAATCGAGTTCCGTGATCGCTGCGTTTCCGACATGGGTGTGCAACTCATCGTTGGCTCAGTGCAGGCATCAATTGATTCAGGGAAAGTTGCCGATGTGACAGGACCTCGCGCCAGTCGCAACCCGCTGCAAACGGTCACTCTTCTTGACTCCATTGCCGAACATCGCTTCGATGCCGTGTTCGGCGGCGCTCGGCGAGACGAAGAGCGTGCGCGTGCAAAAGAGCGTGTGTATTCACACCGCGACTCATTCGGCCAGTGGGACCCAAAGAA
>JBJOOQ010000081.1:0-5037 GCA_046051205.1 Actinomycetota bacterium
GTTCGTTCATGGATGCAACGCAAGTTCGACATCGACATTCCGCTTTCGCAAATTGCGGCTGCGGTTGGCAGTAAAGAGTTCGTTGTCACCACGCCACAGTGGATGAAACTGCGAACGCCATCACGCGACACCGTGTTGTTTCCAGCTGTCAGCTACCCAAGTTATGCAATGGGCGCAACGCTGTCGGGTTGCAGGCCAGTAGCTGTTCCAATGACGCCAACTGGCGGTCTTGACCTGTCGAAGATCAGTGCAGACGATGCGAAGCGCGCGCTCATGATTTGGATGAACTCACCAAGTAACCCAACTGGCGCACTTGACGACATGGAAGCCGTTGTGAACTGGGGACGTGCAAACGATGTACCGGTGTTCAGCGACGAGTGTTATGTGGAATTCACATGGCAAGGCAAGCCAACCACTGCGTTGCAATATGGAACACAAGGCGTCATTGCGTTGCAC
Source organism: Actinomycetota bacterium (assembly GCA_046051205.1). Taxonomy (GTDB): domain Bacteria; phylum Actinomycetota; class Acidimicrobiia; order Acidimicrobiales; family Ilumatobacteraceae; genus UBA3006. The sequence goes on from JBJOOQ010000081.1 coordinate 457, forward strand.
TCGCTGTCGAAGCGTTCAAACCTTGCTGGTTTGCGTGTTGCGTTTTATGCAGGCGATGCCGACATTGTTCACTACTTAAAAGAAGTACGTAAACACGCTGGTCTTATGGTTCCTGGCCCGGCACAAGCAGCAGGAGTTGTTGCGCTGAACGACGACGACAGCGTGAAGGTGCAAGCAGGTATTTATCGCGGTCGCCTGGAGCGTGCAGCAACCGTGCTCAGCAAGTGGTCTGGCAGAAACATCGAACTTCCTGCTGGCGGTTTCTATTTGTGGTTCGACGCCACTGATGGTTGGGAATTTGCCGAGCGTTTGGCCACTGAAGGCGGGGCATTAGTTAGCCCGGGCGACTTCTATGGCGCAGGCGGTTCAAACAACGTGCGCGTTGCAGTGGTGCAACCCGATGCACGCATTGAGCTGATGGCTCAACGCCTCGGCGTCGCCTAATTGATTAAGCGACGTTTATAAACGACGGAGCACGGTGACGAGCTTGCCGTACACCGACACTTCGCCTTTTTCGAACACCATCGGTTTCATGGATGAGTTCGATGGCGTGAGCGTAACTTTTGAGCCACTCTTCGTAAACGTTTTTATGGTGGCTTCGTCACCAGGAATTCCTGCAATAACAATGTCGCCATTGTCGGCTGTTACTTGCTGACGGCACACCACGAAGTCGCCATCCAAAATGCCGGCATCGATCATGGAGTTTCCGCGCACGCGCAACATAAACAATTCACCGTCACCCGTGAAGTCCATAGGTAGGGGAACGAGTTCTTCAACGTTTTCTTGTGCAAGCACGTTTACGCCTGCTGCAACATCGCCAACGAGGGGAACGTGTTTCGTCGGCCTGCGCTCCATGGCAACACCGCTGGATGCTTCGTAACGAACTTCAATTGCGCGTGGCTTCGTTGGGTCGCGGTGTAGATAGCCAAGCTTTTGCAACGTAGCCAAGTGGTTGTGCACAGTGGCTGAAGAGGACAGACCAACGGCCTCGCCAATTTCGCGAACCGAAGGCGGGTAGCCGCGTTCGCGCATGTTGGATTCGATGAAATCGAGGATGCCGCGTTGGCGGTCGGTGAGCTGGGTGTGGGCTGGCTGGGGGGCTGAAGTCATGGCTCAATCGTACGGGTGTTCGCCCCCAGAGTCAAACACCTGTTCGGAGAACAAATGTTCGCCTAAATCCAACAACTACGAACACCCGTTCGCTATGGTGGAAGTACCAGTTCGAAACCCCCGTAAAACCCCTATAAACACCGCGAAAGCGGCAAATCAAAGGAGCCTGTCATGGCCGCAACAATCCACTACCTGAACTCCCCACACCACCCAGCAGTCCGTTCGGCATACGTTCGGGCAATGCCTCGCCCAGCTCAGGCCGTGTACCGCCGCCGCAGGGTGGGCGTGTTGGCCATTGCCGTGGCAATTGCCGCCATTGGCACTTTCGGCCTTAATGGCACCGAGGCGAATGCCAACCCAGCAATGGTTGGTCAGCAAACCGAGCCAAATTACGTGATTGCACAAAGTGGCGACACCCTCTGGGCCATTGCCAATCGCATTGCACCACAAGCCAACACATCAGACCTTGTCGATGAATTGGTACGTATGAATGGCGACAGCATCAGTGTTGGTCAACGCGTACTCATTCCATAGTCGTTCGCATTGATATATGACAAGTAGTACTCTCTCTGGAGTGCATTGTCCGAGTTGTTCTCACGACGACACCAAAGTCATTGACTCACGGATGTCGGAAGAAGGCAGCGCAATTCGCCGACGCCGCAGTTGCCCACAGTGCGCATATCGTTTCACTACCTACGAGCGCCTTGAAGAAGTCCCTTTGCATGTGCTGAAGCGCAGCGGGGGCAAAGAGCCTTTCGATCGGGCCAAAATGATCACCGGAGTTCAAGCCGCAGTAAAGGGCCGCCCAGTTGACGATCTGGCCATTATCGACATGGCGGAGCGCATTGAAGACAAGTTGCGCCTCTTGGGTGGCGACGTCACCTCAAGCGATGTTGGTCACGCAGTGCTCGACGAACTTCGCGTTGTTGATGAAGTTGCCTACATGCGTTTTGCAAGCGTGTACAAAAACTTTGATGATGCTTCAGACTTCAAACGTGAACTTGCCTTGTTGCAAAAGCATTCAACTGCTCGCGCGTAACGTGTTAGCGCGAGTAGCGCAAAAACAAAAAGCCATCTTCTTCGCACACGTGTGCAAGTTGATATCGCTTCAATACATCGGGCGCACCGTTTGTTAAACGTGGGCCGTTTCCGCCAACCATGTTGGCGCTGATCGTCACGTTTATTTCGTCCACCAAATCGGCTGCAAGCATTGCGGCGTTCAGAGTTGGTCCGCCTTCAAGCTGTGCGAAGTTGCCTTGCAACTGCGTAACAGCTTGCGCCAAATTCACTTTGGTGGTTCCCGCACGGACGCATTCAATGCCCGCAGGAGTTACTGCGGTTTCGGTAGTAATCAGGAAGCCAGAGCCACTGGTAAACAACGGCTTTGCTGCATCAACTTTGGCGCTGCGAGTAACCACACCAACGCGTAAACCGGGCTTGCTTGGCGGGCCGTAATCGTCAATAGTCACGGTGCTTGAGCCCACAATGATCACGTCGGCAAGTGCGCGAAGACCCAGCAATACGGCAAGGTCACCAGGGCTACCGAGTGCGCGAGAGTTTCCTTCAACCACGGTGCTGCCGTCGATGCTGTGCACCATGCACATGCCAATTGTGGGGCGCGACTTGCCGTCGCCAACGTTTACGCGAGTACGAGCAACGCCATACGCTTCGGCAACCGTTAACGAAGCCACAGGGTTGGGGAACAGGCGTTGCATTGCGTTCAGCATATGGCTGATGGCTATATGTATGGCACGATATGGCCATGCCTGAAACGCCAAACGAGCGCACCCATTACCGAACATGTCCATTATGTGAAGCAACGTGTGGTTTGGAAATCACCGTTAAAGATGGCGCGGTGGCGCGCATTCGTGGCGACCGCAATGACGTATTTAGTAAAGGGTTCATTTGCCCAAAGGGCAGCACGCTGAAGCAACTGCATGAAGACCCAGATCGTTTGCGCAAGCCGCTGGTGAAACGCAATGGCGTACATGTAGAAGTGAGTTGGGACGAAGCGTGGCAAGAAGTTGATCGCGGCCTTACAGGAGTTATTAATAAACATGGTCGTGGTGCAGTAGGTGCTTATTTAGGAAACCCGAACGCGCACAACTTGGCACCACTCATTTACAACCGTGTGTGGTTGCAAGCATTGGGTACCAAGCAACGCTTCAGTGCGTCGTCTGTCGATCAAATTCCAAAGCAAGTGAGTTCGGGCTACATGTTTGGCACGCCAGCTTCAATTGCCATTCCCGATTTGGACCGCACGCAATACATCTTGATGTTGGGTGCAAACCCATACGACTCGAATGGAAGCTTGTGCACAGCGCCAGATTTTCCGGGTCGTCTTGAAACCATGCGCGAACGCGGCGGCAAGTTAATTGTTGTCGACCCACGCAAGAGTAAGACAGCAGAACATTGCGATGAATGGTTGGCCATCCGCCCAGGTGCCGATGCATTGTTCCTTGCTGCAATTGCCAACACCATTTTTGAAGAAGGTTTGGCCAACGTAGGCGATCACATTCGCCCGCACATTGCTGGGCTTGATGTGTTGCCCGCGGCACTGAAGCAATTCACTGCAACGGCAGTTGAAAAGGCAGTTGGCATCGACGCCGAAACCATTAAGCGCATTGCTCGCGAATTCGCTGCCGCCGACAAAGCATTGGTGTACGGCCGCATTGGTACGTGCACAGTCAGTTTCGGAACCACGGCAAGTTGGTTGGTCGATGTGGTGAACACCATTACAGGCAACCTCGACCGCGAGGGCGGCGTGATGTTCACCATGCCTGCAGCAGGCGGGCCAACTACGCGTGGTCAAAAGGGAACGGGCAAAGGTTTCTCTATTGGTCGTGGGCATTCACGCGTGCGCAAGTTTCCTGAAGCACTTGGCGAATACCCAGTAAGCGTGTTGGCAGAAGAAATTGCCACACCAGGAGAAGGACAAATAAAGGCACTCATTACTGCTGGTGGAAACCCAGTGTTGTCTACGCCAAACACGATTGCACTTGAAGAGAGCATGAAGTCTCTTGAGTTCATGGTGTCGGTGGATATTTATTTGAACGAGACCACGCGTTATGCAGATGTCATTTTGCCTTCGCCGTCACAGCTTGAACGCAGTCACTTCGACTTGGTGTTCACCGGTTTCTCAGTGCGCAACGTTGCCAACTACAGCGAGCCTGTGTTTGAACGTGCGGCAGATCAACCAGACGAGTGGGAAATTTTGTTGAAGCTTGCAGGCATTGCTCAAGGTATGGGTGCAAACGTTGATGTTGCAATGGTTGACGACTTCACACTTGATGCGTTCATTGGCAGCATCACCAAAGATTCAACATCACCAACGAATGGTCTAACTGCAGAACAAATTCGCGAACAACTTGACGCCACTGGTGCACGCGGAGCAGACCGCATGCTGGACCTCATGTTGCGCACTGGGCCATATGGCGATGGCTTTGGTGCGAACCCGAACGGCATCAGCCT
>JBJOOQ010000082.1:0-5441 GCA_046051205.1 Actinomycetota bacterium
AGCGATCAACTAGGCGAACAAAGAATTCGCTTCCACCAACTTCGTCATAGAGCATCGGCATGTTGTCTAGAAGAACTCTGGTTCTTCCCATTCAGGGAAGATGTCGGGCAAGTCAGTTGTCACGCGCTCCGTGAACACTGCCGGACGTTTTTCCAAGAAACTCATCACGCCCTCTTGCACATCTTTCGAACGTCCGCGTATTTGAATTCCTCGGCTGTCAACGCGATGCGCATCCATTGGATGCGCAGCGCCAAGCATTCTCCACATCATCTGACGAGCAAGAGCAACAGAAACTGGTGCAGCGTTATCGACAATTTCTTTTGCCAGCGCATAAGCAGCAGGTAGCAAATCATCTGGTTCGTGAATACTGCGTACCAAGCCGCCACGAAGCGCTTCTTGTGCGTCAAACACACGACCGGTCATTACCCATTCTTGTGCTTGCGCAATACCAACGATGCGTGGCAAGAACCACGATGAACAGGCCTCAGGAACAATTCCGCGACGCGTGAATACGAAACCCATTTTTGCGGCACTTGAAATAAGACGCATATCCATTGCCAGCGTCATGGTTGCACCAATTCCCACTGCTGGACCATTGATTGCGCCGATGATTGGCTTATTGCACTTAAACATTCGCAGGGTCACGGTTCCGCCACCATCGCGACGAAACTTTGACTGCGAATCGGTGCTTAACGAACCGTCGTTGAACGTGTCGCCTCCGCCTGACAAGTCCGCACCTGCACAGAAACCGCGCCCAGAACCAGTCATGACGACAGCGCGAACATTGTCGTCCGCATCAATTTCATCAAACACCTGATGCAGTTCACGCATCATCGTGTTAGTAAATGCATTGAGCTTGTCGGGTCGATGCAGCGTCACGGTCGCAACGCCTTGCGCAACTGAATACAAAAGTTCGGTGTAGGCCATTAGCCCAATCTAGATGTGTGGACTATACGTCTAAGAAGCGTGAAGCCGCGATGGCCGAACCGATCGCTCCGGCCAATGCGCCAATGATCAAAATGACGACCATCACTCCCGAGAGGTAACCCGACGGGACAACCAACGACGAGATACCCGTGCCTGGCTTGAACCCAGCAACTCCATTGGTCCATGCCGAATTCAATGCCCACAGCCCGCCGCACGACACAACTGCGCCGATGAGACCTTGCAACAGCCCTTCGAGCATGAACGGAACTCGAATGAACCAGTTGGTTGCACCAACGAGTTTCATCACTTCGATTTCTCGTCGCCGCGCGAACATGGCAGTTCGAATGGTGTTCCAAATAAGTCCGACTGCAACTACCAGCAACACCAGCGACATCACCAACGTGACGGTGCGCACGAATTTCGACAGCGTTGAAATGACTTGAAACTCATCCTCGGCCAAGGCCACGTCTTCAACACCGGGTAGCGAGCGGTACTGCTCACTGAGAGAACGAACTAGTGCCGGGTCTTGGGTGATGGGAACAACCTTAAATTCCGAAGGAATGTTTTCCGGGGTTAACAGGCTGAGCGTGACAGGGTCGCCAGCAAAAATTCGCTTTGCTTCTTCATAAGTTTGCGTCTTATCCAAATACTGAAGTTTGTCAACGTTGATAATGGTTGGTGCTGATCTGATGGACTCATCAATCAATGCGATTTGTTCAGGTGTGGCATCGCTACGCACGAACACAATCATCGCCACGTCGCCCTTCCACTGCACGAGCAAGTTTTCAAACGCGCGCTGAATGAGCAGCGTTGTGCCTACGAGAAGTAGCGCAATCGCTGAAGTAAGGATGGCTGCTGCGGTGAGTGTGAGGTTTCGGCGGAAGCTCGCCCACATTTCACGAAACGCATATGCAATTCGAGCGATCATTCGTAAACACCTCGCTCTTGGTCGCGCACGATTACTCCACGGTCTAGCTGGATTACTCGTCTGCGCATGGCGTTCACCACACGATGGTCGTGTGTTGCCATGACCACCGTGGTTCCCGTTTGATTGATCTCATCGAGCAACGACATGATGCCCTCGCCTGTTGCAGGATCCAAGTTTCCTGTTGGCTCATCTGCAAGCAAAATGAGCGGACGGTTGACGAAAGCTCGCGCGATCGACACACGTTGCTGCTCACCGCCTGAGAGTTGATTTGGGAAACGATCTTCCTTGCCAGAAAGGCCTACAAGATCGAGCACGATGGGAACTTGTCGCGCAATCACATGACGCGGTTTACCGATTACTTCTAAAGCAAACGCGATGTTTTCGAACACGGTCTTGCCCGTGAGCAGTTTGTAGTCCTGGAATACATTGCCCATATTGCGGCGAAGGAACGGAACTCGAGAGTCTGGAAGGTCGTTGACGTTTTGACCAGCAACCCAGACATCGCCGCGCTCAGGTCGTTCCTGACGGTTCACCAAGCGCAAGATGGTCGACTTGCCTGACCCAGATGGGCCAACCAAAAACACAAAATCTCCCTTGGCGACGTCAAATGATGCGTCCCGAACCGCAACGGTTTCGGACCCGTACCTCTTGGTCACATTTTCCAAACGGATCATGGGGCCCCTCTCAGGCAACAGATAATGAGTCTAATTTATGAATCAGAGTTTGCACGGCGCCAGCGGAGGAAGCCTTCCATAAAGGAATCCAGGTCTCCGTCAAGGACTCCCGCGATATTTCCGCTTTCAATTTCGGTGCGAACGTCTTTCACCATTTGATACGGCTGCATGACGTAACTGCGGATCTGGCTTCCCCACCCAACTTGTGCTTGCTTACCGCCAATACTGCGCAATTCATTTTCACGTTCTTCTTCAATGCGTGACGCAACCATGGTCTTCAGCCTCTTCAACGCATTTTCGCGGTTCTGTAATTGCGAACGCTCTTGTTGCGAAGATGCGACAAGTCCAGTTGGTTCGTGAATGAGTCGTACAGCAGAAGACGTTTTGTTTACGTGCTGGCCGCCGGCGCCTGAAGCGCGAAACACTTCCATGCGAATGTCGGCTTCGTTGATTTCAACATCAACTTCTTCAAGCACTGGCCAAATTTGTACGTTGGCGAAACTGGTCTGTCTGCGACCTTGGTTATCGAATGGACTAATGCGCACGAGGCGATGCGTGCCGCGCTCAGATGTAAGCAGCCCGTAGGCGTATCGACCGCGCACCGTGAAGTCGGCCGACAAGATTCCGGCTTCAGTTCCTTCAGAGACGTCACCAATTTCAATATCAAAACCTTTTCGCTCAGCCCAGCGCGTAAACATGCGCAACAGCATCTCGCTCCAGTCTTGAGCGTCCACGCCACCATCTTTTGCATTAATTTGCACGATGGCATCTGCTTCGTCGTGCACTCCCGTAAACAAACTGCGCAATTCAAGTGCATCAAGCTTTGTTCGGGCTTGAGAAATACCGCGCTCCAAGTCTGGCTCTTGGCTCTCATCGTCAATTTCTCGCGCCATCTCATGCAGTACTTCAAGATCTTCAATAGATCCAGCTAACGAGGCGAACTCATCCAAGTCTGATTTCAGATTTGAGTATTCCGAATTGACTTTCTTTGCATTCTCTTGGTCATCCCACAAATCGGGACGGGCTACTTCTATTTCGAGCTCGGCGATTCGCGCACGGCTAGCTTCCACCTTCAGATACACCGAAGCTTCGTCTACTCGACGTCGGACTTCAGTGAGATCGTTTGAAAAATCGCGCATGACTGTTGCCTATTCGGTATTGCGATTAATCGCGCCCGTGGCACATCTTAAATTTCTTGCCCGATCCACATGGGCAAGGTGCATTTCGTGGAGTGAGCGACCAGTCATCAGCGGCTTTCACCACGGTCTTCTGTGCAACTGGGGCTGCAGGAATTGGTGGCGCCAACGGGTCGGCAGTTGCGCCTGCAAAACCACCCTGTGTTTCAGCGTCATAGGAAGACTCTTGAATATTTTGCACCTGAATTGCAGGCGCATCATTTTTCACTACTTGAACGTGCATCACGTACTTCACGAAGTCTTGCGCGATGCCCTTCATGAGCGCGCCGAACATTTCAAAGCCTTCACGCTGCCATTCGGTAAGTGGATCTTTTTGACCCATTGCACGAAGGTTGATTCCTTCTTGCAAGTAGTCCATTTCTTCAAGATGTTCACGCCAACGCTGATCGATAATGCGCAACATCACCTGGCGCTCAACTTCGCGCATGGTCTGTTCACCCATTTCAGATTCGCGTTGGGCGTAGTAGCGAGAAGCGTCAGCCATTACATGGTCGTACATGTCATCTGTTGAGCCGCAGTTTGCAAGCGATGCTTCAGTGATGGTGGTTGGCCAGAATGAGACCAACTCGCGAGCAAGACCTTCCAAGTCCCATTCGTCTTCGGCATCGGAAACGCAATGACTATCAATCAGCGAGTCAACAGCGTCTGCCAAGTACTCCATGGCAGCAATTTTCAGATCAAGTCCTTCAAGAATTTGATCACGGCGCTGATAAATAATCTTGCGCTGTTCGTTCATTACTTCGTCGTACTTCAGAACGTTCTTGCGAATTTCTCCGTTGCGCTGCTCAACCGTGCTCTGCGCGCGTTCAATTGCTTTGGTGACCATTTTTGCTTCGATCGCCTCGTCATCAGGAAGCGCTTTACCCATGACCCAACTGAGGGCGCCTGTTGCAAACAAACGCATGAGTTCGTCATCAAGACTGAGATAGAAGCGACTTTCACCCGGGTCGCCTTGACGCCCCGCACGACCGCGCAGCTGATTGTCGATGCGACGTGATTCGTGACGCTCGGTACCAAGCACATACAAGCCACCAACTGCACGAACCTTTTCGCCCTCTGCTTTGCACTGCGTGATGAACGATGCAAGTATCTCTTTGTAACGTGCTTGCGCAGCACTACGAGCGTTGCGATATTCCTCTGGCATTTGAGCAAGTGGCATTGCCAATTCAAATTCGTCTTTCAAGGCATCTTCGGTGTGCCCTTCGCTGAGCACCTGCTGACGTGCAAGACCTTCTGGGTTTCCGCCCAGCAAAATGTCAACACCTCGGCCCGCCATGTTGGTTGCAACAGTGTGTGTTGTTTTGCGTTCAACACTTCGTGCTTAATGCCTCGTTTGTCTAGCAAACGCGAGAGTAATTCGCTCTTTTCAACGCTGACCGTTCCAACAAGAATCGGCTGGCCCAGTTTGTGTTTCTCTTCAATGTCTTGCACCACCGCGGAGAACTTTGCTTGCTCAGACTTATAAATAAGGTCAGCTTGGTCTGCACGAACCATTTCGCGGTTGGTTGGAATTGGAACCACTGCAAGGTTGTAGGTGTTCATTAACTCAGCGGCTTCTGTCTGAGCTGTTCCCGTCATTCCTGCGAGCTTGTCGTACATGCGGAAATAGTTCTGCAGCGTGACAGTGGCAAGAGTTTGGTTCTCTTCCTTGATCTTTACGCCTTCTTTAGCCTCGACGGCCTGGTGAATGCCTTCGCTCCAGCGACGACCTTCAAG
>JBJOOQ010000083.1:0-5007 GCA_046051205.1 Actinomycetota bacterium
AGAGCTTGGCGCAAATGTGCAGGTGATTTCCACGAAGGCAACTGCAGTGTTGCCAGTAACCACGTCAGAAGATGTGTTGCGCGGAACTGCCTGGTTGCCATTTAACCAACCTGGTAATGATGCTCGCGAAATTTTTGATGTACATGCAGACATTGTTGATGTGCGAATTGAGAAACTTGCATGATTTCTTTGCTCGCCATTGACCCAGTGCTGAAAGGCGATCTTTTGTGGACGCCATTGCTCATTGTTGTGCTGAAGGTTTTGGTGGTTTTCGTAACTGGCCTAGTTGCAACCATGCTCATGGTGTGGTTCGAGCGCAAAGTTGTTGCTGGAATGGGCAACCGAATTGGGCCAAATAAGGCAGGCCCTTTCGGATTGCTACAAACCCTTGCTGACGGAATCAAGTTGTTCTTTAAAGAAGACTTAGTGCCTGATCGCGCCGACCCGTTCGTCTTCAAGATCGCACCGTTCCTCGCGTTCGTGCCTGCGTTCCTTTCGTTTTCCATCATTCCGCTCGGTGGCGATTTCCGTGGCGACAACGGTGGCCTCGTTACCTGGTTTGGTCACACCACGCGCGTGCAACTTGCAGATCCGTCGATCGGCGTGTTGTTCACGCTTGCGATTTCTGCAATCGCGGTATACGGAATCATGTTGGCTGGCTGGTCTAGCGGTTCGAAGTACCCATTGCTTGGTTCGGTTCGCGCATCTGCGCAGATGGTCAGCTATGAAGCAGCACTTGGTCTTTCGCTTGCTGCGGTCATCTTGGTGTCAAAGACCATGTCAACGAGCGGCATTGTCATTGCACAGTCATCACTTGGTAATTGGAACGTCGTTGCAACTGGAGTCGTGCCATTCATCATTTTCTTCATTGCCGCAACCGCAGAACTCAATCGTCCACCATTCGACTTGGTGGAAGCGGAACAAGAACTCGTTGGTGGATTTAACACCGAGTACTCGTCCATTCGCTTTTCGTTGTTCTACCTTGCCGAATTCATGAACACGGTCACGATGAGCGCACTCATGGTCACATTGTTCTTTGGTGGCCCACAACCAATTGCTTTCGGCAGCACCGTGATCGATATTCCATTGATTCCAAATGCTCTTGAAGGCACCTTGTGGCTGTTTCTCAAAACGCTCGTGTTCCTCTACACCTATGTATGGCTACGCGCAACGCTTCCGCGTTTCCGCTACGACCAACTCATGGATTTCGGTTGGAAAATCTTGATTCCATCTTCACTTGGGTGGTTCATGCTGCTTGCAGCACAGCGGCTGGGTCGAAATGAAGGTTGGAACATCGTCGTCGTTACCGGTGCTTCAGTGTTGGTGTTGATCGTGTGTTACGCGTTGTTGCAGCGGTCGTTTACGGTGAGCAGTAAGCAACGCGAAGCAGAAGGGTCAATGTTCTAATGGGTTACTTCGGAGGATTCCTCATCACCGCTCGTCAACGCGGCGGCAAGAACCAAGTAACCACGCAGTATTCGGGCGGTCGCGTACGTCGTCGCGCGTTAAAGAAGTCGAAGAATGGCGAAGTGAGCAAGCGCGCCGAGGTAATGGACGAAAAGATTCCAAAGCCGGAACGTTTGCATGGTCGCCATGTACTGAATCGCTATGAAGACGGCATGGAAAAGTGCATCGGTTGCGAACTTTGCGCTGCTGTGTGCCCTGCTAAGTGCATTCACGTTCGTGGTGCAGACAACAATCCAGAGAACCCGACGTCACCAGGTGAGCGTTTCGGTTGGATCTACGAAATCAATTACCTTCGCTGCATTCACTGCGACCTCTGCGTTGAGGCATGCCCAACTGAGGCAATCACCGAGTCGAAACTGTTTGAGTTCTCGTTCACGAATCGTCAAGATGCCATTTACACAAAAGCAGAATTGTTGGTTGGCGACGATGGCAAGCCACAGCACTTGCCGTGGGAAGACTGGCGACCAGGCGAAGACGTGAACACTTCGGCTTGGATGCGTGCAACCGCGCCATCAGGGGACGCATCATTTCAAGGCGTTGTGGGCTGGAGTGGCGAGCTTGGTTATGGCGTGCGCGCGCCAGAAAAGAGCGACAACTAAATGGAGCTCTTCGTATTTGTTTGTGCATCGGTCATGGTGCTCGTTGGGGCATTGGGAGTGATCTTTCGCAAGCATCCGGTACATGCTGCACTCAGTCTTGTACTTACGTTGTTCGGAGTCGCCGTTTTGTTTGTTTCCCAAAGCGCAGAATTTCTTGCCGCTGTTCAAGTCATTGTGTATGCAGGTGCGATCGTTATTTTGTTCCTCTTCGTCATCATGTTGCTTGGTGTTGACAGAGCAGAAGATCTTCAGATTGAACCGCTTACTGGTCAACGTTGGATTGCGGGAGTAGTTGGGCTTGGAATGGTCGGACTCTTGACCGCTGCGGTAGCGAGCGGGTCAGATGCATTGCGACTTCGCGGTGCGGGAATTGCTAATCCAGTGGCTGGCGAAAATGCAGATGCAAACATTCAGCAATTAGCTAATTCCATTTTCTCGGACTACGTCTTTGCTTTCGAAATCACATCAGTTCTGTTGGTCGTTGCAGTTGTAGGAACCGTTCTCCTCGCTCGCCGTCGCACAGGCAAAGGGATGGCGTGATGTTTGGATTAGTCGTCGTTCCAACACCAACGTGGTATCTCGTGCTTTCGGCAGTGCTGTTTTCAATTGGCGCAGTTGGTGTGCTCGTTCGTCGCAACCCACTCGTCATGTTCATGTGCATTGAGCTCATGCTCAATGCGGTCAACCTCACGTTCGTTACTGTTGGCCGCGCAATGTCTGATATCGATGGCCAAGCAATCGTCTTTTTTGTCATGGTGGTAGCCGCAGCAGAAGTAGTTGTTGGGCTCGGCATCATCGTTTCCATCATGCGTCGACGCTCAGGTGTCAACGTTGACGATCTTTCGGAATTGAAGGGCTAATCATGACCAGTGCACTGTGGTTGTTGCCCGCATTTCCATTATTTGGAGCTCTTGTGCTCATGGTGTTCGGTCGTCGACTTGGCGAACCGCGCTCGGGTTGGTTTGCGGCTGCAATGCCGATCGCCTCGTTCCTCGTCTCGGTTTCTGTGTACTTCGATCTGCTCTCACGTAGTTCCGAAGAGCGCCATGAAGTAGTCACACTGTTTTCATGGATCCCTGTTGGCGCTTTGCACATTGATGTTGCGTTGCTCGCAGACCCACTATCAATCACCATGGCGCTGTTCATCACGGGCATCGGTTCGCTCATTCACCTGTACGCCATTGGGTATATGCACGGCGATCCAAAGTTCTCCAAGTTCTTTTTGTACCTAAACCTGTTCGTGTTCTCCATGCTGATGTTGGTACTTGGAGAAAACCTGCTCGTTACCTTCCTCGGTTGGGAAGGCGTGGGTGTTTGCTCGTACTTCCTCATTTCGTTCTGGCATACACGCGACAGCGCGGCAGTGGCGGGAAAGAAAGCATTCGTCACCAACCGCATCGGCGACTTTGGCGTGATGACCGCAATGTTCTTGGCGTTCAGCACCATAGGTTCGGTCTCCTATTCATCAATTAATGAAGCTGCCCACAGTGGTGTGATTGCTCCCGTAACGGCTACTGCCATTGGTCTGCTGCTCTTCGTTGGAGCATGCGGAAAGAGCGCGCAGCTTCCTTTGTACCTCTGGCTTCCCGACGCAATGGAAGGCCCAACCCCAGTTTCTGCACTTATCCACGCTGCAACCATGGTGACTTCGGGAGTATTTCTGATGACTCGCATGAGTCCGGTGTTGCACGCTTCGTATGAATGGGCGCCGATGGTCATTGCTTGTGTTGGTGCCGCAACAGCATTGTTTGCAGCAACGATCGCGGTTGCACAGAACGACATTAAGAAAGTGCTTGCGTACAGCACGGTGTCGCAACTTGGATACATGTTCCTGGCAGTTGGCTCGGGTGCATATGTTGCAGCAATCTTCCACATGGTGACTCATGCGTTTTTCAAGGCGCTGTTGTTCCTGGGTTCAGGTTCAGTCATTCATGGCATGCACCATGAGCAAGACATGCGTCGCATGGGTGCATTGCGCAAGCTCATGCCGGTTACAGCAATCACGTTCATCATCGGTTGGTTGGCAATTGCTGGCGTTCCACCATTCGCTGGCTTTTGGTCGAAAGACGAAATTCTGCTCTATGTATATGCAAACAATCGCGGCCTCTACGTCGTTGGTTTGATTACTGCGTTACTCACCGCGTATTACATGACACGTCAAGTGATCATGGTGTTTTACGGTGAAGCGAAGTGGAAAGACCATGCAAAAGACCATGGCGCGCACGGTGAATTCGAGCCACACGAAAGCCCCAAGATCATGTTGTTCCCACTTGTTGTGTTGGCGGTGCTGTCTGTTGTGGGTGGCGCAATGCAACTGCCATTTTCGAAGAAGCTTCACTTCCTTGAACACTGGTTGGCACCTGTAGTTGAAGAATCCGAGGCCAGCATTTCTAAGACTTGGGCTTACGAAAACAAGTATGTGCTGTTGGCGGTTGCTGTGATTGTTGCGGTAACGGGAATTGCTGCCGCCTTCGCGGTGTATGGAAAGAAGAAGGTCAAAGCCGTGGAGCCACGTGTGCTCGAACAGGCTTGGTTCTACGACGCCGGAGCAGCAAAATTGGTTGGCGGCCCTGGTCGTGCAGCATTTAATGCAGTTGCGTGGGCAGATTCACGCATTGTTGATGGCGCAGTAAACGGCACAGCAACTCTGGTGCGAAATGTTGCGGGTCAAGTGCGTAAATCACAAAATGGTTTCACTCGCGTGTATGCCGCGCTCATGGCAGTTGGCGCAGTTGCACTGCTTGCGTGGTTCTTATTTAGGGGAGTTGCCTGATGTCAATTCCAATTCTCACGCTGCTCGTACTTGTGCCACTCGTTGGCGCTCTCGTTGCTTCACTGCTGGCAAAGTCGAATGAATCGATTGTTAAGAACGTTGCTTTGGTCAGCTCAATCACCACCGGCTTGCTCAGCGTGTGGATGCTGATCAAGTTCCCTTCTGGTT
>JBJOOQ010000084.1:0-4996 GCA_046051205.1 Actinomycetota bacterium
AGCCAACCCCACGAGTTTCCGCGGTTAATGGTGAGCAAGATAAGTACGGCACCCGCTCCAAGCGTGAGTGAACCCTTCACATCAAATCGCACGTTGTCACGGCGATCGGTTTCTGGCAAGAGTCGCCATGAAACCAATGCTCCAATCAAACTCAACGGAGCTTGCACCATAAAAATCACTCGCCATCCAAAAACTTCAACTAGAGGTGCACCCGCAACTACACCGATTACGGGAGCACCTGCAGTTACAAAACTCCAATAGCCAAGTGGTCGCACACGCTCATCGGCACGAAACATTCGATTGATGTACGCCATTGCTGCTGGTCCAGTTGCAGACCCAGCTGCGGCACTGAGCGTACGAAATCCGATGAGTGACATGTCGTTCCATGCGAATGCACTTGCTAGTGAAAACACGCCAGCGCCGACAAGCCCGTACACGAACACGCGCTTGTGCCCCCACAGATCTCCTGCTTTACCGAATGCAGGACCAACGACTCCAAAGGCCAGCAACGGTGCAGTAATTGTCCAGCTCATGATGGTGACGGTGCTGCCCAAGTCGTCGGCAACCGTCTTCAACGACACAACTAACAACGTGATGGTGAAGCTCACCGTAAACACGCTGGCAAGCAACACACCTAGCGTTGCTTTGCGGTGCGTCAGACCAACGCGCTTCTTAATGCGATGCTTCAGCAGCGATGACCATGGAATGACCGAGATTTCGTCAACTCCACCCGAGTCAATTACTCCAGGTTCATTGTGTGCAGAAGGCGGAAGATGTTCGTCGCGTTGCACGCATTACACCGTACTTGCACGGACTCTTACGAGGCGAGGTTCAGAAGCGTTTATCGATTAAGGAAAGACAAGATCAACTGTTGCGCCACGAGGCACCATTGCATTATTTTTCACCGATTTACCAGCAATGAGGGCTTGCTTGAGCTTGCCCTGTTGATTGCCTGTGACGCTTCCCACAACGAAACCAGCCTCTTGTAGACGACTTTGCACCGTGTCAATGCGATTTCCAACGAGGTACGGAAGTTTCACAAGGTCTGGACCAAGCGAAATTGAATAAGCAATTCCGGTTTCGCGTGCAACCTTTTCACCAGGAATTGGTGATTGTGCACCAATCAAACCCTTGTCTGCACCATTGCTCTTTGCTGCTGGTGTTTCAACCAAAGTCAATCCCAAATCGGCAACAAGTTTTTGTGCATCTTCAAGTTTGAGTCCAACAATTGTTGGAACTTCGCGCAACTCTGGTCCTACTGAAACCAACAAATCAATGGCTGTTCCCTTCAGCAATTGATCACCAGGATTGAGTCCTGGTTGCTCAGGAACGTTCCAGCCAATTGCGATTCCTGCTGGAACTTCTTCGCTATTGGTGTCGCGCGCAGTAACCGCAAGACCAAGTGCAGTCAGCTGATCAAATGCTGCTTGCGAATCTGCACCAGAAATATCGGGCAAGGTGGCAAACGTTGGTCCTTCCGAAACCACGATGGTCAGCGTTTGACCTTCCTTCAGTTTTTCTCCCTCAGCAGGTTCTGTTCGAACTACGGAACCTGCAGGAATTTCATCATTACGTTCTGACGTAACCACGATTGTCCAACTATTAGAAGCAATCAAGTTGCGTGCTTCACCCTCAATGATTCCTGCGAGCGGTGGAATGGTGTGGGCTTGCTTCACCACAACGCGGAAGCCAACAACACCTGCAACCAACAGCGCAATGACAGCACCAATTACCCAGAGACGTTTGTGACGTCGAACTTCACCTTCAGATGCAACAACGATTGGTTCGTCTTTTGTGCCATCTTTAATTCTCAGCATTGACCCTGACGGATCAACTGCTGCAGCAATGGGAATAGTCACGTCTTGTGTTTCATCAACTTTTGGTCGTGCTATCTCGCCCGTGTGCTCTGCCTCTTTTTGTTCAATAACTTCAGCAAACGAACTTGCAGCAAGCGGTTCAATTGGAGTTGGCAGTGGCATCTTTTCCGCAATACCAGCCAATGCTTTCCCAAAATCTATAGCGGTATATCGCTCAGTGGAATCTGGTCGACCAGCACGCTCGAGTGGAGCAGCAATTGGTCCAAGGTCGGCAGAAACAGGAAGCAGTTTTCCAACTCGGTTTGACAACGTGATTGCCGCGGTGTCGCCGCTAAATGGCAATGTGCCAGTAATTGATTCAAGGAGAGTTGTTGCCAGCGAATACACATCACTTTGCGCACTTGGCTGTTCACCTGTAGCAATTTCTGGCGCCGCATAGTTTGCTTGCTCAATACTCATCTTCTCGGCAATGACCATGCGCTTGAGTCCAAGACCGGCCAAGCGCACACGACCATCGTCACCAATGAAGATGTTTGCTGGACGTACATCTCCGTGCACCCAACCTTTGCCATGGATGAAATGCAATGCCCGACACACGTCCAGGCCAGCTACCAGAGCCTGCGATGGGGTTAGCCGGCGACCACGATCCAGAATCTGGCGCAATGTTCCACCGCTGTAACTCTCCAAAACCGTGAACACATACAGGGTGCCAGCAATGGTCTCTGTTCCCCAGTCCTCTATTGAGGCAAGTGAGGCATGTGAGAGGCCGGCAAGCATCTGTGTTTGACGCTTAAACACCTCCACGCCATCTGATGCGGTCAGAACGCCAGACTCCAGGTCAACAAGAGCCTCGGCTGGCGAGAGTCGCAAGACCAACTTTTTCCGCGAGCGAATATCAGTTGCTTCAAATACGTCCGAATTACCAGATCCTCCGCCAAGCGGTGCATCTATGCGGTATCGGTGCGCGAGAACTGCGCCAATCATCGAATCTGTACCTGCCATGTGTGAACTAAATCTAGTCGTTTTACTCACCGCTTGAATAACGGACATCCCTATAAATAAGCGAGAATAGAGGTCATGAAGCTCGATCCAAAACTTTTGTTAGCCAGTATGGGAATTTCGGCAGGCCTCGTACTTTTTGTGATGGGCTTGAATACTGGATTAACAGGTCGTGATGCAACAAATTTGCCAGATGCGATTGAAAATATTTCTCCAGGCGAAGGAGAACGTGTGCTTCGACAATCGCAGATCATTGTTGACTTTATTGATGGCTATGAAGCAACGATGTTTATCGATGGAATTGAACTTCCCACCACTCGTCTAGATGAGTTGATTACAAGCGGCACTGCACCAGCACCTGGTGCACAAATCGATTTACCACCAACAGCAATTTATGACCCAGGTAACTTCACCATTAGTTATTTACCTCAAGACGGCGCGCCCATCGAAGAACTAAAGCAGGGCGAACACTCTGGAAAAGTTAGGTACTGGCCTATTGGTCAAGGTGAAAACAAAGCTCGCGTGTATACCTGGAAGTTCTACACCGATTAACTAACGATTTCGCGGTATTCACTGGCTGTTAACAGGCCTTCTAGAGTTTCGTCGTACGACATTTGCACTTCATACAACCAACCTGATCCATATGGGTCTGAGTTCACTAGTCCGGGTTGTGTGGCAAGTGATTCATTCACCAACACCACACTCCCACTCACTGGCGAATAAATGTCGCTCACGCTCTTGCTGCTTTCAACTTCAACCGCACTTGCGCCAGAGCGCACTGCTTGACCGAGAGCCGGCAACTGCACGTGCACAATGTTGCCTAACGCGTCTTGTGCGAGATCGGTGATGCCAATTCGCGCAGACTCACCATCGATGAGCACCCATTCGTGTTGTCGGGTGTAGCGCAATCCTTCAGGAATGTTCACACACTCAACTTAGCCAAATGCGCGAACTCCACGCACCTTGAATGTGCGATTTGGGGGTTGCCTGTTCGCCGACAATGTTTGCACCCGATCAAACTGTTGACCGTCATTGAAGTATTGCGTCCACGCTTCTGTGCCGTTGTAGTCAGACGACGTCCAGTAATACCCAATATCAAAACCACCAACAGGAGTTGGTTCGCGGTTCACTCGATTCTGCGCAAGTACACGCCATGCAATGTTCAGTTCATTTGCCGATGGCAAAAACCAGTCAGAGAACCCGTTACATGCTTGTGAGCGCACCAACGCCGCAGCATGGTTTCTTGTTGCTCCATATCTCTGCACGATGAGATCGGTGTTCGACTTTCCCGCACCTACTGCTTTTGCGCGCACACGATCAATCTGCAATGCGTGAATGCCTTGAACTCCTCCCGCTGGTTTGAATGGCACTCCAGCAATTTCGCAACTCGCGGGAGCTGCTTCCAAGTATCTTCCCCACGACTGCGTTGAACCGGCATCGTAAAACACCACGCCACCACCAGGACCAATATCGCCAACCGAACAACTCACACCTGCGGAACACTGAACATTTTGTCGAACTGAAGTCACCACTTGAGGCGGTGGTGGGTTACCTGTACCCGCTGGGAACGGCCTCACCGCAACGACACCAAACTTCTGCGATGCAAATGATCCTTCGTGGTATGGACTCATTACGAGATCTTTGTTGCCGCTCAGTCCTCGAATGATTCCATTTGCATCAGTGAACTTCGTTCCGTCTTGAAACTGTTGATACCACGCAAATGTTGCGCTCTGTTCCGATGAAGTCCAGATAACTCCGCGATAGAAACGACCAGTTCCACCAAGCTTCCAATAGTTGTACAAAGCATCGAGTTCGTCTGCAGATGGAATGCTCCAACCGGATCGAATCTTTCCGGCAATGCTTGCGGAACCAAATTTCGACTGCATTAATTGCGTGTTCTTCACCCCCATGCCAATTTGCATTGACCGCAACCGCAACATGGATACTGAAAGGCCATCTTGGCCGTCTACATATAAGGACTCGCGTGGACCCCAATTAAAGCCAAATGCTTTTGGTTCCATTCGTGCTTCAAGAAAACGTCCCCACCATTGCTGTGATCCAGCGTCGTAAAACACCACTCCACCACCAGGGCCAATCATGCCAACTGCACAACCTTCGCCCGATTCCTTGCAGGTTGTCGCGGCATTTGCTGGCTGAGTGATTCCAATCAACCCCACAAC
>JBJOOQ010000085.1:0-10396 GCA_046051205.1 Actinomycetota bacterium
CCTGATTGACACGGTTATTCCAGCAATCGATGGAATTCGTGATGCGCTTACAAACGGTGCGACGGTTGCCGATATTGGTTGCGGTGCAGGAAGCGCCATCTTGCTTCTAGGCAAGCACTTCCCCAAGAGTTCATTTGTTGGTTACGACATCAGCCAATACGCACTCGACCGCGCAGCCTACAAACTCAATGCATCAGGTTTAACAAACGTTTCATTTCATGACCCACGAAATCAGCCCTTGCCTACGGACAACTCAATCGACTTCATCACCACGTTCGACTGCATTCACGACATGACTCACCCCGCAGAAATGATGCACGCCATTCGAGCTGCGCTGAAACCAAACGGCACATGGTTGCTCGTCGACATCAAGGCACACGACACCTTCGCACTGAACGCACAGAAGAACCCGATGGCTCCGTTGATGTATGGCATCAGTGTGTTGTCGTGCATGTCTTCGGCAATGTCGTCACCCGGTGGCGCTGGTCTTGGAACGCTTGGGCTTTCTGCAGGTAACGCGGAGTCCATGGCCAAGTCGGCTGGGTTCTCCCAATTCCGCAGGCTTGATATCGACCACTCCATTAATGCCTTCTACGACATACGGCCGTAGTTACACATTCATCTCGCCACTAATATGTGGTTGCAAGCGTTCGTAGCTCAATGGATAGAGCATCTGACTTCGGATCAGAGGGTTGGCGGTTCGAGTCCGTCCGAGCGCGCCAATGTATGTAGGTCAAAGACCTTATAAACACCCGAAACGAACTAAAAGTCGTAGATTTAACTCGTGGTGATGGATCGTGGTGGACTAACACCGAGGAAACATGCAGTTGTTATCGGCGCTGGGTTTGGAGGCTTGGCCTGCGCTAAGAAATTACGCAAGTCGCCCGCTTACTCAGTAACGCTAATTGACCGAAATCCTTATCAATTATTCTCGCCACTTCTTTATCAAGTATCCACAGCATCTTTGCCAGAAGATGACATTGCATTTCCGGTTCGCACGGCATATCGAGACGTACAGTTTGTGCGTGCTGAAGTTACCAATATTGATGCAATCAAAAAAGAAATCGCGCTGTCAAATGGCAAAACAATTTCCTATGACGATTTGATTCTTGCCGTTGGCTCAGAAGGCACAACATTTGGAATACCAGGTGTCGCAGAAAATGCTTTTCAAATGAAGTCAGTCAGTGACGCCCGAGCGATCCGACATTCGTTGTTGAGTACATACGAAAGTGTCGAAGATGGTTTATTGCCCTTAGAGAGTCTTAACGTTGTGATTGTTGGTGGTGGCCCTACTGGTGTTGAGCTTGCCGGAGCAGTAAAAGAACTACAGCATGAAATCCGTCGCGAGTTTGAGCACATTGCCCCAAAAGCAACTGTGACACTTCTTGAAGCAGGCCCTCGGTTGTTACCAACCTTTCATCCACATTCAAGTAAATACACGCTCAAAACCCTCACTAAAATGGGCGTGCAAGTTGAAGTTGATGCCGCCGTTGTTGAGGCAACGTCCCGGTCACTGCGACTGAAAGATGGCAGAGAGATCGTTGCTGGCACCCGAATTTGGGCAGCAGGAGTTGTTGCACCACCCCATTGGAGTTTTCTTGGCGAAACAGACCGTGGAAATCGAATCAAAGTCAATTCACATTTGCAAATTAGTGACTCAATTTGGGTCGTTGGCGATGTCGCAAGTTCACCCGGTAGCGATGGGCGTCCACTCCCTATGGTTGCACCAGTTGCAATTCAGCAAGGAAAACATGTTGCACGCCAGATTCGGCGACGCGAGGTAAGTGCTCCTCTCGAAGCTTTCAAATATCGCGACAAGGGCCAAATGGCAACTATCGGTCGTCGCAAAGCCGTTGTCGAAATGCGTCCATGGTTGCGGTTTCAGGGTTCACTCGCTTGGCTGACATGGCTTGCTCTGCATCTCGCATACCTATCTGGCGGTCGCAACCGAACAAGCATTTTTGCCGACTGGGTCTGGAACTACATTGTTTGGACACCACGCCGAACAATCGTTGATTAAGGGCTCTCTGGTCTGTGTTTAGATGTAATTCGTGAGAAAGATTGCACAACTTATCTTGGGCCTGGGGCTTACATTCGCAGGTATCACGCACCTCGGTGCGAATCGGGCCGAGTTTCAGGCACAGGTGCCAAACGTGTTTAAGGATTACGCAGATTTTGTTGTGTTGGCGTCTGGAATAGTCGAAATTTTGCTCGGAATCGGTCTGATGATCGCCTGGAAGTATCGAGTGCAAATCGGTTGGGCGGTTGCACTGTTTTTCGTGGTCATCTTTTGGGGGAACATTTCCCAATATGTCAACGGTGTTAATGCATTTGGTTTAAATAGTGATTCTGCAAGAGCCACAAGGCTGTTATTCCAGCCAGTATTAGTGATCTGGGCCCTATGGTCAACTGGAGCATGGCGTGCCCGTCGACGCCTAGATGGATCAACGCACCGCTTCTAGGTTAATTTCCAAGTTATGCGCATCGTTTCACTACTCCCATCTACCACCGAGATCGTTTTTGATTTGGGCCTCCAGGATCAACTTCAAGGCGTCACGATCGAATGCAATTGGCCAAAGTCAGCCAAGTCTGGTCGCGAGATTGTTGTTGACACATTCACTAATCCCACTATGACTCCAGGCGAGATTGACGCAATTGTGAAGCAACGAATGGCAGCAGGTCTCGACCTCTACAACCTGGATGATGACGCACTTGCTCGCTGCAATCCAGATCTCATTCTCAGTCAAGATCTTTGTCGAGTCTGTGCCGTGGCGAGTGGCGATGTAGATGCCGCTGTTGCACGCCTCAACTGCAACGCAACCGTCTTGCAAATTGATCCCCAAAATTTGCACCAGGTCATCGAGTCGATCAACACCATTGCAGTTGCAGCTGGTGTTGCAGATCGCGGCATTGCTCTTACCGAGTCATTACACCGTCGCCTCGAAGCGGTGGCTATGACCGTTGCCGGCAAGAAAAGGCCAAAAGTTTTTGTACTTGAGTGGACCGATCCACCCTTCGGTGCCGGTCATTGGGTTCCCGACATCATCACCGCAGCTGGAGGTGAGTCAGTTCTCTGTCGACCGGGCGATCGCTCGGTTCAAACTACATGGGACGAAATTGCTGCGGCTACACCCGATGTAGTGATTGTTGCACCATGCGGTTTTGGACTTGACGGTGCTTCAGAACAGGCTCGCTCCGTGAGTGAGTTTCTCCCAACATCGGTTGCTGTGTGGGCCATTGATGCTGATGCAGTCATGGTCAGACCAGGACCACGTCTCGTGGATGGGGTCGAGGCAATTGCTCACATGTTGCATGGAGACAATGTCAACAACCTGAATAAGGAATTGCTAAGAAAAATACGCTAACTCGGTACATCTCGTAGGTTGTAAAAAAGCAGTTTTTAGATAACAGTTACGGTGCGAGTGTGCCAACCAGTGGCACCGTCGGGGTCAACGCGGCGAACTTCTTCTGTTTGGGTGTAGCCACTCTTATCCGTTGTTCGCACCTGAATCGTGTGCTCACCCGCAGTTGCATCCCAGTCAAAAATCCATTGTCGCCAGGCGTCATCGGTGAGGTCCACTCCCAAATCGCACGTTTGCCAAGCACCGCGATCAATGCGTATCTCAACACGTTCAACTCCGGTGTGCTGTGCCCACGCAACACCCGCAAGGCGGAATTTGCCTGCCGGGATTGATTCTCCCTGTCGCGGCACATCGATGCGGGACTGAGTCTTTACTGGTGCATCTCGCGACCATCCACGCGGAATCCAATAACCCTGCTCTTGCGACCATGTGGTGATATTGATTTCTGACAACCACTTTGTTGCTGACACATAGCCATATAACCCCGGAACAACAAGCCGAGCGGGATATCCATGCATTAACGGCAACGCTTCCCCGTTCATTCCAATTGCAATGAGTGCATCGCGGCCGTCCATTGCAGCCGACACAGGAAAACCCGAAGTCCAACCATCCAAGCTGGTACTAAAAACTTGTTCCGCATTTTTTTTGATGCCGCAAGACTCTAAAACGTCTTTTAACAACACGCCACGCCACACTGCGTTACCAATTAATGGACCACCAACTTCATTGGAGACACAACACAGAGTGATGATTCGTTCTACTTGTGGAAGCGCCTGCAAATCATTCATCGAGAAAAACGTCTCACGTTCTACGAGCCCGTGAATCCTGAGTTTCCATTTCGCTCGATCAACTCTTGGAAACGACAGTGCCGTATCAATGCGATAGAAACCATCGTTGGGCGTGATGTACGGATCTGTTGGATGAAATTCGGTTGTTGGGACAACCGGCGCGCTACCTGCAGTTAGCGGCGGAAGTGGAACCTTTGTGAGGTCCTGTATTTGCTGCACTCGTGCTTGTTCGCGACTGCGCGCGAACAGAACCCCGCCTCCACTCAGGGCGCCTAGAGCACCAACAGTGCGAATAAATCTTCGACGATCCCAACCAAGTGGAACACGAGACTGCTGTGGCGTACGCGACAACATGCGTTGACTGCTGAGGTAACCATGCAGCCGGTTTGCCGCGAATAGGCCAGCAACAACTCCACACAATGGAGCGATAATCGAGAAAAAGCCTGCTCCAGCATGTTCGAGTGCCGAT
Organism: Actinomycetota bacterium; assembly: GCA_046051205.1. Taxonomy (GTDB): domain Bacteria; phylum Actinomycetota; class Acidimicrobiia; order Acidimicrobiales; family Ilumatobacteraceae; genus UBA3006. Next base: position 4,620 of record JBJOOQ010000085.1, read on the forward strand.
AACGCACCAAGAATTCCGAAGGCAACGATGCCACCCTGAAGAGGGGCGAGCCGCTTGCGACTAAGCAGTCCCAATACACCAGAGACAATGATCATCACTCCGATCATTCCAACTTCTAGTGCAATTTTGTCATTGGTGCCAAAGATCTGAATCGCTTGTTCCTTAAGCCACCGAGGTGTTCGATCAATGAATGAACTTCCTACAAGATCGAGTGAAGACCGAGAATTGCCTAACCCCCCAATCACCATTCCCACAGCAACCGCAAAGATTCCGGGATCCGTTTCACCGAAATCAGCGCTGGTATTCACGAGCAATGCGTTGTTACAGCTGCAAGCTCTTAATCTGCAAGAACTCCTCGAAGCCGTATTCACCCAACTCGCGACCAATTCCCGACTGCTTGTATCCACCAAATGGAGCGTTCGGGTTAAATGCGCCGCCGTTCACTTCAACCTGGCCGGTGCGCATGCGCTTGGCAATGCCAATGGCCTTGTCTTTGTCGGCAGAAAACACTGCGCCGGCAAGCCCGTACACACTGTCGTTTGCAATATTGACGGCATCATCCACACTGTCGTAAGGAATCATGACCAACACTGGCCCAAAGATTTCTTCTTGAGCAATGGCCATTGAATTCTTCACTTCAGAAAACACTGTTGGGTTTACGTAGTAACCCGTAGTCAGTCCTTCAGGTGCACCTGGCCCACCAAAGATCAACTTCGCACCTTCGTCAATACCTTTTGCAATGTACGACTGCACTCGATCACGCTGAGCCGCAGATGCCAATGGTCCGAGGTTTGATCCTTCAGCAAACGGATCGCCAACTTTCATTCCACTTGCGGCAGTAACAACTGACTTTTCTGCTTCAGCCAAGCGGGTACGTGGAACCAACATTCGAGTGAGCGCCGAACATGTTTGGCCACTATTCAAGAACGCCTTACCAACGCCGCCCATTACTGCTTTTGCAAATGTTGCTTCGTCAAGGTCGTCACAAATAATGTTTGCGCTCTTGCCACCCAATTCAAGTGCAATCTTCTTGATGGTCTCTGCGCCAACTTGAGCAACGCGCTTACCTGCTCGTGTTGAACCAGTGAATGACACCATGTCAATGTCGGCACTTGCCGCAATTGCTTCGCCCACTACTGGGCCAGTACCTGTGACCAAGTTGAACACGCCCTTAGGCAGTCCTGCTTCGTGAATTATCTCTGCCAAAATAAATGCGTCAACTGGTGCAACTTCGCTTGGCTTCAACACCACTGTGCAACCTGCTGCCATGGCGAAAGCAACCTTGGCCGAAATTTGATGCAGTGGATAGTTCCACGGGGTGATGCAACCAACGACACCTACTGGCTCGCGAACAACACTTGAACTGCCAATTTGGCGCGAGTACTCAAACGATTGCGCAACTGCTGCTGCTTGCTTAAATGAATTGATTGGTAGACCAACCTGAATCATGTTCGAAAATGGCTTGTTCATTCCGGTCTCGCGAGAAATGACCGACCCAATTTCATCCATGCGAACTGCCAAGGCGTCGCCGATCTTGTTCAAATAATCGGCACGATCTGATGGTGTCAGTGCACTCCACGACCCGAACGCTGCTTTTGCTGCTGCAGCGGCCTTCTTCACATCGTCTGCAGTACCTTCAGGAATAGTTGCCATCACTTGCTCGTTTGTTGAGTCATAAACTGAAATAGATCCGGTTCCTGTTGAAGCAACCCATTGACCGTCGATGTACACCTGTGAGTAAGTGGTCATGTCAAACCTTTCGTTGAAGATAGTTACAAATTACACGCTTTGTTGGCTTTTTCGACAGTCAGAACTGGCTTCCATTTTTAGCAACCTGCTCACCCCCATACGAACAGGGGGCAATTGGTTGCTGCACTAAAGTCGTTATGAACATGCCGCCGAATCCCCCACTTCCCCCCGAGCTAGAGCGCCTCAATCGCATCTACATCGAAACGTGCGAGGCGTTTGACAACAACGAGATTTCTTCTGAAACCGCTCGCACCACCATTTTGGGATTACGCGCAACCGACAGCCAAGGCCGAACATGGGTTGTTGATCCGAAGAAGTCGGGCAGACGAGCATCGTTCAAGCAAGTTGAGACAATCGCCCATTTAGACGATGAGTTCGCACGCATGAATCGCGTGTACCAAGAGACATGCGCCCAGTTTGATAGCGGTTTGATTTCTGCAACTCAGGCGCGAACAAAGATTCTTGCCATTTCCTACACCGACGAAACCGGTCAAACCTGGCGAGTAGATACCGACCAATCAGGAAGCCGTGCTTCATTCACGTCGTCTCCTGCCGTTGCAAAGCCTGCACCAATACAGAACACGCAACCAATTCCTGTTGTTAAATCTGAAACAAGCGAAATTGCTATCACTCCAGAAATTGAAGACGAACGTGAACTTATTTCGCGACGAAATTTCCTCAGTGATCTCTCTGTGAAGTCCGTTGCACTTGGCGTACTCTCCGCTGGTGTGCTGTACCAGGCAACGAAGCTCTTCACTGGAGACTCGGAAAGCTCTGACCCTGGCGCAGATGCAAGCGGCGACACGGTAAACCCAGATACACCTGCTGAACCAGGATGGTTCAACAAGTTTGGCGAAGTTCCGTTAAACACTGATATTGAATTTGGTCGTTCAGTGCAAGGTGTTCCACTTACGTTCTATCGTCGCCAAAGTGGAAGCGACGGCGCACGCGTATTGGTCATCGGTTGCATCCACGGTGACGAATTTGTTGGAAACCGAGTTGTAGACATCCTTCGCGACATGCCCCTTGAAGGAAACATTGACCTCTGGATGGTTCGCTCCATGAATCCAGATGGTCAACAACTTCGAACGAGGCAGAACTCAAACGGCGTAGACCTCAACAGAAACTTTCCTGGTAACTGGCAAAAAATTGGTACGCCAGGATCATGGCAATATTCGGGTTCCGACAGCGCAAGCGAACCAGAAGTGCAAGGTGTTGTGAAACTTGGCGAACTCGTCAAGCCGCAGTTTGTTGTTTGGTATCACCAGGACTACTTCCGCATCGGACCTGGCACCGGACACGATGGAGATGTTCGTGCGAAGTATGCCTCGCTGGTCGGACTACCACTTCTCGAATTGGACTGCCTCTGCGGTTACACAGGCGACAAACCACTGCTTGAAGCAGTATTCGGTGGCACAGGAGCCAACTGGACAAAGTCGTTCCAAGGCCCAAAGGGTGTCAGCATGACGGTTGAGTTTGGACCAACATTGAGCGAAGAAGACGCACAGCGAAACGCGCAAGCAGTGGTTTCCGTAACTAACGAATTCTTCTAACTTCGCCTGTCGGAAGTGCAAGTCTTTTTGCGGCTTTCACCGTCTTCATAACACTGAATCTTCGTTTCTTTAGCATTGAAGCGTGTGATGAAGTCAGTTGATTGCTTTAAGTTATTCATCGGTACACACGGATACGCGTTTGCATAAGGACAGGGATTATCGGTAGCAGTTGCAACAGATGTTGAAATGAACGCGCCAAGAGCCAGCGCTCCTTTCACCGTGAGGTGAATGCCATCAGACTTAAACCATGACGACTGACCTGCGCTGTAGGCATTCCATTCAGCAATGGACACCAAGCCAGATCTGTCATTTGCAACTGCTTCACGAAGCGCTGAATTGAACTCGCCATACAGCGACTTTTTCCCGCGAGAGCCAGGAGCAGGAAAATTCAGTGACTCTTTGTATGTCAAAACCACAACGGGAGTCTTCTTGATGCGAATCTCTTCGAACAATTTCGAGTATTCACTGTGACCACATTGGATGGAGTTCGGTACTCTCGCCCGTAGCAGGACCACTCAGAAATTCTTCTGCACGACTCTGCATCGAGCGTGTACGAAAATCCCTTCAAAGATTTTGCGCCATCTTCGTACCATCTCAACGCTGCCAACGTTGAGTCACCAAGGAGCAAGGCGTTCACTGGTTTCACTTCTGGCAACACTCCAAGCCCATTCGACGCGCTATCAGTGCTTCCTTCAATTCCAGCTTCGCTCGCCAGCTCTGCTTCGGCCAGTGCCAATGACCCCGCATCAATTCGTGGCGCTACTGCAAACAGCACCACCACCGCAGAAAGACTGAGTGACAGCGCAATACCCGCAGCAAACAAACTTCGAATTGAAGTTGCCGAAAGCCATGTGTTGTGACGCACAGGTTGTTCAATTGCGCGATACGAAATTGCCGACAGCACTAGCGCTGCAACCACGATCCATGCTTTCCCCCACGCAGACGGAGTTCCAAATCGAGCTTCAATCAATACGAGTAATGGCCAATGCCACAAGTACAACGAATAACTGCGCGCGCCAAGAAGTTGGAGCGGTTCAATTGAGAGAAGTGATACCGGACCAAACTTTGCGGCTCCCGCGACAAGCACCAACACGGTGGCGACAATTGGAAGCAACGCTGCATATCCAGGGAAAACGGTGGTCTCCGAAAAAATCACCGCAGCACCAACGATTGCAATAAGTCCGATCCACCCACCTACTGCCTTCACCAGGCTTGGGATTTTGTCGCAACGAGTTCCTGCAAGCGCCAACAATGCACCTGCACTGATTTCCCAAAACCGCGAGTACGGAAGGTAATAGCCAGCACCTGGGTGACCTTTGGTGATCAGAATTGATGTGACCAGCGAAGCAACTCCTGCAACAACACCTACTCCGACGAGCCATTTTTTCCAATTGGCCTTTCCGTACTTCACTGCGCCAAGCACCACCAGCGGCCAGAGCAGATAAAACTGCTCTTCGACTGCAAGCGACCAAAAATGTCGTAGCGGAGATGGCGCTGTAACACCAGATAAGTAGTCAGATGTGCGGAAGAAGAGCACAATATTTGCGCAGAAACCGAGTGCACCTAGGCCTACCGCACTGAGTTCTCGAATCTTTCCCGGCTCGAGCATGAACAGACCAGCGATGATCGTTGTAAGCGTCACCAGTATGGACATGGGCAAGATACGCCGCGCGCGTCTCGCCCAAAAATTACGCAAATCAATCGAGTTGCGTTCACCCACTTCGTCGATGAGTAGCTGGGTTATGAGAAATCCAGAAATGACAAAAAATACGTCTACACCGATGTATCCGCCAGACAACCATGGCACCCCAGCATGGTTTAATACCACCAGCCCAACTGCAAGTGCGCGCATCCCTTCAATGTCGGTGCGGCGCGTTCTCACTGGAGTGACGCTACCAATCGGGGCTACATTGTGCGAATGGACAACATACAAACGGCAGTGTTCGGCATGGGTTGCTTCTGGGGAGCCGAGCGCTTGTTTTGGTCATTGAACGGTGTTTCAGAAACCGCTGTTGGATACGCGGGAGGCGTAACGACTAATCCTTCTTACAAGGAGGTATGCAGTGGCACCACACATCACGCCGAAGTGGTACTCGTAAAGTTTGATCCAGCGGTCATCACGTACTCAGATCTGCTCAGTGTGTTTTGGGAAAATCACGACCCAACACAAGGCATGCGTCAAGGAAACGATTTTGGAACGCAGTACCGCAGCACTATTTACACAACGAACGATGAGCAGGCTGCAGTTGCACAGTCGTCATGCAGCAGTTTCCAATCTGGGTTAACCGCTGCCGGATACGGAGCAATCACTACCGAAATCGCGCCACTCGACACGTTTTTTATCGCAGAGGAATACCACCAGAAATACCTGGCAAAGAACCCGGATGGTTACTGCGGCATTCGCGGCACCGGCGTTACCTGTGCATCAGGTGTTTGACGCGTCGTAAATTCCCTGAATTGCTGAATTCAGCAACG
>JBJOOQ010000086.1:0-4870 GCA_046051205.1 Actinomycetota bacterium
AATGTGGCCAGCGCTTTGAATGAGGCCGTCTTCGTACAACAACATTGGCCCGGCCATGGCAACTTCGGGATCTTCGAGAAGACCCATCAGCGTTTCAATGGCATCGGGCGAAATGAATTCGGTGTCGTCATTCAGTAGCAGGATGTAGTCGCCATCGGAATTCACGACTCCGAGGTTCACTTTTTCGGCGAAATTGAATTCCTGGTCGTACTCCACCACCTTGATCAAGTTTGAGCCAGCATCAATGATTTCGTTGCGCGACTCTTGTGTGGTTTCCTTGTCCAAAACCGCAACGATTTCGAGATTTTTGTACGTACAGGTGTTGCGCAGAGAACGAATGGCATGCGCAGCCATGACGATGTTTTTCCCGCGGATTTCTTGCACGGTTCCTCGCGTAGGCACAATGACGCTGATTTTTGGCTTGCGAGAGACGTGTCGGTTAACTCGGACAACTGGAACATTCTCATCAATGCTGCACTCGGCATTAATTCCTGTTCGTGTGCAATGTTCGGTGACTGCATCAAGGCTTGCGGTTGGTTCGATGCGGTCCTGTGTAGACAGGCACAGCACTTCGGCAATTCGGACAGCGTTCTTGCTGTGCTCGGATAGGCGCAGTGATCGGTCGTGGCTGTGCAGCTTGGAAAGAAATGTTGCACCACCCGCAGAAGCTGCAACGCGGGCTCGTACTGCAACCAAATCGCCAACGTAGTTATGCGAACGAAGGCGCTCAGGCGACCAGCCAGGGCGGCGCACATTCGTAACTTCTTCAAACCGAGATGGTCTGCCGTGCGAAGAATCTCCGTAGATGAAATCGATACCTGGCTGCTCGGTCAGTTTCTGGTCAATTACTGCCAAGGCGTTGGGGGAGAGTTCGTCTCCTGCACGCAGAAACACCACAACAGCATGTTCAATTACCACCACGTCGCTTCGCGCAATCACGATTGAGCTCGTGCGCATCTTTCGAGTTCGCGTGACGCGTTCATGATCAAGAGACGATTCGCTAATGATCCAATGGTTTGGAACAATGCTGCTTTCGCGCAGCGAGTGAGCAGTCTTGCGAAGTTGGCGAACCGAGCAGTGTGCTCCGCTGGTTACAACAATGAACGAGTGTCTCAAGAGGCTGCCTTCTTGACTGCGAAGCGAACCCAGCGAGGTGCATGGCGATAGGCAAAACGAACTGGACGCAACCAGCCTTGGTGCACCCAATCGATTTGCTGCGAAGCCTGGCTTTCGCGCGCGAAGGACTTACTGAAGTGGTAGTCCTCCATTGAGGCGTCCTTGCCGTACTTGGCAATAACCCGCAGTTCTGCACGGGCACCAAATTCGGCGTCTCGAGCGACAAGTTCTTCTAGTTTTGCGTTCACCGCAGGATCGTGTGACAACGCCATATACCTAAGCCTAATGATCGAGAAAAGTCCTAGATCATCATGTTCAGTTGACTGACAATTCGCTGTGCGAGCGCAGTGTCGCCAGCAGACGTCCAATTCAACTCTGTGGATTGCTTTCTGCCGGTAGCTAGCGCGGTAAACACAGTGCTGTCCATTGTTATTTCACACAACAATTTGGCTGGGGCTTGAGCAACAATATTTGCGCGTCCTTCGGTAACCGAAATGTACATGGTGCGTTGCACAGCGCCAGTAATGGTGATTGATACTGACTCGCCCTCTGGGGTGGCAGCGCGCTTACCGACAACGATGGGAAGCGTGCGGATCAGTCGGTCAATGGTGTGTTCTGCACACGGTCCGCCATGATTGCCCGCAATGTTCAATGCGCGGCGAATGTCTTGATCGTGAATCCATAGGTCGAGAATGCGAATGTCGAGGAAATCTCCAAGAGTTCCAGGACCCGTTGGCATCATCATTGGCTTAGCGAAATACTCGGCGTCTGCGGTTCGTAGTTGGTTCGCGCGCTCTGCTGCAGTTGCTTTCCATTCGGCAAACACTTCGCTTCCCGGTAGCGAACGTCGTGCATCAATTTCATGTTCGTTGTGTTCGCCAATGGGATTTTTGATGTAGTCATACTTGGGTGATTTGTGAGTGGTTGGCGGTTTGCCAAGCAACATATTCTCAATACCAACGAGGTGCGAAATGTTGTCTTGCACGCTCCAACCGGGACAATCTGTCGCTGTCTTCCACTGAGACTCATTGAGCGGCGCACACAGTTCGGTTAATGCATCAATTGCTTGAATGGTTAATGAAACTTTTTGGTCAATGTTCATCGCGCCTCACAGTGCTGGGTTTTGGACAGTCTTCCATTCGCGTGCCTTGAGATACGGGTTGAAGACATTCCCGATGTGTTCAAGGTCTGCTTGGGTTTTTGGTGTCTTGATTTCGTACAGACCAGGGAAGTGTGCGTACGACACCGTCAGGTCCCACAGTTCGATCGCATCGCTTTCTTCTGGTGCTGGAACGACAACGGGACCAAATACTGCACGGCCAGTTGCAAACTTCAGAATGGGTACACCGAACCCTCCGAGTTCCTTCACAGCAAATTCATGATCGTTGCGCACATCGTCATGCGTGCTGGCATCGGCCAACGCATCGTTCCAAGCATTCAGTGGCGCACCTATGTCTGCAAGCAACTGCAGTGCGGTTTCTTCTTCGTATGGACGTCGACCTTGAATGTGCAACGCGTTACCAATTGCTTCGTACCACTTGTCGCACAAATCCATGTCGATGCGACGTAGCCAGGCACCGATGCGCATCGGCGTCCAACCAAAAGAAACCTCGCGCTCCCATGGGTGCTTTTTCCCTTCAAGGCGGTTGGTCTCTTCCAGGCTGAAGAATTTCCAATTGATGGCGACGCCATTTTGGGATCGCACATTGCGGACCCACAGCGAGGTTTGATGAGCCCAAGGGCACATGGGGTCAAAATAGAAGTCCACGGCTGAAACTGACTTCGGGTTGTGCTTCGAGGTCGTCATGGTCTCAGACTAGATTTAATTGCTATGAAACGTCCTAGTCGGTTTGAACACACACGATTCCTTGGCGATAAGCGCACCCAATTGGTGTATGACCTAGATGAATGGACCGACGAGGATGTCGTCAATGAGATCTCAGAAAGTGGCGTGGGACTGTGCTTCGCTCCAGACACGCTTGCTGAAGCACGAAATCGCGGCTACACCTTGGCCGCACCTGGCGTCTCGCGTCGCCACCTTAAGCCACGCGCATAAGTCGTGAGCGCAACCGAAAGCGCTTCTCAAATGAATGGCTCGTTCCTTTCGGGCGGGTTAAACCTTGCGCGGTATCTGGTGCAACCTTCTGGCAAGACCGGTGCGTTGCCCGCAATGGTGCTGTGTCACGGGTTTCCAAGTGGCGGTATCGACGCGCGACATTCTGCGGGAACCTTTTCCGAACTGTGTGATCGCGTTGCCAACGAACTTGGTTGGACCGCAATGACGTTTACCTTTCGTGGTTGTGCAACCAGCGAAGGTGATTTTTCAATGCAAGGTTGGATCGATGACTTGCGTGCAGCCATTACGCATGTTGTTGCTGAAACATCGCCAAGCGGTATTTGGCTTGTAGGTAATAACACGGGTGGATCTCTCGCATTGTGCGTTGCGGCCGACGACCCACGCGTGAACGGATGCGCATTGCTCGGTGCACGCGCCGACTTTGATGACTGGGCAGAACAGCCGCGTCGTTTTCTTGAACACTCTCGCGAAATTGGTGCAATTCGTCGCCCGAATTTCCCGCCTTCAGTTGAAGAATGGGGTCGTGAGCTTCGTCGCTTCCGTCCAACCGATGCGGCACGTCGATTTGCTCCGCGACCATTGTTTTTAATGCACGGTCAAGATGATGACATCGTGCCAACTGCAGATTCGCGAGTGTTGGCGCAAGCTCATGGTGCTGCTGAACTGCAAATCATTTCGGGTGCTGGGCACCGACTGCGTCACGATCCTCGAGCGATGGCCATTTTGCTTGGCTGGCTTGATCGTCAGCGCACACTCGCAGCAATGTAGTTAGTTGTTCTCGGCCTTACTGTGCCAGTTCCACGCGCTCGAAATAATGTCGCGCAAATCATGCGTTGCTTTCCAACCAAGTAATGCGCGAACCAAGGTTGGGTCGGCAAACACTGCAGTTGGATCGCCAGGGCGACGCTGCGTGATGACATGAGGAACTTTTCGGCCACTCACTTGCTCTGCGATATCAAGAACCTCAAGCACCGACGTTCCTTTGCCCGTGCCAACGTTGCACGCGAGGCTCTTTCCACCGGTTGCTAAATAGTCGAGCGCCTTAATGTGTGCATCGGCAAGGTCTTCAACATGGATGTAGTCGCGAATGCATGTGCCGTCTGGTGTTGGGTAATCGTTGCCAAAAACATTGAGTGGACCGCTAAAGCCAAGAATTGCCTTCATCACCAGTGGAACCAAGTTTTGTGACATGGACCAGTCTTCGCCAATGCTTGAATCCGAACTTGCGCCAGCTGCATTGAAATAGCGGAGGCTTACCGTGCGCATTCCGATGGCCTCGCAGCTCGACAGGAAACGTTCCATCACCGCTTTGGTTTCTGCGTACACACTTTCCGGCTGCATGGGGGAGTCTTCGGTAACGGGAACGGAACTTGGGTTTCCGTATACGGCAGCAGATGATGAAAACACCAAACGTTCAACTCCGTTTGCGAGCAAAGCGCGCACGAGGTTGATAGTTCCAGCAACGTTGTTGTTGTAATAGCGCAGCGGTTGCTCCATCGATTCACCAACAGCTTTGTATGCAGCAAAGTGAATGACTTCGTCAATGTTGTGCTTCTTGCAGATCTTTTCGATCAGCTTTTCATCCGAGATGTTGCCTTCGAAGAATAGAACAGAACCGATTCGGCTTTTGGTTCCTAGTTCAAGAGAATCGAGCACCACGACTTCGCGCTGCTGTTG
>JBJOOQ010000087.1:0-4837 GCA_046051205.1 Actinomycetota bacterium
CCGGCATCAAACAGAATTGCGTCGAAACGTTTGGTCACGCTTGTGGTGAACGCTTGCGACCTGCACGCTCGCCACGCGAGATGAACTTCAACGCCATCTTGCGACTGGCTTCGTCAATCATTTCGTTGCCGAACATCACTGCACCCTTGCCTTCGCCTTCAGTGGCTTCTTTGTAGGCATCGAGAATTGACCAGGCTTTGTCGAACTGCTCCTGTGTTGGTGAGAACACGTCGTTCAAGACGGTTACTTGGTCTGGGTGCAATGCCCACTTGCCGTCGTAGCCAAGAATGCGTGAACGCATGCTGTATTCGCGGAGCGCATCGCTGTCGCGAACATGCAAGAACGGCCCATCGATTACTTGAAGACCATTTGCACGACCTGCCATCAAGATTTTGTTGTACACGTAATGGAAGTGGTCGCCAGGGTATTCGTCAATCTTCACGCCACCTGTGAGCACTGGCATTTCCATGCTTGCTGCAAAGTCGGCTGGTCCAAAGATGATGGTTTCAAGTCGTGGGCTTGCTGCGCAAATTTCTTCAACGTTGATGAGTCCGCGAGCTGTTTCAATTTGCGCTTCAATGCCGATGTGGCCGATTGGCAAACCTGCCGAAATTTCTACTTGGCGAAGCAACATGTCGGTTGCCACGATCTGCGCTGCAGATTCAACCTTTGGCAACATGATTTCATCTAGACGCTCACCAGCGTTGCCAACAACTTCAATGATGTCGTATGCAGTCCACTTGGTGCTCCAGTCGTTCACACGAACGCACAACACCTTGTCGCCCCAGTCGTTGCCGCGAATAGCAGCGGCGATCTTCGCGCGTGAAGCTTCTTTTTCTTTTGGAGCTACTGCGTCTTCAAGATCGAGGAACACCATGTCGGCAGGAATTCCTGGGCCCTTGCCCAGCATTTTTTCTGACGAGCCTGGAATAGATAGGCATGAACGGCGAGGAAGGTTACGGGAGCGTGCTGACATGGTTTACAGGTTACATCGCACTGCGCACGAGCATCTCGGTCGTAGGGGCACATTCGGCCACTACCGATAGCGCGGCATCCACTATTCCCTGCGGACCAACAACAGCGGAAAGCAGTTCTCGCGGAACAACGTCTACCTCGGTGCGCCATGGTCGTTGCGCATCGAAATTGCGCGACTTCATGGATTCCCATAATTCTGCTGGCAGTCGCGTTCCACGTCGCGCAGTGACGACTGCAGGTTTTTGCGCAACATATGCAAGTGCGGCAACACCATGTGAACCAGAGGTCATTAAGAATTCGTCTGGGCCACAACCCAGTGCATCCAGCACCACCATGTCGCACATTTCGATAGCTCGTGCCGCGTGTTCGATCGACACGCTTTCCGCTTCCACCTGAACACGCTCAAGTGCATTCACTGCGCTATCAGCAGATCCGAATGAATCAATTACCAAGACTTTGCAATCGCCTCGTTGCACTAATGCTTCAAGTGCAGTTGGACTCCAGCCAACAATGCATACCGTTTGTGCGTGGCTGATGTGCGCAAGCAGGTGATCCGTCGTTGCATCCTTGTCAATCTCGGATTCCAGTTCATACAGACGTTCAAATGGGTCGAGTGCAGATAATGCCTGAGCGCACAGCCACCACAATGGCGCACATGTTGGGTGTCGCTCCACGATTCTCCGTGCGGCCAAAACCAAGCCCGCAGGCTCCATATGCAAGCCAAATAGCGCTTGTGCTGTCTCGCTTACCAGTGCCACCGGGTCGGCTCCAGTGGCACGCGCCACATACCGCAGATGCTCAATCGGGTGCATTGTTGAGACGCTAGTGCTCTAACTTGCTACCGTCTCATCCTGTGGCAAACGCACCTTCTCTCGACACCTCACTCAAACCCCTCAACGGCGAGGCGCGCCCATTGCGCGAATGGCTGACCACCTTCCACCTCACGTCAATCGTCATCGATCCGTACACCAACGAAAGTTCGTGGATCTTGAAGACCGCTGGACGAATCTTGCACGAGTTCTCTGGTGCAGCGACACGGGTCAACTTTGTTGTCACATCATCTGAAGCTGATGCCAAAAAGTTCCTTGGTCCTCTAGCCGATGAATACCTCACCTTCACCGATCCAGACCGTGTGTTGGTAAAACAACTCGGGCTCACCGAACTTCCTGCGTTTGTGTTTATTCAGTCAGACGGAACCGTGCCACAGTGCGCTCAAGGATGGAGCCCGAAGTCGTGGCGCGAAGTGTCTGACTACATTGCCGACACCGTGAAGTGGTCGCGTCCGCTGATTCCAGCTGCTGGCGACCCAGGTACCTACAAGGGCACACCGGCACTCGTGTAATGGCTAAGCCAACGCCAGCACCTTTTGAATTTTCGGAGCTGCTTCCTCTTGGCGCAGATGACAGGCAATACCGTTTCTTAGGAAACGAAGGTGTTTCCACTTTTGAAACTAGCGAAGGAACGTTTCTCAAAGTTGATCCAGCAGCAATAGTTACGCTCACCGAGCACGCCATGCGCGACATCGCTCACCTATTGCGTGCAAGCCACTTGCAACAGCTCGCCAACATCATGGTTGACCCCGAAGCAAGCGATAACGATCGATTTGTAGCACTCGACTTGCTAAAGAACGCCAGCATCTCCGCAGGTGGCGTGTTACCGATGTGCCAAGACACGGGAACCGCAATTGTGAAAGGCAAGAAAGGCCAGTTCGTGTTTACTGGTGGTGGCGACGAAGAAGCAATTTCGCGCGGCATCTACAACACGTATCTCACCAGCAACCTTCGCTACAGCCAACTTGCTCCGCTATCGATGTACGAAGAAGTGAACACCAACACCAACCTTCCTGCAGAAATCAAGATTTCATCTGTTGATGGTGATGAATACAAGTTCTTGTTCATGGCCAAAGGTGGCGGTTCAGCAAACAAGAGTTACTTGTTCCAAGAGACAAAAGCACTGTTGAATGAAAAATCGTTGTTGCCTTGGGCGTTTGAAAAAATGAAGACACTCGGCACTGCAGCATGTCCTCCGTATCACCTCGCAATTGTTATTGGTGGAACTTCAGCAGAGAACGCTGTTGAAACGGCAAAGCTTGCAAGCGCCCACTACCTCGATTCGTTGCCAACAACGGGCAGCAAGCTTGGTCACGCTTTCCGCGATCTCGACCTCGAACAGAAAATGCTCACGTTGTCGCAGCAAACAGGAATTGGCGCGCAATTTGGTGGCAAGTACTTCTGTCACGATGTGCGCGTTATTCGCCTACCTCGCCACGGCGCGAGCTGCCCTGTTGCCATGGCCGTAAGTTGCAGCGCCGACCGCCAGGCGCTTGGCAAGATCAACAGCAAGGGCATTTTCCTTGAGCAACTAGAAACCGATCCTGCTCGCTTCCTTCCGGAAATCACCGAGGAGCATTTAGCAACCGAAGTTGTGGCAATCGATCTCAATTTGCCGATGTCAGAAATTCGCGACACGTTGTCGAAGTACCCCGTGAAGACACGGGTCATGCTCACCGGTCCAATGGTGGTAGCTCGCGATATTGCACACGCAAAGATCAAAGAACGTCTCGATGCCGGCAACGGTCTTCCGCAATACATGAAAGACCACTGCGTGTATTACGCAGGTCCGGCCAAAACGCCAGAAGGTTTTGCATCGGGTTCATTTGGCCCAACTACAGCTGGTCGTATGGACAGCTACGTTGCCGATTTCCAGGCTGCAGGTGGAAGCTTTGTCATGTTGGCAAAGGGCAATCGATCCAAGCAAGTCACCGATGCATGCAATACCTACGGCGGTTTTTACCTCGGCTCAATCGGTGGCCCAGCGGCTCGCTTAGCCCAAGACTGCATCACCAAAGTTGAAGTTCTTGAGTACGCAGAACTCGGCATGGAAGCTGTGTGGAAAATTGAAGTTCAAGACTTCCCTGCATTCATCGTGGTTGACGACAAAGGCAACGACTTCTTTGATGCAATCAACGCCAATACTGGCGTCAAGTTAACTGTTCGCAAATAGTGAACTAGCGCTTTAACAGCGACTTCAACATTTCACGTGTGTCGTGTTGTTCGTCTGGTGTTGCACCGAACTCCACTCCACCGAAATCGGTGACTCCGACTTCTTGCAATGCTGCAACCTTGTCGAACACTTCGCTTGCTGAACCGATGATGGCAACATCTGCTGGGCCAGCAGCGCCTTCGTGGTCCAACATTGCTCGATAACTTGGCAACTGTCCGTACACAGCAAACACTTGTGCTGCTCGAGCGCGTGCGCCTTCAACATCTTTAGTAACACACACTGGAAGTGCAGCAATAACGCGAGGCTTTGGCTTTCCAAGTTTGTCCGCGGCCTCGTTAATCGTTGGCACGGTAAGCGTGCGCAACGTTTCTGGGCCGGTGCACCATGTGAGTGTTCCTTGAGTCATTGCTGCAGCAAGCCTCAACATTTGTGGCCCAAGTGCCGCAACGACAACATCGCAGCTTTGTGGCTTTCCAATGGTGAGTTCGGCATGCGTGGTGAGTGTTTCACCAGCGAATGAAACCTTTTGATCGTGAATCAATGGCATCAGGATCGAAAGGTATTCCTTCATGTGACGCAACGGCTTATCGAACGAAAGATTCAACATTCCTTCAATGACTACTTGGTGACTAAGGCCGATTCCCAAACACAAGCGACCGCCGCTTGCCTGGTTCGCTGTGAGCGCTTGTTGCGCCAACATCATCGGATGGCGTGGATACGTCGGAATAACGCTGGTTCCAAGTTCGATTCGAGGAACCTGGTGGCCCACAACTGAAAGCGTGCTCAGTGCATCAAGACCAAAAATTTGTGATTGCCAATATGAGGCGAAACCATCTCGCTCTGCTGCTTTGACTTCTGC
>JBJOOQ010000088.1:0-4749 GCA_046051205.1 Actinomycetota bacterium
AAGCACAAAAACCGCAACTGCAATAAACACATTGGTAACGAAGCGCTGATGGCTCACCGCATTCTTGCGATCTTTCTGAGCCAGCGATGCCTGCTGAATTCGCTTACTACGACGTCGCACAAACGACGAAAATCTCGCACTACCTGAAACCTGCAAATCATGTATCTCGCTTGCTGAAACACGACGCAGTGGCCGTACTTCAGACCTCCGACGAATGATGTATGGCAAATCAATTACTACTGCAAGCGATGCGCGAAGTGACGCAAGAGCCGCTGTGAATCCTCCGCCAAACACCCCTGCAACAACTTGCACAACAGAGGCAACCAACATCTGCAGCATCACAAATGGAAGTTGCAAGCCACCCGAAAGCGAGACCACTGTGCGAACACGATTGCGCGCTTGAGCAGAGGTCCGCGCCATGTCGGCGGCTCGACTATCAATACCGTTTCTGTGACGCGCCTTTGCTGAAGGAACAATCAACACTCGGGCACCACTCAAATGTGCACGCCAACAAAGGTCTAGGTCTTCTCCGAAGAAATCAATTCTGCGATTAAAGCCGCCAAGTTCCCTGAACAAGTCCGATCGAATGAGTAAGCAGGCTGAAGAAAGCGCAAACACGTCACGCACACTGTCGTGTTGTTCTTGATCTTTTTCGTTTTCGCCAATCAGCTGTTCGACTTCGCCAATTCGGTCAACGTTCAGCCCAACACTTTGCAAAATAGTTGGGTCGTCCCACTCCACGAGCTTTGGGCCAACAAGACCCGCATTGGAGCGATAGGTCTCTTCGATGAGACGCTCAATTGCCTCTGGCTCAAGTGCCACGTCGTCGTGCAACAGGCAAAAGAAGCCACCCTCTCCGTCGACAAGCCGGGCAACTTCATTGGACACCAACCCGAAGCCTGGATTGCCCTCAATTTGACGGACCACAGCTTGAGGCAAAACAGAATGAATGAGTTCGGTTAGGTCGACCTCGAATCCGTCAACGCCATGCACATTGCCGCCAACGATAAAGAACAGGGTTTGCAACTGTGGGTACGTTTGGGCGGCAAGGGCCCGAAGTGACTCCTCGAACCACGGGCCGGGCCGATAGACCACCATGCTGGCCACAACTGGTGGGGCGACCAGAGCCCGCCTTGGGGACCGCGCATCTTCGGCTAAAAGGTCGGTATTCATCACGGCTCATTCAGGCTAGTTGGCTGCCCTAGAGACCCCATTTCACAGAACCGTCGTTACTGCTTGCAATAGTTAGCACTACGGGTTACCCTAGTTAGCACAAGGTATTCATACCCCGTAACCAAAGGAACCCCGTGAAAATTCCGAACATCAAGTTTCCTACCATTCCAAGTCTTGATCTCACCAAGATCGACGCCCAGAAGGTGCTCAGTCAACTTCCACGTATCCCATCTGATCGCGCAAAGGAAATGGCTAAAGACGCTGCATATACCACTGTTGGTTTTGGCGTTCTTGCCTTCCAAAAAACTCAAGTACGTCGCCAAGAAGTGATCGCTGAAATTCGGGCGAAACTGCCTACAGTCGCCGAAGAAGCGGTTACTCAAGCAACATCAGCAATCACTAACCTACGAAGGCTTGTCTCCAACAGAAAACCAACCACCGAACAGCACAGCTAGTTCGAAAATTGCCCTCCCCGAGGGCACTGCTTCAGTTGGAATCGGCCTATTCATCGCTGGCGTTTCTGCATATGTGTTTTTCAAAATTGGCCAGCAAGCGCTTGGTCAAGATGGATTTAAACCCATTGTTGCAATGTGGTTCATTGCGTTTGCGCTGATTCCTGGATTCTTCCTACCAATTGAACAAGAAGTTGGTCGAGCACTTTCACACCGTCGCGCTATCGGTCAAGGTGGATTGCCCATCGTTAAGCGCGTCCTGCAAATTACCGTCATCATTTTTGTTGCACTCTGCATTGCTGTCTTCGCACTTTCGTCGCAAATCAATAGCAACTTGTTTGATGGCAACGACGTAATCACATGGTGCCTCCTGCTTTCGCTCGCAACATATGCACCGATGCACCTCGCTCGAGGAATTTGCTCGGGTAACGCACGGTTCGGTACCTACAGCCTCATCATTGGTCTTGATGGCGCGATTCGAGTGTTGAGTTGTGCAGCGCTGTGGATTGCAGGAGTAACCAACATTGGCGCATATGCACTGACTATTGCTCTTTCACCAGTAGTCGGTGTTCTCATTGCTGCGTTTAGCGGGAAACTAAAAACAGAACCCGGCCCAGAAGCAACGTGGGCGGAGGTAACTCCGAACTTGGGTTGGTTGCTTCTCGGTTCCCTGTTTGCTGCTGCGCTCGTGAACGCCGGACCAATCACTGTTGACATTCTTGGCCACGATGCACCACCAGAACTTGTCACCCGATTTGGTAACGCCGTGATTTTTGCGCGCATTCCATTGTTCCTCTTTCAAGCAGTGCAAGCAGCGTTGCTACCACGTCTCGCTCGGCTTGCTGCACAACGGAAACTTTCCGAGTTCAATCGCGGCTTAAGGCAGCTCTTGATTCTCGTTACATCAGTTGGAGTGCTCGGCACGATTGGCGCTTTTGTCATTGGACCATGGGTACTCGAACTCGTGTACGACGGTGGAATTGACCGACGAACGATGACCTTGCTCGCATTTGCTAGCGCGCTGTACATGCTTGCTCTTGCAATTGCCCAGGCCGTTATTGCGTTGAGCGGTCATGCTCGCGTTGCAGTTGGCTGGTGTGCAGGTTTCGTAACTTTTGCAGTTGTCGCTTGGCTATCGAGCAACGATCTCTATCTCAGAGTGGAGCTTGCACTCGTGGCGAGTTCGCTAGTTTCACTAGCAATCTTTGTCGTTTCACTTAAGCAAAAAATGTCAGGTGATGTGATGTTTGATGATGCATCAATTATCGATGCACTTGCCGAGCGCCCGCTCGAATAACTACTTGCTGAGGCGACGGCCTTCATATTCGAGATCGTGCTCGACCATCATGGCAACGAGTTGCTCGAAGTTCACCTCTGGCTGCCAACCAAGTTTTGCCTTCGCCTTCGCTGGGTCGCCGATAAGCAGATCCACTTCTGCGGGACGCAGGAACTTGGCGTCATGGCGCACATACGGCTTCCAGTCGCCTAGCCCGACCTTGTCAAAAGCAAGAGTGAGGAATTCCTCAATGGAATGCGTTTCGCCAGTTGCAATGACGTAGTCGTCTGGCTGGTCTTGCTGCAACATCAACCACATTGCTTTCACATAGTCGCCTGCATAGCCCCAGTCGCGCTTCGCATCGGTGTTGCCGAGCACAAGTTCTTTTTCCACACCGAGTTTGATGCGTGCTGCAGTATTGGTGATTTTGCGGGTTACAAACTCGAGTCCGCGACGTGGTCCTTCGTGGTTAAACAGAATTCCAGAGCACGCATACAGCCCGTAACTCTCGCGGTAGTTCATGGTGATGTGGTGACCAAACACCTTGGCAACTCCATATGGCGAGCGTGGGTGGAACGGGGTCATCTCGGTTTGCGGAACTTCACGCACTTTGCCAAACATTTCTGAAGATGATGCTTGATAAAAGCGAATCGGGTTGTTCTGTGCCCCACCCACCATTCGAACTGCCTCAAGCGCACGCAGCACACCAAGCCCAGTGACATTTGCCGTGAGTTCTGCCTGATTGAACGACATCGCCACAAAGGAAATAGCACCCAAGTTGTAAAACTCGTCTGGCTGCACATATTCAAGAGCCGTCACCAAACTTGTGAGGTCGGTGAGGTCTCCTGGAACAATCTCAATGAATGGAAACTCGTCGCGCAGCATTTCTGCACGCGGATTGTTTTGCCCTTTCATCATGCCGTACACCTTGTACCCCTTGGAATGCAGCAGATCTGCAAGGTGGCGACCGTCTTGGCCAGTGATTCCGGTGATGAAGGCTTTTTTCATAATGCATTCAAATCTATCAGTACGATCACTGGCGTGATTGCTGTTCTTGCAGGTGGCGTTGGTGCTGCACGCTTTCTTCGCGGGCTGATGCTCGAAGTCAAGCCCCAACATGTCACATCAATCGTGAATACCGGTGACGACACCGTGCTCCACGGATTACATATTTCGCCAGACCTAGACACGGTTACATATACCCTTGCTGGGGCAATTGACCCTGAACGTGGCTGGGGACTCGAGAACGAAACGTGGGTGGCGATGGATGCGTTGTCTAGATACGCCAACATCCGTCCACTTGATTCACACGCAGCGCCAACCTGGTTCAATCTCGGCGATAAAGATTTAGCAACGCACTTTTACCGAACCGCGCGTCTTGCTGAAGGCGCAACACTTTCGCAAGTCACAAGCGAGGTTGCTCAGGCTTGGGGACTGGGTCTGCAACTTGTTCCGATGACCAATGACAGCGTGAGAACCATGATCACGCTTGCAGAAGACTGTGCGGCTGGTAGCGCTGGGTCTGAAGTCAGTTTTCAGGAATACTTCGTGAAGCACCGCCACAGCGTTGCGGTATCGGCCGTCATGTTTGTGGGATCACAGACAGCAAAGCCAAATGATTTGGACCTTCTTGCAAGCGCTGACTCCATTTTGATCGCGCCATCCAACCCGCTCGTTTCCATTGCGCCGATTCGATCGCTTGCAGGAGTTGATGACGTTCTTTCCTCGCGTCGCGATTCTGTGTGTGCAATTTCGCCAATTGTGAATGGCGCGGCGCTAAAGGGTCCTGCAGATCGTCTCATGACTGAACTTGGTCACGAGCCATCAGTCGTCGGCGTAGCAAAGATC
>JBJOOQ010000089.1:0-4679 GCA_046051205.1 Actinomycetota bacterium
TGGTTCGCACATTGTTGCATCACCAAGCTTGTACGGAGGAACATACAACTTGTTCCACTACACGTTGCCAAAGATGGGCATTGAAGTTACGTTCGTTGACGACCCAGACAATTTGAATCAGTGGAAAGCAGCAGCACGTCCGAACACGAAAGCGTTCTACGGCGAAGTGTTAGCAAACCCACGCAACAATGTGCTCGACATTGAAGGCATCAGCAAAGTTGCGCACGAAGTTGGCGTGCCACTCATTGTGGACAACACCGTTCCTACTCCGTATCTCATTCGCCCACTCGAGTGGGGTGCAGACATCGTCGTGCATTCACTCACCAAGTTCATTGGCGGACACGGAACATCAATCGGTGGAGCAATCATTGACGGTGGAACGTTCGACTTCAGCCAGAACGAAAAGTTCCCGAACTTCACCGAGCCAGATCCGTCGTATCACGGCCTTGCATATTGGCCAGCACTTGGTGCAGGTTCGTACATCATTAAGGCACGCGTGCAAATGTTGCGCGACCTCGGCATGGCAACAACTCCAGACAACGCTTTCAACTTCTTGCAAGGTCTTGAAACATTGTCGTTGCGCATGGAACGCCACTGGGCGAACGCTCAAAAAGTTGGCGAGTTCTTGGCCAAGCATCCACAAGTTGAAGAAGTGTTCTATGCAGGTTTGAAGACCAGCAAGTGGCACGACCGTGCAGTGAAGTACGGCAAGGGCAAGGGCTTCGGTTCAGTGCTTGCGTTCAACATCAAGGGCGGCGTTGAAGCTGGTCAGAAGTTTGTTGCAGGCCTCAAGTTGCACAGTCACGTTGCCAACATTGGCGACGTGCGCAGTTTGGTCATTCACCCAGCATCGACAACTCACAGTCAGCTAACACCAGAAGAGCAGAAATCAACTGGTGTGTTCCCGGGTCTTGTGCGTTTGTCGGTTGGTCTCGAGACCATCGACGACATCCTCGCCGACTTGGAAGCTGGTTTCGCTGCAGCGAAGTAATGTTGTTACCGCATGGCGGTTACCACTCAAGTCACTCACAACGAACTGATCATTACGCTCACGGGCATTGATGCTTTGTGGGCGCTCAAGCGCAAGCTGGTGGTCAGTCGATCAATCATTACTTCGGCCAAGGTGTTCGATCGCAAGGCAACCATTCGCCTGTTGAGGCTGCGGTTGTGGGGTAGCTATCTGCCAGGGGTGGTCTGTGCGGGCACGTTTTCGGTGAGCAAAAAGGTGGGGCTGCCTCAGGGCAGTCGCGCCTTCATGTCGGTTTATCGGGCCAAACAGGTACTGGTGGTGACGACGTCTGGCAAGCCAGCGATTATTGGGGTCGAAACACCCCAACCCGAAGCATTTGCCGCGGCGCTTTCGGCGTAACTGTTTACCTGTCGTTCACCTAAACCTCACCTCCAAATAACCCTTCACTGACAGACTTCGGGCGTGTCAATCGCCCCGCCAATCAAGCGTGAAATGCATGTGGTGCATAGTCGGGGAGACAAAGTGTTTCGCGGAATTGTTACCGCTGGAGCGTTAACTTCACTTCTGTTACTTGGACTCATCGGCGCATTTTTGTTTGCGCGTGGTGTTGAGGTATTTAGTTCTTCAGGGTTCAAGTTTCTTACCGGTTCAAACTGGACAGCGGGAAGTGAAGACGGAGTAATTCCGAACGACTTCTCAATCGGGCCGATGCTTGTTGGAACAATGATTGTTTCGCTCATTGCGTTGGTGTTCGCGGTGCCGATGTCGATGGCTGGTGCGCTGTATTTGGAGTTTTATGCACCACAGAAAGTACGCAGAGTTTTAGTTGGGCTACTCGATCTTGCTGCAGCAATTCCGTCGCTCATTTTTGGATTGTGGGGTGTGCAGGTGTTCACCAGTTTTGGAGAACGCTGGTCATACTTCCTGGCTGATCGACTTGGCTGGTTCCCGCTCTTCAGCACCATCTCTGACAATTTTGGTCGCAGCCCATTTGTTGCAGGATGTGTTCTGGCTTCGCTCGTTATTCCAATTACCACTTCAGTTGCGCGCGAGGTCTATTCACGTACGCCAAGAGAATTAGTTGACACGTGTTACGCATTGGGCGGCACAAAGTGGGGTGCAATTCGCACGGTGGTTATTCCATTCGGCAAGAGTGGTGTCGTTGGTGGCGCCATGCTTGGTCTTGGTCGCGCGCTAGGTGAAACCATCGCGGTGTATTTGTTGCTGAACATCAACTTCCGTTACACCTTCAAAATTTTGGAATCAGAGGGTGGCAACGTTGCCTCGCTAATTGCAACAAAGTTTGGTGAAGCCACACCTGATGAGTTGAAAGCACTCGTTGCCGCTGGATTTGTTCTCTTCATGCTCACGCTCACCGTAAACATGGTGGCGTCGGCAATTGTTACTCGATCCACAAAAAGTGCTGCGGCATGAGCATGCAGGCAGTGCCAACCCGTCCATGGGAAAAAGAGAAGTCGGTTCGTCGTCGCAGTGCGATAACACTTTTACTTGGCGCACTGATCTCGTACGCAATCGTGCTATTGACTGGTTTCGCGGGTCCAGATGGTTGGGCGGTAGTGCTGTTCACGCTCGCAGCAGTATTTACGTTCATTAAGAACCGAAAATTGCAAACGAAAGAACGCAAAAACGCAAAGGCCCACCTGATTATTTTGGCTGCTGCAGTCATTGCGTTCACACCGTGGATCTCTATTTTTGCCAGTGTTGTGTTAAAGGGAGTGAAGGGACTGCGCCTGAACTTCTTCACTTCAGACATGCGCACAACGACACCAGATGATTTCCTCAACATGGGTGGTGCCGCGCACGCAATTGTCGGCTCATTCCTGATGGTGCTTATTGCCACCGTAATCACCTTGCCACTTGGAATTTTGAGTGGTGTATATGTCACCGAGGTTCGTGGTCGATTTAGCGGGTTGGTTCGCTTTGTCATTCAGTCAATGAGTGGAGTTCCATCAATCGTTGCTGGTCTCTTTGTGTACACCACGTTCGTTGATGCTTCGGGAACGTTTAGCGCACTTGCAGGTGCATTCGCATTAGGAATTCTTATGTTGCCAACGGTGGCACGAACTTCTGAAGAAGTGCTCAAACTTGTTCCAGACGATTTGCGTTCTGCCGGTTACGCGCTCGGCGCACGTCAGTGGCGTTCAACGTTGATGATCGTGTTGCCAACAGTGCGTAGCGGATTGATTACCGCAGGAATTTTGGGAGTTGCGCGTGTCATTGGGGAGACCGCTCCGTTGTTGTTGACTGCGCTCTCGAATACATCGTTTGCCTTCAACCCAATCCAAGGGCCAATTGGTTCGTTGCCGATGTACATCTTCGGCATGCTGCAGATTGGAACTGAGAACTCCATCAATCGCGCATGGACGGGTTCGCTCGTTCTGCTGTTGCTGGTGTTTGGACTGTTTTCGCTTGCACGTTTCATTGCAGGTAAGGACAAGCGTTAACAATGGAAAAAGTAGATATCTCTGTACGAAGTGAACAAAAGGGAACTCCAATGACTGATACAAATTCAAATACTGCAGTGCTCGAAACCGAGTTTGCTGGTTTAGAGACTCGTGATGCTCATGCATGGTTTGGCGAACATCACGCACTTGCGGGAGTTTCGCTGCAGTTCCCTGCACGCAGCGTGACTGGACTCATTGGGCCATCTGGTTGCGGAAAGTCAACGTATCTTCGATTGCTCAACCGTATGCACGAGTTCATTCCAAGTGCAGCAATGGCGGGAGAAGTTCGTCTTCATGGTCAAGATATTTATGCCCGCGAAGTAGACCCAGCTGCAATGCGCTTGAAAATCGGCATGGTGTTTCAAAAGCCAAACCCATTTCCAGCCATGACGATTCGCGAAAATGTGTTGTCTGGTCTCAAGCTTGCACACATCAAAGTGGATGACGAAGAGGCATTGATGGAAAAGTGCCTTACCCGAGCAGGTTTGTGGAAGGAAGTAAAGGATCGTTTAGATGCAAGCGGTGGTTCGCTTTCAGGTGGCCAACAACAACGTTTGTGCATTGCCCGTTCACTTGCCGTTGAGCCAGAAGTTTTGTTGATGGACGAGCCATGTTCGGCTCTCGACCCAGGCAGCACGCTTCGCATTGAAGAGACCATTAAAGAATTGGCCGAAAAAATCACCGTGGTGATTGTTACGCACAATATGCAGCAAGCGAGCCGCGTCAGCGATTACTGCGCGTTTTTCCTTACCGACGGGGGCCCTGGCTATTTGGTTGAGGCTGACAAGACACGCAAGATGTTTACGAACCCGAACGACAGTCGCACCGCAGATTACGTGCAGGGCAAGTTCGGCTGATCGTTTACCAACAGTTCACTAAGTGTTAGGCAAGGGTCAACCCGGTTGATATCTGGTTGTAAGCCCAACTTTGTACGGTCTTGTTTGTCAGAAGACCCAAACAAAGGATCAAAAACACATGCGAAATATTCGTAAAGTTGTTGCAGCAATCGGCGTTTCAGTCGTTGCTTCACTTGCAACATCATCGGTAGCACTTGCGGAAAGCGCAAGTGGTTCGGGTGCAACATTCCCGCAAAACTTCCTCGCAAACGCGACAGTGAACTACAACGCAAAAACTGGCGACAACGTCACCTATGCAAACCCGGGTGGCGGCTCATCAAAGGGCAAAGCAGACTTCAAAGCAAATCTCACCGATTTTGGTGGTTCAGACTCAGCAGTAACTGCAGC
>JBJOOQ010000090.1:0-4645 GCA_046051205.1 Actinomycetota bacterium
ACTGCAATCAACGGCAGTAATGCCAGGAGTCCGGTCGCGACAGCAATGCCGGTGACGACAACTCTTTGTGAAGTCCCAGTTGGTTTTGGTGCCTGAATGTTGACGGTTAGCGGCGAAGTGTGATGTCGTCCAAACTTTGTCCAGGCGTACAACACGCCAATAAGGAAAATAGTTTGGATGATGCCAATTGCAACAGCCCCGTTCAGGTCACCAAGTTGCACCGATCGAACATAAATCTCGGTTTCAAGTGTTGAGTATGCAGGCCCACCAAGAATGCGAACTGCGCCAAATGATGTGAAGCAGAACAACGCCACCGCAGTGCTGGCAAAACCAAGAGCAGGTCGAATGAGGGGAAACGTGATGGTGCGAAACGTGTGCAGGGTGGAAGCACCGAGTGTGTGTGCCGCATGAATCAGTTCCGGGTCAATTTGTGACCACCGTGGCATCACTAAACGAACGACCACCGCGATGTTGAAAAATACGTGCGCAATGATGATGGCGAAAGCGGTGTAGTGCGTCTGGCTGGGAAGTAGTGCAAACAGTGCCGTTCCCACAACAACGGTGGGCAACAGGAACGGCGCGGTAATGAGCGCGAGGAGTAGTCGCTTTCCCGTGAACGAAAAGCGTGAAAGAATGAATGTCACAGGAAGTGCGCATGCAATGGTGAGCACGGTGCTCAAAACGGTTTGCCACAGGGTGAACCATGCAACTTTTCTAAAACCATCGTTTGAAATGATGCTTGCGAATGCATCGACACTTGCACCACGCTGAACAATTGCCGCAGTCGGAATTGCCAAGAAAACCAACAAAAA
This sequence comes from Actinomycetota bacterium, assembly GCA_046051205.1. Classification (GTDB taxonomy): domain Bacteria; phylum Actinomycetota; class Acidimicrobiia; order Acidimicrobiales; family Ilumatobacteraceae; genus UBA3006. The sequence continues at coordinate 813 of JBJOOQ010000090.1, forward strand.
CAAGCCTGGAGCAATGATTAGCAATCGCGTGCTCTTGGGGTACGGCGAGGTAATCATTTGAATGGTCTACTTAAAAACTATTGTTGACCACTCGTCAAGCCAGGCTGTGCGGTTTTTTGCAATCACATCAAACTCAACGGTGAGCGGACTTTCAGGTCGCGAAATATACCGCGTAAACGTCTCTGGAACAGTTGCATTTGCATTTACAGGAAACACAAACTGTGTCAGTGGCAAGTCGCTTTGGAAAGTGATATCGGTGAGATAGTCAATGAGCAGTTGGGCTTCTGCTTTGTGTTTCGTTCCGCGCAGTACTCCTGCGTATTCAATTTGTCCAAAGCATGTAAGGGGAGCAACACCCGTTGGAGCAACATCGGTTGGAGGGTCTGCAAACAGCACTTCAGCTGCAGGACTGCTGCTGTAACTCACCACAATTGGGCGTTCACCTTTACCAGACGATCCCGAGAACTCGGTGCTGTATGCCTGCGTCCAACCGTCTACAACCAACACGCCATTTTCACGTAATGATTTCCAGTAGTCCTGCCAGCCATCTTCACCAAATTCGGCAACTGTGGCAAGGAAGAATGCAAGGCCAGGCGAAGAAGTAATTGCACTTGGTACAACAAGCAAGTTTGCATAGGTGCTGCTTGCAAGGGCATCCAGCGTCATGGGCGGAGCAATGTTGTTGGTCTTGAACCACGCGATGTCATAGTTAATACACACGTCACCAGTATCAACTGGTGTTACTTCATGCCCTGGAATATCTCGCAATACCGATTCGTTCATTGTCGCAAGGTTTGGGGTTTCGTACGACTCAAACATGTCGGCATCGAGTGCGCGAGAGAGCAACGTATTGTCCACTCCCCACAACACATCTCCCTCGGGGTTGCCGGCAGTAAGTGCGGCCTTTGAAACGAGTTCGCCAGCATCTCCGCTACGAACGACATTTACGGTTATTCCGGTCTCTGCAGTAAAGGCATCAAAGATTCCTTCACTTGGAGTAAACGAATCATGGGTGAGCAACGTCAACGTGACTGGTCCGTCAGACTCTGACGAATCGTTATCTGACGAGCCTGAACAAGCAGCGAATAGCAGCACGCTGAGCGCAATTGCGGAAAATCTTTTCATGGGGGTACAACTTTCAGTTACTGAGGGCACTTGACTGAACGACGAACAGCGAACCTTCCTGCAATAAAATTACTGCAGTTTCTTCATAGAGTTGGTTGCTTATTCCTCGCGATGAATGTGGGGCAAGAGTTTCGTTGGCAAGGGCCCATTTCAGACCATGAGTGGTGATCCCAGATGCCGCGCCGCCGGCTGCAATAAGCCCAACGTTTGAGCCCTGTTTGCCCGTAATGGTCACTGAGGCAGGGCCATGAATGAGGTGCAGCATGGAGTGATCCCACATTGCTTGAATGGTGCAATGACGCAGGCTTGGGTTTTGTAACACCGCAAACACGCCGAGTTCGTGGTCAAGACGGCCACCACCCTTGGTTATTAGCACAATCTTTGTCGCGCCCATTTCTACTGCCTTCAGCAGTGCAAGTTCGGCATCGGTGGAATCTTTATCGCGTGGCAACTGAGTGACTGTGGTGCCGTTTGCCTCTACGGCTGCAAGCACTGCTTTGTCTACCGAGTCCATGTCGCCAATGACCACGTTCACTCGAAGCCCAAGATCTATTGCACCATGCAGACCGGAATCTGCCGCGATGACGAGTTGATGCGCGGGAATGTACTGCTTAATAGCTCGAGTCGGGGGGTTTCCGCCAAGGACAACAACTGCAGTGATTGAACTGATGTTTTCCATTATGCCCGACAATATTTAACGGGAGATGCCAGGTTCGATGTAAATGGTGAGTCGTGAATTTGAGGCCGCACGACCGCGACGTTCGGCGGCATCGATTGCCGTTGCTAGATCCTGCGCATTAATAATTACTCCAAAGTCAATCTTTGCTGCAACCAAAATCTCGTCTGGTCCAAGGTGCAAAGTCCGCATGTGAATAATGCGTTTCACTGATGCATCGGCAACTAATGCGTTCGCAATTCTTTCTTGTTCCTCTGGCAGGGCAGATTCGCCCAATAACAAGCTTTTCATTTCAATTGCGAGGAAAAGAGCAATGACGATGAGCAACAGACCAATTGCAATAGAGCCAGCGGCATCCCATCGCGCATTGTGAGTGAAGTGAGCAGTGATTACTCCGAATAACGCGATGAACAAGCCAGCCTCGGCACCAATGTCTTCAAGTAGTACCACTGGAAGCTCGGGTTCTTTGGTGGTTGTAATGAATCGAAACCACGACATAGTTTTAGGCTTCGTGTTGTTGGCTGCTTTCACCGCCGTGCTAAGAGAATAGGTTTCGAGAAATATCGCGACAACCAAAATGCCAACTGCAATTTCAAGACTGCTGGACTCGTGTGGATGAATGAGTTTTTGGATGCCTTCATAGAGTGCAAATAGGCCACCCATGCTGAACAGTACGAGTGCAACAACAAACGACCAAAAGTATCGTTCGCGACCGTATCCAAATTGAAACTGTTCAGTTGCTTTACGTTGTGCTTTCTTGCCACCCACCAGAAGTAACGCCTGATTTCCAGTATCGGCGAGTGAGTGAACTGCTTCGGCAAGAAGACCAGCCGAGCCAGTGATGGCTGCTCCGGTGAACTTCGCGATTGCTATACCGAAGTTGGCGAAAAACGCTGCATAAATGGCTTTTTTACTACCGCTATTCATCTGTTAAGAATGCCACAGTTAGGCGCTCCTAACCCTCATGACGGTAGCCTTTTCCTTGTGAGCCCTTTCGCTAGTACTACCTCAGAGATCGACAAGACAGACACGATCGTTTCGATCACGCCGGAAGCACATGTGAAGTTGCTTGAACTGCGGGATGCGGAAGCCGAAGGTGCGCAACTCGGATTACGCCTCGAAATTCTGTCGGAGCCAGGCGAAGATTTCCGCTATGACTTGTCGTTTGATTTTTTTACTAAGGCCGCATTCAGCGATGAAGTACGCACAATTGACGGATTAAAGATCATCGTTCCTGGAAAAGACATTGATGTGTTCCAAGGCGCAACGATTGATCATTCGGAAACGCAGGGATTGCTCATTCGTAATCCGAATAAGCCAAAGTCTCCACAGGTTGAAGGCTTAGTTCGCGACGATGCAATGTCGGCTGAAATTGAAACCATTGTTACGGCAGAGGTGAATCCGATGCTTGCTGCTCACGGCGGTTTTGTCACCTTTGCTGGTCACGACACAGAAGGAACCGCGTACTTCACCATGGGTGGTGGATGCCACGGTTGCTCAATGAGCCGTCAAACCATGCTTGAAGGTGTGCAATCAATGGTGTCGGCAAAAGTGCCAATGATTACCAAGGTTCGCGACCTCACCGATCACTCAACTGGCGAGAACCCGTTCTTCAAATAAATTCGGTTGATGCACGCACCGCATCAAAAATTGGATTGAGTGCTGCAAACACATCGCCAGCATCAATCAGTTTCTGATGATCACCGGTAAACACGATCAAACCTTTAATGAATGCTTCTTGAGCGTTGATCTGTTCGGTGGCAATGCCAACTGCGGTTTCATATGACTCGGTAAAGCGAACGTCTTCGGTTGGTGCCGCGCCAGATGTGAATGTAACGGAACCATCGCGAACTTGTAAGTGATAGATGACATCTCCGAAAGGAGTTCCCGTGACTACTTGAGTAAGTCCAACGGTGTGTTGTGAAGCAAGTGCCGAAAGTGTGGAGTCTGCGCTCACACCGGCCGACATGGCCGAGATCCATTCGGCGCTGAGATATCGAAGTGACGACATCTCAGCGCCGATTTGGAACGC
>JBJOOQ010000091.1:0-4902 GCA_046051205.1 Actinomycetota bacterium
TACAACCACATGCTGTTGCCTTCACGTTTCCGTGGCCTCGAAGAGGACTACTGGCATTTGCGCAAGTCTGTGCAAATTTGGGACGTTGCCTGCGAACGTCAAGTGCAGTTGAAAGGCCCAGACGCCGCAAAGCTTGCGCAAATGATGACCGTGCGCGACATTCGCAAATACGACGTTGGCCGCGGCGGGCTTGTTCCCCTATGCGATCACAACGGCAAATTGCTCAACGACCCTGTGGTGTTTCGCATTGCAGAGGATTGCTATTGGTTCTCCATTTCCGACTCCGACGTTGCGTTTTGGGCTGGCGGTTTAGCGCTTGGTCTTGGACTCGATGTTGAAGTGAGTGAAATTGATGTAAACCCACTTGCCGTGCAAGGACCACAAGCCGAAGATGTGGTTGCCGAAGTATTTGGAGAAGCAGTTCGTGCAATCAAGTTCTTCCGCTTCGAAATTCTCAACTTTCGCGGTCACCCACTTCGCGTTTCGCGCAGCGGTTGGAGCGCACAAGGTGGTTTCGAAATTTTGGTTGATGATTGGGAAATTGGCGGCTTGTTATATGACGCCATTTGTGAGGCTGGTGCGAAGTACGACATTGGCCCCGGTTGCCCAAACTTGATTGAGCGCATTGAAGCTGGACTCATGACGTATGGAACTGACATCACTCGTGAACACACCGCACTTGAAGCAGGACTCGAAAAGTACTGCTCACTCGACAGCGATATTGATGCCATTGGTATTGATGCACTGCGCAAGCAACGAGCACAGGGTTTGCCGCAACGCATTGTTGGTTTCAATGTTGGTGGCGACCGTGTTCCTGGTCAGCGCGACCCGTGGCCAGTGATGGCCAACGGCAAAAAGGTTGGTCAGATCACTTCCATTACGTGGTCACCGCGTCTGGAGTGCAACGTTGCACTTGGCATGGTTGAGCTGGAATATGCACCACAAGGAACAGATCTCACACTCGTTGCTCCGGACGCAGAGCGCCGGGCAACGATATGTGAAGTTCCGTTTACTGGCGCTTCGCAGCGTTAGATCAGGAGCAGCCGCTCGAGGATCCGCAATCGCCACATACGTAGCACGCACCGGCGCGCTGCATGTTGGCTGATCCACATGATGAGCAGATCGCGCCAGTCTTTGCTGGTGTTACTGCTGCATGTGCCGACGCATCCATTTGTGCAACAAGTTCTTGCACCGATGGAATGGTCTTTGGATCGCTGATGACGTCTACGCCTTGTGCGGTGTCGGTTACCGACTCTTCAACGCCTGGCAGTGTTGGCTGCATGCGCTCTTCGCGGGTGTAGATACCAAGCTCTGCACGCTCGTCAGTCGATAGGTACTCAACTGCCAAACGACGGAAGAGGTAGTCGATGATGGATGACGCCATGCGAATGTCGGAGTCATCGGTCATGCCGGCTGGCTCGAAGCGGGTGTTGATGAACGCTTCAACGAAAGCGCGCAATGGCACTCCGTACTGAAGGCCATACGACACGCTCTTTGCGAAGCTGTCCATGATGCCTGCAAGTGTTGAACCTTGCTTCGACACGGTGAGGAACACTTCGCCTGGGCGACCGTCTTCGTATTCACCGATTGTTGCAAAGCCCTTGCAATCAGCAACGCGGAATTCGAAGGTGCGTCCGCGACGTGAGCGTGGCAACTTCTGGCGTACTGGCTGGTTGACAATTTTCTCGACTACACGCTCAACAACTTGCGTTGCTGCTGCGGCTGCATCTGCTGTTCCCTTTTCGCCGTCTTTCTTGGCGGTGGAAAGTGGCTGACCAACTTTGCAGTTGTCGCGGTAGATAGCAACAGCCTTGATGCCGAGTTCCCACGACATCATGTGAAGTTCTTCGATCTCTTCGATCGTTGCTTCTTCTGGCATGTTGACCGTCTTGGAAATTGCACCCGACAAGAACGGCTGAGCTGCAGCCATCATGCGAACGTGACCTTCGTAGTGAATGGTGTTGTCGCCCATTGAGCAAGCAAACACTGGCAAGTGTTCTGCCTTCAAGTCTGGTGAACCAACGATTGACTTATTCACGTCGATGTAGGCAATGATGCGATCAACAACTGGACCTTCGTAGCCCAAGTTCTTCAACGCACGTGGCACTGTCTGGTTGACGATTGACATGTTTCCGCCACCAACGAGCTTCTTGAACTTCACGAGACCGAGGTCTGGTTCAATACCAGTGGTATCGCAGTCCATCATGAGGCCGATGGTTCCGGTTGGTGCAAGCACTGTTGCCTGGCTGTTACGCACGCCGTACTCTTCGCCGTCGCGTACTGCGTTGTCCCATGCGAGTGTTGCCGCGTCGACCAGGTCGCGCTGCACAACATCGATGTTGTCAATTTCTGCGTTTGCATCGCGGTGCATGCGCAACACGTTGAGCATGTAGCGCTCGTTGGCTGCGAAGCCTGCGAATGGTCCCATGCGGCTGGCGATGCGAGCGCTGGTTGCGTATGCATGGCCCGTCATCATTGAGGTAAGTGCACCCGCCCATGCACGTCCACCTGTGGAGTCGTATGGCATACCGAGTGCCATGAGCAACGCACCGATGTTTGCGTAACCAAGACCAAGCTGACGGAACAAGCGGCTGTTTTCGCCGATTTTTTCCGTTGGGTAGTCGGCGTTACCAACAAGAATTTCTTGCGCGGTGAACATGACTTCGATGGTGTGACGGTATGCGTCTACGTCGAAGATGTCGTCGTCGCTCAAGAACTTGAGCAAGTTGATGGATGAAAGGTTGCATGCCGAGTTATCGATGTGCATGTATTCGGAGCATGGGTTCGAGCCGTTAATACGACCTGCTGCATGCGCGGTGTGCCACTTGTTGATGGTGGTGTCGAATTGCAAACCAGGGTCTGCGCATTCCCACGAAGCGGTGGCAATTTGGCGCCACAAGTCGCGTGCACGAACGCTGCGAACTGGTGAACCATCTTTAACTGCACGGAATGTCCAGTCGCGGTCTTCCTTCACTGCGTACATGAACTCATCGCTTACGCGGACTGAGTTGTTTGCGTTCTGGTACTGAACGGAGAAAGAATCTTTTCCGTCGAGGTCCATGTCGAAGCCGGCGTCGCGCAATGCACGTGCCTTCTGCTCTTCACGGGTCTTGCACCAGATGAATTCTTCGACGTCTGGGTGATCGACGTTGAGCACAACCATTTTTGCTGCGCGACGTGTTTTGCCGCCCGACTTAATGGTTCCTGCTGATGAGTCTGCACCGCGCATGAAGCTGACAGGACCCGATGCGGTTCCGCCGCCCTTCAAGTGTTCTGCACTTGAACGAATGTTGGACAAGTTGATACCTGCACCCGAGCCACCCTTGAAGATGATTCCTTCTTCGCGGTACCAATTCAAGATGCCGTCCATGGTGTCTTCGGTTGCAAGGATGAAGCATGCGCTTGCCTGTTGTGGCACACCCGGCACACCAATGTTGAACCACACTGGTGAGTTGAATGCTGCGCGCTGTGTAACCAAGATGAACTTCAGTTCGTCGCGGAATGCTTCTGCCTCGTTGGTGTCGGCGAAGTAGCCGCCCTCGATACCCCAATCGGAAATGGTGTTAGCAACACGGTCGATGACCTGGCGCAATGAGTGCTCGCGCTCTGGGGTTCCTGGTGTTCCACGGAAGTACTTCTGGGTAACAATGTTGGTTGCGTTCAACGACCAGCCAACAGGGAACTCAACGCCGAGCTGTTCGAATGCAACAGTGCCGTCCTTCCAGTTGTTGATGCGCGCATCGCGCTTTTCCCAGACCACTTGGTCGTATGGGTGAACGCCTGGTGAGGTGAATTTGCGGCCGATGCCGATGGTGAGACGCTCAGGTGCGAGTGACATATTGCTTTGCCTTCCGTATTTTTTTCGAATGTATAAAACCGCTTAAAACCTTGAGTCCACCAGCTCTGGAGGGATTTCCAAGGGGGTCAGGCCATCCACTCGCCGTGGTCTTTTTCGAGACCACAACATGTTGTGGTGAAACTGTCCCCTTTGCAGATCCGCCCACAACTGGTAGGGATCAATTACAACACTGTAATTACCCTTTGTCAATCATCCTCGTGTTCTGCGACCACCTTCTAACCCTTATGGAATAAGGGGCCGAGACATCCGCGCAAATTGACATAAAAAAGTCATAAATGACCTCGAAACGTCTCAGTGCCGCGTTGGTCGGAAGGATACGGGGTTACCCCTGTGTGGAGGAAGTGGATAACCCTGTGAATTTAATTTTTTAACTGTGGAAACCCTTGTGGATTGTGGGTTTTATCGGTGGACAACCCTCATCCAACCTGTTGATAACTATCAGCCAACAGGCGTAATCGTGACCGGAATGCCATTCATCACCGAATTTCCCGAAAGTGGATCCATTTCGTTCTCATCAGTGAGCACATTCGAGTTCACACCAGCTCGTTTCGCAGCAACGTTCATGCGTGTACCACTCATGTTGTGACCCCAACCGTGCGGAAGACTGACAACACGTTCGCGAATGTCGCTGGTTAATTCAACAACTGCATCTACTGCACCAACTCTGCTGACAATGCGCGCAACACTTCCCTCTTTCACACCAACACGTTGTGCATCGTTTGGATGCATTTGCAATGTGCAACGTTCTTTACCTTTGACGACGACCAACAAGCACAAGTTGATCATCGCTAAATTCATTCATCAATTTTGCAAGGCGCGGCAAGTCGGCAAGCAATGGTGCTGGTGCTAGTTCAACTTTTCCACTTGGCGTGCGCAGTGCTTCAGGAATGCGCGGCTCAAGTGGTCCAAAGTCAATGCCGTGCGGGTGCTGTTTCATGTGGGTCAGGCTGATGCCGTTCGGGTTCGCACCAAAGCCATCGCCATATGGCCCAGTGCGCAACATGAGGTCCAGCATGCGGTCTGCTCCGCGTGCACCAGTGGCG
>JBJOOQ010000092.1:0-5079 GCA_046051205.1 Actinomycetota bacterium
CCGGCTGCAACCAAGTGAATGAACGCGAGCATGTTGGTGATGACCTTGATTACTGCTGCGCTGCCAAGTGGTCCGATGTACAACACCGGGTTGCCCATTGCGGCGAGCGCCGGCTTATGTGCTTGGAAAACTTTGTCTTCGCCGCCAACAAGCACCGTGATGTCGCCATGTGCTGCTTTGTGCACGCCACCCGTTACTGGTGACTCAAGAATTTGCACGCCTTTTGACTTTGCAATTTCGCCAAGGCGCATGGTTTCGCTTTGGTCATTCGTGCTCATGTCTACCCATGTAGCTGGAGTTGCACGGCCAGCAAGTGACTCAAGCACGCCGCCAGGTCCGGCAACAACTACATCAATTGCACGCGGCGATGGCAAGCAGGTGAACACGGTGTCGGATGCATCGCACAGTTCTTTAATTGAACTAGCCCACTTTGCACCCTTGGCTACGAGCGGCTTGCCAGCTTCTGCGTTGAGGTCGAAGATGGTGACTTCGAAGCCGTTACGAACAAGACTGCCCGCAAGAAACTTGCCAATGTGACCGAGACCGATAAATCCGCAACGCATATATTCCCCTTTGAATACGTATGAATACTTATGTTTACAACTGAATCCAGGTGGTCTTCAAGTTCGTGTAGCCCTCGATGGAGTGCATCGAACGATCGCGACCCGTACCTGACTGCTTGAAACCGCCGAACGGCGTGGTGATTGACGAGCGGTCAAACGTGTTGACCCACACCGTGCCTGCACGCAACTGACGAGCAATTTTGTGTGCCTTGCTTACATCGCGAGTCCACAATGCAGCACCAAGGCCGTATTGCGAATCGTTGGCAATACGCACTGCTTCTTCGTCGTTTGATACGCGAATTGAACCAAGAACTGGCCCAAAGATTTCTTCTTTTTCAATGCGCATTCCAGGCTTCACGTTTTGGAAGATGGTTGGCGGAATGTAGATGCCGCCCTTTGTTGGCTCTACTGGCTTTCCACCGGTGTGAATAGTTGCACCTTCTGCTTGGCCGATGCCGATGTATTCATTGACGCGATCAAACTGTGCGCGGTCAACGATGGTTCCCATTGCAGTGCTTGGGTCATACGTGTCGCCAGGCATGATGGTTTCTGAAACCTTGCGAACCTTGTCGAGCAACTCGTCTTCGATCTTTTGATCAACAACCATGCGCGTACCCGCGTGACATGTTTGGCCTGCGTTGTAGAACACGCCCCATGCAATTGCCGATGCTGCTGCATCAATGTCTGGACAGTCGCTCAACACCACGTGCGGAGTCTTGCCACCAAGTTCAAGTGACACAGCCTTCGCATTGCTCTCTGCTGCGTACTTCAAGAAGTACTTGCCCACTTCAGTTGAACCGGTGAATGCCAACTTGTTGACGTCCATGTGCTTGCCGAGTGTTCCACCGCAGCTTGGTCCAAAACCGTTCACTACGTTGAACACGCCCTCAGGCAAACCTGCGCGTACTGCAAGTTCGGCGAATAGCAACGCCGATAATGGAGACTGTTCCGCTGGCTTCAAGATGATGGAGTTACCGCCAGCAAGTGCTGCGCCAACTTTCCACGAGCTAATGATGAGCGGGTAGTTCCAAGGAACCACTGCACCAACAACACCCATTGGCTCACGCTCAATCAATGCAATGCTGTCGCGCGGAACCGGAGCAATTTCTCCGTACAACTTGTCGATCGTTTCTGCGTACCACTGAATGTTGTTTGCGCATGATGCAACGTCAACATTGAGTGAGTCACTAATTGGCTTACCGCAGTTCATCGTTTCGAGGAGTGCCAACTCTTCAGCGTTTTCGCGAATGAGCTGCGCCCACTTCAACATCACGTTCTTGCGATCCTGCGGCGCCATCTCGCTCCACACACCTGCTTCAAAGGTTCGCTTAGCAACCGCTACTGCACGGTTGACGTCTTCAACATCACCTTCGGCAACTTGTGCGATAACTGATCCATCGCGTGGGTTAATGGACTCAAAGGTCTTTCCACTTGCCGAGTCAACAAACTTTCCATCGATAAACAATTGGGTGCGTGCGACCTTTTGGCCTGCTCGCTTGGTCCAGTCTGCGGTGGTGAGTGCATTTGCCATGGGGAATTTCTCCTTGAGTCTGTTCGTAAAGCGTAAAAACCGTATCAGCAAGAGGCCTCCTTCTAGGCTTCCAGCGTGGAAACGCGCTCGTTTTTGGCAATTGCTTCAGTTGAGCGCACTGGCTCCACGCTGCTGTGCTCCATTTTGCGAGGAACCAATCTCGCGGGCACACCTATTGAATACCTCAATATTCAAACGAAAAACTTTGAGCGAATTCGTAGCGAGTGCGGCCAACCAAAAATCAAGCTCACTCACCAACCAATTGCACGAGTGCGCAAACTCACTGGTCGCTACCCCTGGCGCGACATCTCGTATTTCAGTTCTTCCTCGTGGCGCCGTTACCTCAGCGCGATTGCCCAACAGCACACCACCGCCAATGGAGTCTTCGGTGTGAAGATGCATTGGAATCAATACAAGCGCCACATGCTCGACATGGGCGTAGACGCAAGTTTTTGGAATGTGCCAGTGAAGTGGGTGCGCATCACACGCGAAGATGAACTCCGTCAGGCAATCTCGTTTGTGCGCGCCGCACAATCCGAATCGTGGAACAGCAACATGGCAACAAAAGCCGACCCTGTGTACGACGCAGACGCAATTGCAGCCGCGCTCGATCGAATCTCTGATGAAAACTCAGATTGGGATGTGTACTTCGCCCAGAACAACATCACTCCTCTGCACATCACTTATGAGCAACTCACTCGCGACATGGACGCCACCATCAAGCGCGTCATGTCCTTCATCGAAACGCCTATTGATGTGGTTCCTGAACCACAAACCAAGAAACAAGGCGACTCGATAAACAAGGAGTGGGCAGAGCGCTTTCTTGCGCAATACCCAGAGCACGCCGAGCGAACACGCATGTGGCAGGGCTTACACTAAGAGTGTGAGCACCAAGCACGTATCTGACATTTTTGACCCAACACAGTGGAACGAAGTCAAGGGTTTTTCGTTTAACGACATCACGTACCACCGCGCAAAAGCGCACGGCACGGTTCGTATCGCATTTAACCGTCCGGAAATTCGCAATGCATTTCGACCTGCAACCGTCGACGAACTTTTCACCGCACTCGATCACGCTCGTCAGTCGAGCGACGTCGGTTGCGTACTCCTCACCGGCAATGGCCCTTCGCCTAAAGACGGTGGCTGGGCGTTTTGCAGTGGCGGAGATCAGCGCATTCGCGGCAAAGACGGTTACAAATACGCAGATGGCGAAACCGCAAACACCATCGAGCCAGGTCGCACCGGACGTCTGCACATTTTGGAAGTTCAGCGACTCATTCGCTTCATGCCAAAAATCGTGATCTGCGTTGTGCCGGGCTGGGCTGCAGGTGGCGGACACAGCTTGCATGTTGTTTCCGACCTCACACTTGCCAGCAAAGAACATGCGCGCTTCAAGCAAACAGATGCCGACGTTGCAAGTTTCGACGGTGGGTTTGGTTCTGCGTATCTTGCGCGCCAAGTTGGACAAAAGTTTGCACGCGAAATTTTCTTTCTTGGTCGCGAATACTCAGCCGAAGACGCACGCCAAATGGGCATGGTTAATGCCGTTGTTCCCCATGCCGAACTTGAAGCCACCGCATTGCAGTGGGCAAAAGAGATCAATGGCAAGAGCCCAACCGCACAGCGCATGCTGAAGTTCTCGTTCAACTTGATTGATGATGGCCTTGTTGGACAACAGGTGTTTGCAGGCGAAGCCACTCGCCTTGCGTATATGACCGATGAAGCCGAGGAAGGACGAAACTCGTTCCTCGAAAAGCGTGAACCAAATTGGGACGCGTTCCCCTGGTTGTACTAGTTCTTCATGATCGTCACGATTGACGATGCGCTCGACCCCAGGCTGAATGCTTTTCGCTGGCGCGAACGACAACTCACCACCATTGCGCAACGAAAGTCGGCGCAAAACGAAGGACTCTTCATCGCAGAAGGTGATTTAGTTGTGCACCGTGCGCTTGAAGCCGGATGTGTTCCCGATGTGGTGTTATGCGACCCAAAATGCGCTACTGAGTTCTCTAATGCCGTGCACAATGCTGGTGGAACAACTCTTGTTGCGAGCGCAGATATTCGCCGCGAAGTAACTGGTCTTGGCGTGCCACTCGATGCGATTGGTGTGTTTAAGCGCCCACCGCTTGTTTCAAGTGACGACCTCATTGCGCAGTCAACCAGGCTGATTGTTCTTGACTGCGTAGATAACCCAAGCAATGTTGGGTCAATTGCGCGCACCGCAGCAGCCCTTGGATGGGATGGACTGCTGCTCGATTCAACAAGTTCAGACCCGCTTTCTCGCAGAGCGCTGCGTGTCAGCATGGGAACCACGTTCAAACTTGGCTTCGCTCGCTTTGCTAACACCAACGAAATTCTTGCCCAATTACATCAATCTGGTTTCACCACGATTGGCCTTACGCCTCACCATCAGTCGCGCGAAGTAACCAACCTTCGGTCAATTCACATTGAAGGCAAACGAGCCCTCGTACTTGGCTCAGAGCGTGAGCGATGCAAGCCTCGAGATGTGCACTCAACTTGCCAATATCACCATGGCCGATGGCGTTGACTCACTCAATGTGGCGTCTGCTTCTGCAATTGCCTGTTTCGCTTTGCTGTAACTAGCGATTAATCATGTGTTGCGCAGCGTTGACCATGTACTCGGTGAGTTGCGCATGAATATTGGGATCAGTCGCGCACTCATCCACCGCAGCCTGCATATGCAGCATCCATCGGTCGCGCTCTAACTCTCCAATTGCAAACGGAAAATGCCGCTGACGCAAGCGCGGATGTCCGCGCTCATCGCTATAGATCGTTGGCCCACCCCAGTACTGAATAAGAAACAACGTGAGTCTTTCGCGCGCTCCGGCCAAGTCGTCGTGGTCGGGATACAACGGCCACAACACATCGTCTTGCACCACGCCTTCGTAAAAGCGATCAACTAGGCGAACAAAGAATTCGCTTCCACCAACTTCGTCATAGAGCATCGGCATGTTGTCTAGAAGA
>JBJOOQ010000093.1:0-5191 GCA_046051205.1 Actinomycetota bacterium
GGGCGCGAAGGCACCGAAGGGGCCATGCGCAGAGCGCACGCGATGCTCAATCCCGACTTACCGTCGGTGGTGGTCACAGGGTCTATCGCCGAGATGATTGGTGGCGGTGTCACGCCCGAAGGCACAAATCTGCAGCGCTTCTTGCCGCGAGCCACCATGCGAACGGACGAATCATTCCGAGAACAACTCACCATCAATGCCGGCGGCACACAAGTGGAGTTCCATCATGCACGCGGCGAAACCGACGACCATTTGTGGGGTTGGATTCCAGAGAAGAAATGGATCTTCACCGGCGACTTCGTGATTTGGAATTACCCAAATGCTGGCAACCCGCAAAAAGTTCAGCGCTATGCGCTCGAATGGGCTCAAGCACTGCGTCGCATGATTGCTCAAGGCCCAGAGTTACTGCTCCCCGCCCACGGACTACCAATTGAAGGCAAAGCTCGAATCGCCATGGTGCTTGATGACATTGCGTCCTCTCTTGAGTCGCTCGTGATGCAAGTGATCGACATGATGAACGCTGGAGAAACACTTGACGCAATTATTCACACGGTCAAAGTTCCACAGAGTGTTTTAGACAAGCCATACATGCGCCCGTTTTACGATGAGCCAGAGTTCGTCGTGCGCAATATTTGGCGTCTGTATGGAGGTTGGTGGGACGGAGCCGCGTCACGCTTGAAGCCGGCACCCGATGTTGTGGTGGCACAAGAACTTGCTGCACTTGCTGGTGGTGCACATGTGCTCATGAAACGAGCACTCTCCGTTGCCGACAACGACCTACGCCTTGCGTGCCATTTGGCCGACCTTGCAGGTTGGGCAGAACCAGAAGATGGCGCGATTCACGCCGACCGTGCGGCAATTTATGACAAACGACGCAGAGCCGAGGTTTCCCTGATGAGTAAGGGAATATTTAAAGCAGCAGCGCGCGAATCAGAAGAAGTGGTCGCACGCAATTCGCAACCGAACTAAGAGTGGGCGCGACGGGACTCGAACCCGGGACCCCTACCATGTCGAGGTAGTTAATTCAATAAGACCCTCAAGATGCGAGCGGTCGTCTGGGGAAAATGCCAATGTGGGCACTCCTTCACGCGTGCGAATGAGCAGCTGCATTTCCTCCAAGGATTTTGTTGAATCGTCAAGTGCTTCGCTTGACGAAACTGGAGCCTCGCCATTGTTGATCATTTCGATGTATCGATCTGGAGTGCGCACGTTCCACCAGCGCGTTCCATCCTTATGCGCGTGCGCAGCACAACCAATTCCGTCGTAGTTGCCTTGCATCCAATACAAATAGTTGTGCGCGCATTCATGACCCGGCTTTGCCCAATTAGATATTTCATAATTGAGTAAACCTGCTTTGGCGAAGTGGTCATCCACCCATTCGTACTTATCGGCTTGATCATCATCATCGGGGTGCCGGTCTGGCTGAGATGCAAGCGGTGTGTTTGCTTCGATGGTAAGCCCGTACGCCGACACATGCGGAGGGTCAAGTGCGATTACATCGGACACCGTCTGCTTCCAATCGGCAAAGGTTTCGCCTGCCGCCCCATACATGATGTCGAGATTGAAGGTTGTAAAGCCTGCTTGTTTAATGTGCGCCACTGCACGCTGAACGTTTTCTGGGTTGTGTGTACGCCCAAGTGACTTCAGAACATGATCAACCGTTGACTGAACGCCAACACTCACCCGATTCACACCTCCACGCAAGTACTGCTGCATCATCTCGAGCGTGATGTCATCGGGGTTGCACTCAACAGTTACTTCTGCGCGCGATGCCAAAGGAATCTCTGCAAGCACACTCAGTAACTCTTCTGCTGGAAGCATGGTTGGTGTGCCTCCCCCAACGAACACGCTGGTCGCTGCAGGCATACCTTCTGCAACTAGTGAGCGAATGTGCTTACGCAATGCCTGAACATACTCACCTTGTAAATGATGCCTGTCGGTGAATGTTGCAAATGCGCAATAGTCACAACGTTTGGCACAAAACGGAATGTGCACATACACACCGTGGAGACCAGCTGATTGGTTCATCAACGATTACGCAGTTGGCGGCACGAAGAGTAGATCTAGTTCGGCAAGTTTTGCGCCAACATCGTCTACCGCAACATCCAGCATGACCGCAATCGCTCTGGTGTCGTGCGCGCGAACCGTGATCACTTTGCCGTTGAAGTCTTGGCGTTGCACCTGAATCATGCGCAATAGGCGTTCGAGCATCTTGAACTCTTTGCCTTCGCGCAACGAAAGCTTCGCCACGTCGATGCGCAACTTTGTCGGTGCAGCACTTTGGCTTTGGGTGTCCCCTTCGCGCTGCTTGTCGCGTGGAAGCAACTGGTCAACCGTTACGCCGTAAAAGTTGGCGAGGCGCTCTAGGCGGGGAACGGAAATCATTCGTTCACCACGCTCATAGGCCCCCATGACCGAGGCTTTGAACTCTTGATTGGTGGCGCTTTCAACGTCGCTGAGCGACAACTTCTTTTGCTGGCGAATTTGACGAAGCCGTTCGCCAACTAAGCGAGCAAAACTGAGTTCATCGAGTGATTCGTTTTCCGATGTACTCATTGCGACTCCCTGCCAGCCCTCACCATGAGCGCACCAGCAACTATTGCAGCAGTTTCTGCTCGCAAGATGGATTCCCCAAGCGAAACAGTCGGCACCTGAGTGGTGAGTTCGTCAGGCGCGAAACCACCTTCTGGCCCAATAACCACAATGTGATGTTCTCGCGAGATTTCAACTCCGCCCGGTTCGGCAATTGCGCAACCAGGCATTGCCAAAACGTCAGCCAGTGAAGTAATCGAGTGAATAGATGGAAGCCATGTTCGGCGACTTTGCATTGATGCCTCGCGAGCAATTTTGCGCAAGCGCTCTTCATTCTTTGCTGCGCGAGCGTCATCCCATTTCACGACAGATCTGCGCGTTGGGGCAAGAGGAATGATCTGATCGATTCCGAGCTCGGTGAGTTTTTGCACAATTACCTCAGGCTTTTGACCCTTCACAGGCGCAAACGCAACCGAGAGCATGTGCTTGCGCGGAGCAGAAGTGAACACTTCGCTCAGCGGGTGCAGTTCGCCATGTTTGTCCAACTTGGCGGTAATCCAACTTCCTCGACCATCGCACACCGACACCACATCGTGCTCGGTAATGCGTAGAACTTTTAACAAGTGATGGGCATCATCTTGCTCAAGGACGGGAGAAGCAAGGGAGTTAATGAACACATGCGCAGATGATTTGCGCAATAGATCGATCATGAAAATGCTGACTTTATTTTCGACTTCAGGCCGCCATCATGAGTAGCGACTTGTTCGCCGCGGCTTTCGGCGAATTTGCGCAACAGTTCACGCTCGGCATCGTTGAGTTTCGTTGGGACAGCAACCACGATTCGTGCACGTAGGTCGCCGCGTCCGCGCGAGCGTCCACCCTGCGACAATCGAGGAACTCCACGACCCTTCAACACAAACTCTCGGCCATGCTGTGTTCCAGATGGAACATCGAGCACTTCGTCACCATCGAGCGTTGGTAATTGAATTGTTGCGCCGAGTGCTGCTTGCGCAATGGACACTTCAATGTCTGTAACCAAATCGTCTTCTTCACGCTGATACATGTCGTGATCGGCAACTCGCATATGCACGAAGAGGTCACCGGCGCTTCCGCCACGCTGCCCAACTGCACCCTTGCCTGTGAGTCGCAGTGTTTGACCGCTATCGATACCGGCAGGAACCTCGATTGGATATGAAACTTCCTTAATGATTCGACCTTCGCCCTTGCATGGAGCGCATGGCGATGCAATGCTCTGACCCGTTCCACTGCAACGGTGACATGCTTGTGCAGTAACCATTTGGCCAAGCATGCTCTGACGAACTCGTCGCACTTGTCCAGCACCATTGCATTCGCTGCAGGTTGTTGGCGAAGTTCCGGCCTTTGCACCAGAACCTGCGCAGTCGTCACAACGAACTGCAGTA
The DNA here is from genome assembly GCA_046051205.1 of Actinomycetota bacterium. GTDB lineage: Bacteria > Actinomycetota > Acidimicrobiia > Acidimicrobiales > Ilumatobacteraceae > UBA3006. The sequence continues at coordinate 3,954 of JBJOOQ010000093.1, forward strand.
CGAGCTTTCACCGTTGTCTGGCAACCGAACACCGCTTCCTCAAAGGCGATATCTGCAACTGTTTCGATGTCCTGTCCACGCGGTGGTCCGCTTGGGCCACGCTGGCCACCGCCAAAGGGTGACCCTCCGCCAAAGAATGCTTCAAAGATGTCGCCGAAACCACCAGCGCCACCAAATGGATCTCCTCCACCACCCGATCCACCAATTCCTGCTTCACCAAACTGGTCGTATCGGGCTTTCTTCTCGGGATCCGAAAGCACTTCGTATGCACGCGACACTTCCTTGAATTGCGCTTCGGCTTCTGCATTGCCTGGGTTCGCATCTGGATGCAGCTCACGAGCGCGTTTACGGTACGCCTTCTTCAATTCGTCTGGGCTTGCTCCACGCGACACGCCAAGCAATGCGTAAAAATCTTCAGCCATCGCTCGCCTCAGCTATCCGCAAGTCTGCGACCGAGACGATCGCTCACCACTTCAACAGTTGCTAACGCTTGTGGATAGTTCATGCGTGTAGGCCCAAGAATGCCAACGGTTCCAAGCGTGGTGCCATCTGCAATCACTGGAGCAAGTACAACTGAACATGCAGCAAGCGGTTCCACACCGTGCTCCGCGCCAATTGCCACCGACAATCCGCGGTTTAACATGTCGCGCACGAGCGACACCATGACAAATTGTTGTTCAAGCGTGTGCAAAACCGATCGAACGATTTCTACAGCGTCAAATGCTTCGGCCATAGCCGACGCGCCACCAACGAACACCGACTCGTCCGTGCGGCGGCCGCTCATCGCTGCAAGCACTTGCTTAGCCAACGTGTCGATAACGACATCACCAGTTGCTGCAGTATGTGCCATGTCGCCAAGCGCCTTGCCGACCATCAAACGAGAAAGATGCGCAGTTGTGCGCTGCAGTTCATCTTCTGAAATGGTGGTTGCAAGTTCAATTGGTTCACTTTCAACTGCACCGTTCGACAACACCACTACCGCTGTGGCCAAATGCGCCGACAGCCCAACGAGTTGCACCGAACGAACGACGGCAACTTCTTTCTTAGGACCAAGCACAACTGCTGCGTAATTAGTCATTTGTGCAAGCAACGTGCTGGTCCGTTGCAACGTTTCCTCAAGGCGGCCTGTTGCAGTATCGAAGAACTCGCCGACTTTCATTTGATCTGCAACGCCAAGTTTTCCGTTTGGTGTGAGGTGGTCGACAAAAAATCGGTAACCCTTGTCTGTAGGAATTCGA
>JBJOOQ010000094.1:0-4238 GCA_046051205.1 Actinomycetota bacterium
GGTCTTGCGCAATGCCCATGTTCGGGAACTGCAGAGCCAGAGTCGTACGCCAACGCTGTACAACAGGCAGCTGATGCACTTACTGGCAAGAGCAGTTTCGTACGCGATGCATTGACCGAACGGATGAATGCACATTCCGAGGCGCAGCGATATGAAGAGGCGGCCTATCTGCGCGACCGCATTCAAACTTTTGAGACGGTATTGCGTAGGCAGGAACAAGCAGAGAAATTGTGCAGTCAAGGAAAGTTCACCGTTTCGTTCGACAACATTGTGTACGAAGTAGATAACGGCGTACTTGCCTCCACTCGTAATGCAGATCAGTTGTTTATGCCGCTTTCATCGTTAAGCAAGCAAGTTCAAGAAGCCATCATTCCGCCTATTGGCGTACATGATGATCATGGCGTGTTGCGCAACGATGCAATGGACGAAGTGCTGTGCATTGCCAAATTTTTGGAGGCACAAAAATGACTAGCGACAATGTGACCCTCGCTCAACTGGTAATGCATAAAGGCAAAGTTGTCTCGGAGACATACGCACCAGAAGTCACATCTCAAACCACACTCATTTCCTGGTCTATGGCAAAAAGCATGACTCATGCTCTAGTCGGTATTGCGCAGATGGATGGGTTGTTAAACGTTGCAGATAGCCACTTGTTTCCTGAGTGGGAGGCAGACGATCGTCGCAACATCACCCTGCAACAATTACTGGAAATGCGGTCTGGGCTGTCATGGGTGGAGGACTATGTAGACGGCGATGCATCCGATGTCATTGAGATGTTGTTTGGATCGGGAAAAAGCGACATCGCGAGTTATGCGATTGCGCAACCGCTTGCCGCAAAGTCAGGTGCCGAATGGGTGTATTCATCGGGAACCACCAACATCGTCACTCGTCTACTTGGTAACTATTTAGGCGATGCCAAAGGCTCTCATGCCAATATCGAGCGCTTCATGCGCAGTCGATTGTTAGGCGCAATAGGCATGAAGGCAGAGCCAAAGTTCGATACCGCAGGAACCTTTGTTGGCTCTTCGTATGTGTATGCAACCGCGCGAGACTTCGCCAAATTTGGTCTGCTCTACCTTCGCGACGGAGTATGCAACGGGGTCCGGATATTGCCTGAAGGCTGGGTGGACCACGCTCGCAAGCAGCATGTGTTTGATGAATTGACTGGATTGGGCTACGGGGCGCACTGGTGGACGCTGCCAGGAGAGCGCAACAGTCTTGTTGCAGCCGGTTACGAGGGCCAATACATCATGGTGATTCCCGACCGCGATCTTGTTGTGGTTCGTCTTGGGAAAACCATTGCCGAGTTACGCAACGTCGTGGTCGCGGAATTGCGGGAAGTAATTGAGCAGTATCCCGTTACTGGTGGACAGTAACGGTTTCAGCACGCGATTCAACAACCGACAGCATCAGTAGTGCACCAATAACGAACGTTGCACCAATCACGCTGTTGAGCGAAAGCTGTTCATTCAGAATGAGCACTCCGCATGCAATTCCGAAAACTGGTTCGCTGGTGGTGAAGATAGAAGTCATGTTTGTTCCAATGCGCTTCAAACCCATGAAGAAGGTTGAAGTGGGGAACACGGTTCCAACAATTGCGAGTGCAACAATGATGAGCCAGCCTTTGGTGGTGTCGGGATAGTCCGCTTGAAGGCTTCCTGGCGAGACAAGTGCTACAAGATTAAATCCGAGTGCCGCCCCAATGTTGACGAATGTGACGCCAGTAAACATGTCGGTGTGCTTGAGTGAACGTGAACAACCAAGTGCATAAAACACATAGGCAAGAGACGAGATCAGCACAAGCACAATTGCCTTCGTGCTTCCGCTTCCGATTTCGCCGGAAGTAATGCCGACTCCAACCATGGTGAACATCAATGCGTACACGATGCTCTTGGAAGGCTTCTTCTTGTAGAGCAACCATGAAATAAGAACCACGATCACAGGATTGCAATAGAAAATGACAATGGCAAGGCTCGTGTCAATGTCACGTATTGCAGAAAAATATGTAAGGGCACAGATAGTGAGACCTACAAAACCGAGTGAAAGTAGGTCGGGCAGTAGCTGTCTGCGCGGCCAGGGGGTGTTGCGCACGAAAATGAGACGCAGTATCACCATCAGAGTGGCCGACATGGTGAAGCGGGCGGACAACATGCCAAGCGCATTGGCGCCTTCGTCGTAGGTGCTCTTCGCCATAAACGGAACCATGGCAAAACAAGCGCTGGCAAACACAATAAGAAACGCCCCAAGCGCTTTTTGATTCTTCACCACGCTCCGAATCTAGTGCCCAAGCCTTGTTTGGTTACTCTTGGTTCAAGGGGGAAACATGACAAACGAACTGTGGCGAAAAAGTGCTCTAGACCTTGCTGAAGGTATTCGCAGTAAAAAGTTTTCCAGTAGAGAAGTAGTTGATGCGCATCTCAGTCGTATCGATGAAGTAAACCCCAAAGTCAACGCCATCATTCGAGTAATGGCCGATGAGGCACGCACGGCAGCAGATGCCGCAGACATTGCTCTCGCACAAGGTGGCCCAGTCGGTCCGCTTCACGGCGTTCCGTACACCGTCAAGATCAACATCGATGTTGCAGGCCAGGCCACCACGCAGGGCATTACCGCTCTTGCAGAGGCCATTCCCGCCATTGATGCGCCAACGATTGAGCGCATGAAGGCATCTGGGGCAATCATGCTTGGACGCACCAATATGCCCGACTTGGGCTTGCGTGTGCACACCGACAGCACTTTGTATGGTCGCACGAAGAACCCATGGAAATCAGATCGCACCGCCGGTGGTTCAAGCGGTGGCGAAGGCGCAGCGCTTGCCAGCGGTATGACACCACTTGGTCTGGGCAACGACATTGGCGGTTCGCTGCGTAACCCAGCTCATTGCAACGGCATCGCTTCCATCATGCCAACCAAAGGTGTTGTGCCCGATGCGCAGATGTTTCCAATTGAAGACTTCGGTCTCAGTTCGCAACTCATGCTCGGTCAGGGAGTCATGGCACGACGCATTGCTGACGTGCGTGCTGGTTTGCGAGTAGTTGCTGGTGCGCATGCACGTGACCCAATCAGTGTTCCTGTAGTGCTCGATGAATTTCCTGCCGCAAAGAAAACTCGCGTCGCTGTAATGGCTAATCCACCAGGTGGAACTACGCACCCTGGTATCGAAGCTGCAGTTCGCAAAGCTGCCGATGCGTTATCAAATGCTGGACACGAAGTTGTTGAAACGACGCCACCAGATTTCGAACTTGCGTGCCAACTTTGGTCAGACCAAATGAATGGTGAACTCACGTTGCAGCTCGATTTGCTGAACATGGTGATGGGCGAGGGTGGAAGACAATTCCTCGAACTCACTCGTGAAGGAATGAAAGAAATAGATTTTGCGGGCTGGGCAAATGCGCAGACGCAACGCAATGGAGTCGCACGACGTTGGTCGTTGTGGTTCCAAGAGAACCCGGTGCTTATTTGTCCAACGTGGACAGAGCCAGCGTTTGTTTACGACAATGACATCAAAGATGTTGAGAGCGCAATGGGAACATTGCAACAACTACGTGCCGTGTTGCCAGCAAACTTGCTTGGACTTCCTGCAGTGGTGGTGCCGGGCGGAATGGCCGACTCGCTTCCAGTGGGTGTCCAGGTGATCGGGTCTCGCTTCACCGATCTTCACTGCCTTGCAATCGCCGAGCAGATCGAATCGGCGTGTGGTTTAAGCACGCCGATCGATCCGATCGACTGAATTATTAATTAGTTCGTCAGATTACGACGACGTTTTGTGCTTCCTCACCCTTGCGACCAGGTGCAACGTCGAATTCAACGGCTTGACCTTCGAACAAAGACTTGTAGCCTTCGCCCTTGATGTTCGAGAAGTGAACGAAAACATCGTCCCCTCCATCGCGTGAAATAAAGCCGTAGCCCTTCTCTGCATTAAAGAATTTGACGGTACCGCGCATAACTTTTCTCTTTTCGTGAAATGAGGAAGAGCCCTTGTGGCTAATCCGACTTCTAGGTTATGACACATTGTGCCTAAACACACTTCATGCCGTCAACTATTTGCCGGCGAGCGCTGCCACCACTGGTGCGAACGCCTCTACGTCTTCACCACCAACGATTACATAGGAAAAGCCCCAACGCTCACGGCGAGCAAGCAGGTCTTCGATCAGTTTGCTCGGAGGTCCCATTAACGCGAATGGGGTGTTGGCAACCATGGACTCTTCAACGCCCATTCCCTTTGCCAGCCTGCTGAT
>JBJOOQ010000095.1:0-4231 GCA_046051205.1 Actinomycetota bacterium
CCAGACGACGCAGCGCCGTTCTCGGCTCTTGCATTCAAAATCGTTGCTGACCCATTCGGTCGTCTTACGTACTTCCGTGTGTACTCAGGAAAAATTTCGAAGGGTGAAGAGTGCTACAACTCCACCAAAGAAAAGCGTGAGCGCATTGGTCGCTTGCTCTTGATGCACGCAAACCAACGCGAAGACATCGACACCGCCTACGCAGGTGACATTGTTGCCGGACTTGGTTTCAAAGAAGTCACCACCGGTGACACTTTGTGTGATCGCAGCAACGCAATCATCTTGGAGCGCATGGAGTTCCCAGAGCCTGTAATTCACGTAGCGATCGAACCAAAGACAAAGGCCGACCAAGACAAGTTGGGCAAAGCGCTCAAGTCATTGTCAGACGAAGACCCAACCTTCCGTGTTCGCACCGACGAAGAAACAGCACAAACTGTTATTTCGGGAATGGGTGAGTTGCACCTTGAAGTTCTCGTAGACCGCATGCAACGCGAATTCGGCGTGGATGCAACTGTAGGTAAGCCACAAGTTGCGTACCGCGAAACCATCACCAAGAAGGTGGAGTCGGTGGAATACCGACACATCAAGCAGTCGGGTGGTTCGGGTCAGTTCGCAGTTGTCAAGATCACGGTCGAGCCAAGTGGCGTCGGCGGTGGCTACGTGTTCGAAGACGAAATCACCGGTGGCCGTATTCCTCGCGAATACATTCAGCCAACCAACCAAGGAATTCAGTCAGCGCTTGACAACGGCGTACTTGCTGGTTACCCAACAGTGGACGTGAAAGTGTCGCTCGTTGACGGTCAATACCACGACGTTGACTCCAGCGAAATGGCGTTCAAAATCGCTGGTCAAATGGCGTTCCGTAAGGCAGCCCAGGCTGCAGGCCCAATCATCCTCGAGCCAATCATGGCGGTTGAAGTAGTGACCCCAGATGACTACATGGGTGACGTAATGGGCGACTTGTCCAGCCGCCGTGGCCGTATTGAGGGCATGGAAGCCAATGGCAACGCGCAGAACATTAAGGCGCAGGTTCCGCTTTCGGAAATGTTCGGATACAGTACAGATCTGCGTTCGCGCACACAAGGTCGTGCAACCTACTCGATGCAGTTTCACAGCTATCAGCAGGTGCCGGCAGTTGTTGCAGAAGAAATTATCAAGCGCGTGCGCGGCGAATAGCTAACACGAGCATCACGATTTAAAAACCAAAGAACAAATTCAGAGAAAAGAACACAAGGAGTAGCAATGTCAAAGGCAAAATTCGAGCGCAATAAGCCACACGTCAACATCGGAACCATGGGTCACATTGACCACGGTAAAACCACGTTGACTGCAGCCATCTCTGCCACTTTGGCAACCAAGGGTTTGGCTGAAGTAACCGCTTTTGATCAGATCGACAAGGCGCCAGAAGAGAAGGCTCGTGGTATCACGATCTCGATCGCGCACATCGAATACGAGTCAGAGAAGCGCCACTACGCACACGTTGACATGCCAGGTCACGCTGACTACATCAAGAACATGATCACTGGTGCTGCTCAGGTTGACGGCGCGATCCTCGTGGTTGCTGCAACTGACGGCCCAATGCCACAGACTCGTGAGCACGTGTTGCTCGCACGCCAAGTAGGCGTTCCATACATCGTTGTTGCTTTGAATAAGGCAGACATGGTGGAAGACGAAGAGCTCCTCGAACTCGTTGAAATCGAAGTTCGTGACTTGCTCAACTCATACGAGTTCCCTGGCGACACTGCTCCAGTAGTTCGCGTGTCAGCGTTGAAGGCACTCCAAGGTGATGCAGAAGCACAAGAGCAGGTCATGAACTTGATCCGCGCATGTGACGACTCAATCCCAGAGCCAAAGCGTGAACTTGACAAGCCATTCCTCATGCCAATTGAAGACGTGTTCACGATCACTGGTCGTGGAACCGTAGTAACCGGCAAGGTAGAGCAGGGCAAGGTTCACACTGGTGACGACATCGAAATCGTTGGTCTCCGTGACACACAGAAGACAACCTGCACAGGTGTTGAAATGTTCCGCAAGTTGCTCGACGAAGGTCAAGCAGGCGACAACATTGGTGCACTTCTTCGCGGTACCAAGAAGGAAGACGTTGAGCGTGGCCAGGTGCTTTGTGCTCCAGGTTCAATCACACCTCACACCAACTTCGAAGGTCAGGTGTACGTGTTGACGAAGGAAGAAGGCGGCCGTCACAAGCCATTCTTCAACAACTACCGTCCACAGTTCTTCTTCCGCACCACAGACGTAACCGGAACCGTTGAGTTGCCAAAGGGCACCGAAATGGTGATGCCTGGTGACAACGTGATGATGACCGTGGAATTGGGCAAGCCAATCGCCATGGACGAAGGTCTTCGTTTCGCAATCCGTGAAGGTGGCCGTACCGTTGGTGCAGGTCGCGTAGTCAAGATCCTCAAATAACGAACTGACTGGCTGAACTTCATGTCATCAAGCATCCGCATCCGTCTCAAGGCATTCGATCATCAGATCATCGACGAGTCTTCAAAGAAGATCGTCGAGACTGTTGCTCGCACCAACGCGACAGTGCGCGGTCCAATTCCGTTGCCTACGGACAACCACCGCTACACGGTGATCCGTGGACCACACGTCGACAAAGACTCACGTGAGCATTTCGAAATGCGCATTCATAAGCGTCTTATCGACATCGTGGAACCAAACGCGAAGACCATTGACAGCCTCCAGCGCATTGAACTGCCTGCTGGCGTTGACATCGAAATCAAGCTGCAGAACAGTTAATTTCAGTTCTTCACAGGCGATAAACGCCCTTCAATTAGGGTGCGTAGTACATGGTTAACCGAAAGGTTGCAGTGCTGCGGGCAGATGCGTCCAGCTCTATTGGTATTGGACACGTCATGCGATCACTTTCGCTTGGTGAAGCATTACTCGACGAAGGTTTTGGCGTCGAGCTCGTTTCTTTCGAGCTCGCGCCAAGTCTTCAGTCACTCGCCACATCGTGTGGCGTTGAAGTGGTTGAGCTTTCATGTGCTCCCCGGTCTAGTGAAGACGCCCAATTCGTACTTCAGCGCAATGCCAACATCGTTGTAGTCGATGGCTACGAGTTTTCCCGCGAGTTTTTTGCAGTGCTTGAAGCATGCAGCACACCTTTTGCCGTAGTTGACGACAACGCAGAGACGAACGCCCAATCACCGAGAGCCGTAATTAATCAGAATCCACACGCATCTGCATCGATGTATTCGCACTTGCAAAGCAATCCAAAACTCTTACTTGGTTTGCAATATGCAATGGTGCGCAAAGAAGTTCGTGAAGTCACCGCAATGAACTTGTCGTCTCGCGAAGGTGAAGTGTTCGTTGCAATGGGTGGTGCCGATTTCCTTGGACTTACGGCACCAATTGTTGAGGCATTGGCTGAAACTGGTTTGCAGATTCGCGTTGCAGTTGGCCACGCCAATACCCAGCGAGCACACATTCAAAAGTTGGCAGATCAATTTGGGCATGTAGCTCTGATTGAGCAGCAGGATTATGTTTCGAGTTTGGCGAGTGCCCATGTAGCAGTACTTGCTGCCGGCTCTTCTCTGTGGGAAGCCTGCGCGGTGGGAACACCATCAATTGGCATAGTCGTTGCCGATAATCAGTTTGCATCTGCGAATGCAGCAAAGAAACTTGGATTCACACGGGTCGTTGACTGCCGTGTTCGGTTCAACGTTGACGCTGTGTTGAACGAAGTGCAAGCATGCATTTTGGGCGGAACTTCTGCAATGCGTGGTGCTGCTTTGAGCACGGGTGTTGCTAACGGCGCAAGCATGGTGGCGCGTGAACTTGGGGCTATCGCGTGATTGTGGAACTTGTTCGAGTTTCGCTCGCTGATAAAGCATCACTTCGCGAGTGGAGAAACGACCCTGCAGTTTCGAAGTGGATGTACACAAACCATGAGATTGGCGAGGAAGAGCACATTGCGTGGTTTGACGCCATGCTCGCTGATGTGTCCAAGGTGTATTGGAAAATCGTTGCAGATGGTGTGGCAGTGGGTTCAGTTTTCCTTACAGGCGTTTCCAGCCAGGGAAGTTCGTGTGAGTGGGGAATGTATTTGGCAGATGTGAATGCGCGTGGCAAAGGCGTTGCGCAGGCGGCTTGTGCGCTCTCGTTCCGTTACGCATTCAATGAGTTGGCCGTAGATGTTGTGAAATGCGAAGCCGTTGCACAGAACGAAAATGCAATCGGGCTATATGAAAGCGTTGGCTACGTG
>JBJOOQ010000096.1:0-4179 GCA_046051205.1 Actinomycetota bacterium
CTCAGGCGCCAATCGCCAAACTTGGGCGTCCTCTTGAGGGGAAAGGCGTGGCCCTGATCTTTGAGAAGCCTTCCAATCGCACTCGGCACAGCATGGAAATGGCTGTTGTGCAGCTTGGTGGACACCCGGTGTATACGCGTGGCGAAGAAGTAGGCATCGATGTGCGCGAGTCAGTAGAAGACATCACCAATGTGATGTCGGGATATCACGCCATGCTGTGTGCGAGAGTGTACGATCACGGCGTATTGCACCGCATGGCTGCGGTTTCTTCGGTTCCGGTAGTCAACATGCTCAGTGATTTTGCGCATCCGTTGCAAGCAGTTGCCGATGTGCTGACGATGGAGCAACATCTTGGTGACCTGCAGGGCAAAACGGTTACCTACGTTGGTGACTTCAACAATGTTGCGCGTTCACTGTGTGAAGCGGCAGCCATGCTTGGCATGCATATTCGTCTTGGTTGCCCAGAGGGTTATGACGCACAGGACAATGAGTTGCTGGGGCTTACAGAACTTGGTGCCGCTTCAGTGGAGCAGTATCGCGACATTGCCATCGCGGTGAGCGGCGCTCATGCAGTGCATACCGATACCTGGACTTCAATGGGTCAAGAGAGTGAGTCAGCAGAACGCGAAGCAGTATTCGCTGGGTTTGAAGTAACAACTGAAATCATGTCGCTTGCAGACTCGAGAGCAATATTCATGCATTGCTTGCCTGCACATCGCGGCCAAGAAGTATCACCTTCGGTCATTGACGGGCCACAAAGCAAAATCTATCCGCAAGCGCATAACCGAATGCACGCAGCACGTGGAGTGCTGGCGTTTCTTATGGGAGTGAAACAATGACCACAAAAGTGCAACGACAAGGTGCTGTCGCGCAGTTAATTGCAGATCACGACGTCACTAGCCATACGCAACTCGTCACCTTGTTGAAGAAGGCTGGCATAGTGGCTACTCAGGCGACAGTATCTCGCGACCTTGAAGAAATTGGCGCAGTTAAAGTACGCACGTCGCATGGCGAAACCGCATATGCCATTCCAGAATTCGAGCCAGATCGCATTGCGCCGCTCGAACAGTTGCGTCGTGTGCTTGCAGAGTGGGTTGCTGATATTCAAATCAGCGAACCCATTGTCATCATTCGTACGCCGCCAGGATGTGCGCATGTTGTTGCTTCAGCACTTGATCGGTCACGCATTGAAGGACTTGCAGGCACAGTTGCCGGTGACGACACCATGTTCTGCGTCGCCAGCCAAAACTATGGAGCCAAAAAGCTTGCTGCACATCTTGGCAAGCTTGCTGGCTTGCAGAAAACAAAAGGTTCGAAATGAGCGACAAACAATCACAGCCACTGTGGCACGGCAGATTTAGTAGTGGGCCTGCCGAAGAACTCTTGGCCTTTACTGAAAGTTTGTCCTTCGACAAACGCCTATGGAAAGACGACATCGCTGGTTCGCTTGCGCATGTGAAAGGTCTTGGTCACGCGGGCATTTTGCCGCTTTCCGAAGTTGCACAAATTGAATCTGCACTGCAGCAAGTTGCTTCTGAATTCGCAAATGGAACCTTTGAGTTCGTTGCTGGCGAAGAAGACATCCACACGTCAATTGAACGTCGTGTTACTCAAATCGCTGGACCGGTTGGTGGCAAGGTGCACACCGGCAGGAGCCGTAACGATCAATGTGTTACTGCATTGCGCTTGTGGACCAAACGAGAACTTGCTGCCCTTGCAGAGCGTCTGATTGCTCTCTGTGATGTGCTCACGCAGCGTGCCGACTTGGCTGGATGGGGCAGTGGCGGCGTTTATCTTCCTGGGTACACCCATGTGCAACGCGCGCAGCCTGTGCTGCTTGCTCATCACCTGATGGCTCACGCATGGGCGTTCACTCGTGACATTGATCGACTCATCAGCACAATCAAACGTGCCGATGTATCACCGCTAGGTGCTGGAGCACTTGCGGGTTCATCGTTGCCGCTTGATCCGGACTTCACAGCTCGTGAAATGGGATTCGCCGACAGATTCTCTAATTCACTCGATGCTGTTTCCGATCGCGACTTCGTAGCCGAAGCACTGTTTGACCTCGCACTCATTGGCACGCATCTTTCGCGTATCGGCGAAGAGTGGGTGCTGTGGACTTCAGAAGAGTTTGGGTTTGCCACACTTGATGATCGTTATGCAACGGGGTCTTCTATGCTTCCGCAAAAGAAGAACGCTGACATTGCTGAACTTGCACGCGGCAAAGCCGGACGTCTCATCGGCAACCTCACTGGTCTACTCACCACGCTGAAGGGCCTGCCACTTGCGTACAACCGTGACTTGCAAGAGGACAAAGAACCGTTGTTCGACTCGTACGACCAGGTTTCCTTGGCGGTTGGAGCACTGACTGGAATGATTCAAACGGCAACGTTCAATGCCGACCGCATGCGTGCGGCAGCCGATGTGCAGTCGCTATCAGCCACTGATCTAGCCGAATACCTCGTGCGTAAGGGGACACCATTCCGCCAAGCGCACGCAATTGTTGGTGCACTGGTTCAAGAAGCGTTATCAGGTTCGCAATCGTTGCAACAACTTGTTGCTGCTTCGCCAGAATTTGATGCCGATGCACAGCAACTGATCGGTGTTGGGGTAGGAGTGCAACTTCGATCGTCACCTGGTGCTGCAGGACCGCACGCAGCGCAAGACCAACGAGCACGTTTTGCTTCGGTAATTGCATCACTTCGCACTTCGCTCGCGATCTAATATTGATTCATGGCTCAATTCGGTGACGTAGTTCAAGAGTTCGCGTCGCGCGGACTCATCCACGACTCCACCGATAGGGCCGAACTCACGAAGCGCAGCACCACATCGCAGATGTCTGCGTACGTTGGTTTCGACCCAACTTCAGATTCCCTGCACGTGGGCAACCTGCTTGGCCAAATCAGTTTGCGTCGCTTCCAGATGCTCGGTCACAGGCCAGTGGTTCTTGCCGGTGGAGCAACTGGGATGGTGGGAGACCCATCCGGGCGCAGCGAAGAACGCAATTTGCTCGATGCAGACACGCTTGCGCACAACGTGTCGTGCATCAAAGGTCAACTTGAACGCATACTCGATTTTGGTTCGGGTGCTAACAAAGCAGTGTTGGTCGACAACGCAACATGGACAAAAGATGTTCCCGTTCTCGATTTCTTGCGTGACGTAGGTAAGTACATCACCGTCAATCAAATGATGGCGAAGGACTCTGTGAAGTCGCGCATTAGCGATGGCAACGGATTGTCGTTCACCGAATTCAGTTACATGTTGCTGCAAGCGAACGACTTCAGGCATTTGTGTGAACACCTCGACTGTGAAATGCAAATGGGTGGATCCGATCAGTGGGGCAATATCACTGCAGGTATTGATCTGATTCGCAAGCGTTTAGGACGTGAATCGTTCGGACTTACATGGCCACTCGTTACAAAGTCAGATGGTACGAAGTTTGGAAAAACCGCCGATGGTGCAGTGTGGCTTGATGCCAAGCGCACATCGCCGTATCAATTTCGTCAGTTCTGGATGCAAATTTCCGATATCGATATCGAACGCATGTTGCCGCAGTTCTCGTTGCGACCGATGGAAGAAGTTGCATCGATTCTCAATGAACAACGTCTCAGTCCAGAGAAGCGTGTTGCGCAGCGAACATTGGCAAATGAAATCACATCAATGTTGCATGGTGAAGAATCAGCCAATGCAGCAGAGCAAGCCGCAGATGTCTTGTTTGGTGCGAATCCAGTTTTTGCAAGTGAAGCAACATTGAAGTTGATTGCACAAGAAGTTGCTGTGACACAAATGGGTACTGCGGTATTGCATGATGCTGTTGGCGTTTTAGTGACAACAGGTTTGGCTACGTCTAACTCTGAAGCACGTCGACTTTTGCAGCAGCGAAGCGTGCGCGCCAACGGGGAACAGCTGGACGAACACGCCAAACTGGACAAGGTGGCACTGCTCCACGGACGCTGGATGCTGCTGCGCAAGGGCAAAACGGCGTACCATTTGCTCGATTTTGCTGGCTAAAACCCATATTGGGTAAGGCTTTTGGGGCAAATAGCCCGAAAACCCATGTGGGCTATGGGCCGCATCTGGCCACGTGCCCGAGGTCTCCGCAAAGCCAAAAGAAATAAGGGTTTTTCTTTTGAGGGAGGTTGACGCAGGCCATTTCACCCCGCTAGATTTGCACTC
>JBJOOQ010000097.1:0-5837 GCA_046051205.1 Actinomycetota bacterium
GAAGGAACAGTGCGTCTTGCAACGCGCGACAACGACAACGCAGAAGTGAACGAAGCATGCGCTCGATATGCGCAGCGTTACCGTCAACCGAAAGAACGCGACAACCGCGTAGCAATCATTATTTCAGTCGACCGCATTATGGGTCGCGTAAGCGCAACTAACGAATAGTCAGTTAAACGAATCTTGTCCGTCACCGCGCATGGTGACGAATTCATTCTGCAAAATTTGTGATGCTGGATGACTGTCGCCAAATGCTGGCGTGCGATCAATGGACAATGGCGTGAAGTTTGGGCTGACCAACGGCTGATGTCCTGTTTGGCAACCCGGGCACCAATACAACACACGATTGGCTTCACCATGGTGAGCAACTCGAATGAGGTCGCCACATCGCTGACACGATTTACCTTGACGTCCATAAACGGCCATTTCATTGGGTGAAGTGGCGTTTTTTGCCTCGTAGTGCATGTGAGCTAAGAGCGACTCTTGAGCGAGTGTGAGCAATTCGCGGCACTCTGCTCGCTTCATTTCACCAATGCGTGCCCATGGGTGCACTTCGCACGCCCACATGATTTCGCAACGAAACACGTTGCCTACTCCCGACACCACACGCTGATCGAGCAACACTTCAGAAACTGTTGCATCCTTGTCCTCGTATTGCATCATGCGATCAACGCACTCTTCAATATCAACATCGTGATGACACAAATCCGGGCCAAGCTTGCCAAGAATTGGATGTCGACGCGGATCAAAGTCGCGGAAGGTTTCTAAACTCACTGCACCGAAGCACACTGCAATCCAATCTGAAACTGCAATCACCACTTGTGCACGTTCGCGCGGCTTAGACCATTGCTCTCCGCGGCGATACAGATGCCACGAACCAGATATGCGAAACGTTGAATGCAACACCACTCCGTCGTCCCACACAATTTCAATGTTTTTTCCAAACGTGCGAACTTCTTCAATGGTGTGTCCAAGAACTGGACGAATTCCATCGCATCCAAGGGCATCAAAAGCCAATGTTTGTTTGCCGATTAAGGCGGTGCGAAGAGCAACTGCGGTGCGGTAAACCGAGTTCACTTCAAGCATGAGGAAAGATTATTCACCCCACCCTGTAGTTTGAGGGATCACCCCATGAATGACAATCACGACGACTCGCAAGACCCGCTCGTTCGACGAGCGGCGCAACGCTATGGAACTGTCGGCGCAATGTTGGCAGGTGGAATGGTGGTGTTCGACAAACTGCTTGGACGAAAACCAAAGCAAGAAGCCGCTGTTGTTATCGAGGCGTCAAGTGAACCAATTGACATTGACAACGATGGCATCACAGTTGAATTAAACGACCATCTCACCGTGCATTCGCCCGCGCCAAGCAAACGCGTTGGCAGTTCACGAATAGTCAAAAAACGACACAGAACCCAATAATTACAAGGGTTTTACGGTTATGGCAGTTGGCCGACCGAAGCCAGAGCCAAGCGCACCAAACGGTCGTGACCGCTGGTCATCTCTTTCACCATTTGTTCCGAAGTTGCCTGGGTTGGAGTGAACCATCCAAGGTCTAATGCCTGTTGAGTCGGTTGGCAATCGCCAGAAACCGGAACAACGTAGGCCAAGCTGACTGCATGATGGCGCGGATCGTGAAAGCCGCTGATGCTTGGGTCGGGAAAGTACTCAACAACCGTGAACGGAGCTGGCTCCAGCGGAACGCGGGGCAACGCTAGAGGTCCTAAGTCTTTTTCGAGGTGACGCAAGATTGCTTCGCGAATGCGTTCGCCCAGTAAAACCCGACCTGAAACTACGGTACGACTAATTGACCCGTCTGGCGCTTGGCGTAACAACATGCCCACATGGGTCACTTCCCCCATGTCATTGACCCGCACAGGCACGGCGTCTACGTACACAAGAGGAACTTGGCCACGCACATCATTCAGCGTTTGCGGGTCAAGCCAGTTTGTTTTGACATCAATACTGTCGGTCACAGCGCCTCCTTAATGCGATGTTCCATTGTCCCAGAAATTTCAACATAAGCGTGGAATACCTCATGTGCAGTGAATTCATATGCGAAGGTATCTACATGAATCGCTCATCACTTCTCGACAAACTTTGGATCCCACTCGGCGTCTTTATTCTCCTCGCCGGAGTCACCCATTTCGCAAACCCCGTCTTCTTCGATGACATTGTTCCCCCATGGTTGCCGCCTAGTGAACGCTTCTGGACATACATCAGTGGACTTGCCGAACTCGCCATCGGAATTGCCGTGTTAATGCCCAAATATCGGAAGATTGGCGCTTTGGCCTCAGTTGCTCTGTTTGTTGCGGTCTACCCCGCCAACATTTTTATGGTGTGGGATTGGCGCGATCGATCAACCGCAGAACAAGTGGTGTCGTGGGTTCGCTTGCCGTTTCAGTTTCTCTTCATCTGGGTGGCATTATTCGTGGCGAGGCAAAACGGCTCACCAGTTGCCGGCAACATACTTCGTTTCCAAAAACGCAAGTAGGCCATCGTGACCGCCTTCGCGGCCAATCCCTGAAGCTTTCACTCCACCAAACGGCGCCGAAGGGTCTGAAACCAGGCCACGATTGAACCCGACCATTCCTGTTTCCAAAGCTTCAGCAATACGCATTCCACGCGCTGCGTCGCGCGTAAACACATAACCGACTAAACCATGTTCGACATTGTTGGCGAGTGACAGCATTTCTTGCTCATCTGAATACGAAACCAACGCAGCTACTGGACCGAAAATTTCATCCTGCAAAATCTCGTCGTGCGGCGAAACCCCTGCAAGCACAGTTGCCTGATAACCGAACGCGGGCTCAGTACTTGCCGCGCCGCCACACAACACTTTGGCTCCGCGACTTACCGCACCGGCAACTGCATCAGCAACGCGTTGTTGCTGCGCACGTGACACCAATGGTCCAAGTGTGGTTGATGGGTCCAGACCATCGCCAAGTTGAAGCGCTGCCATGCGTGCAGTGAATTTGTCGGTGAACTCTGACAACACATGTTCGTGTACATAAAACCGATTAGCAGCAGTGCACGCAGCACCACCATTACGCATTTTTGCGAGCATCGCTCCGTCAACCGCAACATCAATATCAGCATCTGCACACACGATCAATGGAGCGTTGCCACCCAGTTCCATACTGCAGTTAATGACATGCTGAGCTGCCTGCGCGAGCAGAAGTGAACCAACACGTGTCGAGCCAGTAAAGCTGAGTTTGCGCACTTTTCCAGAGTTCAGCATTGCTTCAACTGCTGGTCCTGGAGGGTCGGCGACAACAACGTTCACCACACCGTTTGGCACTCCCGCACGGCGCAGAATGTCTGCAATTGCAAGGGCGGTGAGTGGCGTATCGTGCGCGGGCTTTAGGACAACAGTGCAACCCGCAGCAAGCGCAGGCCCAATTTTTCGCGTGGCCATAGCTGCCGGAAAGTTCCATGGCGTGGCGAGCAATGCAACACCAACTGGCTGACGCGAAACCAGCAACCAATTTGAGCCACTTGGTGCACGGCGGTAGTCGCCATCGATGCGAACTGCCTCTTCGCTAAACCAGCGAAAAAACTCTGCGGCATAGGCAACTTCGGCACGCGCATCGCTCAGCACTTTGCCCATTTCGAGGGTGATTGTTCGAGCAAGTTCTTCTTGTTCGGCAATCATGATGTCAAATGCCTTGCGCAGTATCTCTGCACGCACGCGTGGTGCGGTGTTCTTCCACGGCACAAAAGCATCGTGGGCCATATCTACCGCGTGCAAACAATCCGCAATTGATGCGTTATCAACTGTGCCAATTGCAAGCCCCGTTGCAGGGTTCAACACTTCAATTTGGGAGGACATGTTTGCTCCTATTTCTGAAGTTCAACGCCAGAGATTTGCTTAATTCGATCGCGCAAAAACTCGAAGGCAGTTTTGTTTTCGGCGATCAGCACATCATCTGCTGGGTGCAAGAACAACGGAGTTGATATGCGCGCACGCTTGGCAGCTTCTCCAACAGGGTTATTCACTCGGTGCGTAGTGCTTGGGTAATACCCATTTGTTACATAGTCCAACATGTCACCAGCATTGATTGCCACGCTGCCCGGATCGCATGGCACGTCGTGCCACTTCCCGTTCAAATCAAGTACTTGCACTCATTTGACGCCGGCAACACCGTGATCATGTTGATGTCTTCGTGAGCAGCAGCGCGCACCGCATCGGCTGGCTCATCGCCACGCAAAGGTGGGTAATGCAAAATTCGCAACAGCGTTCGACGTGTGCCTTCAATCATTTGTGAAAGCGGCATCGAAAAGTTCTTTGAGATTTCCTCTGGAGTATTCGCCTCAACCCACGTGAGCAGCTCTGCTGCAAGCGACCAACCAGCTTGGTAAACGGCTGCAGCACTCGCCGACTCAAGTTCTGGCTGGCGGCCCCACGGATACCAGTGGTAATACTCCTTGATATCTTTCACCTCGGCACCAACTGCGGTTTCCGCTTCTTCAAGAGGTCGATAACCATCTTGTTCGGTTTCGCTCGGCAAATAATTCCACTTGCGCTCTGAACGGAAAAAATCGTGCCACTCGTTCTGCAAACGCAAAACAATGTCGTATGGAATGGGGTGATTAATCAGCACAGCAAAGCCTGTTTCGCGAAGCGACTTCGTGAATTGCTTCGGTGCATCTGGCGATGTGTAGTCGACTACTGCGACGTCCATGCCTTCCACACTACGGCGGTTCAGATGCGGTCGCCACTCATGACTTGCGTTTAATCACTATTGTGGCACAGTGCATACACGGCGTCTCATTCTCACATTGCAGTTTGCGATGGGCGTCTTGGCCGCTGGTTATGGGGTGATGTTCACCATGCTGGATGACTGGCGAAGTGAGTACGGCATTCAGGAGACCGGCCTCAGCATGATTATTGCAGTCGGATTTTTCACGTCATTTGTTGCGCAACTCACCATTGCTCCGTTAGCCGACAAAGGTCACGCACGAAAACTTCTCAGCTTGGGCATGCTCGCCAATGCGCTGGGTGCAGTGATCATGGCATTGGGCGAATCTCTCCCTGCTTTTCTCCTTGGCCGATTTGTCATGGGGCTTGGTGCAGGAATCGCAATTCCCGCAATTAAACGAATTGTTATTGTGAGCGACCGAGAAAACATTGGACGTAACTTGGGACGCGGAGTTTCCATCGAAGTTGCAGGATTTGCAATTGGACCTGTTATCGCTGCGCTTACCGTTGACACATTTAATCTTGCAGCGCCGTTCATCATCATCACTGTGCTCACGATGATTTTCGGAATCATCATTTCTCAGCTCAATATTTCAGAAACCGCTGCCGAGGATCGGACCAATGAGCGATTCGCACTTGACCTTCTCAAGTTGCGACCAGTGCTTGGTTCAATCTTGGTTGGTCTTGCTCTGTATGTGATGATCGGGGTCTACGACTCGCTGTGGGTCATCATGATGGATGATTTGCAAGCACCCAACTGGGTCGGCAACGCAGGTGTTGCGCTGTTTGGATTGCCATGGATCATCTTTGGCACGCTTGGTGGCAAAATCGCCCAGCGTCATGGTCCACTTCGCGTCAGCGCTTTTGGACTTGGACTCGGCGCCCTGTACATGACCTCATATGGGTTCCTGTCGATGCCCTATCTCATGCTTGGAATTGGACTGAGTCAGTCCATTCTTGACTCACTCACTGTCACAGGAATTGGTATTGCTGTTGCTCAAGCGACACCTCCCGAACGTCAAGCGGGAGCCTCTGGTTTGCTTGGCGGCATGCAAACACTCACCGGTGGTATTTCTGCTGTCGCTGCAGGAACTATGTACGAACACCTTGGTCAGACATTTGCCTTCTCGGCCAC
>JBJOOQ010000098.1:0-4112 GCA_046051205.1 Actinomycetota bacterium
TCAAATGGTGTTGTTACATCCTGCGTGAAGTACCGCTTCGATGCGGATGTGTCACCCGGAAGCGTGAACCCAGGAAGCGCAGCGAGTGCAAGGTTGGCAGCACGTCCGATTCCCGTTTCCAGCATTCCGCCGCACCACACGGGAACTCCGCGTGACAGACACAAGTCATGAATGCGTTTCGACTCCAAATATCCGCCAACACGTCCAGGCTTAATGTTGATGATGGAGCACGCATTGATATCGAGTGCTCCACGCGCAACGTCGTACGAAGTGATGGACTCATCCAAACAGATTGGCGTGCCTACACGCTTGCTCAACTCCACGTGACCGACGATGTCTTCTTCGGGTAAAGGCTGCTCGATCAACAACAAATTGAATTCGTCCAGTTTGGCAAGATGCGCAGCATCATCAACGGTGTATGCAGCATTGGCATCCACTTGCAACAACATGTCCGGACCAAATGCTTCGCGCACGGCACGCACTCGATCAATGTCTAGACCTGGTTCGATTTTCAATTTGATGCGCACGTATCCATCAGCCCGATATTCATCCACCACTCGAAGCAGGTCATCAATTGTTGGCTGAATTCCAACCGAAACCCCTGAAGCAACTTTGGTTTGTGTTGCACCGAGAAAACTCGCAAGCGACAAGTCGGCTTTACGTAATTGATAATCCAACAACGCTGCCTCTATTGCGGCCTTAGCCATAAAGTTGCCCCGAATGACCGCAGAGTTCTGCACAAATTCTTCAGCAGTAGTTGACGCAGAAATCATTGGGATCAAATAACGCTTCATCACTTCTTCACAGCCGTCTACATATTCAGACGAATAGAGCGGCGCAGCCATTGCAACGCACTCTCCCCAACCTTCTTCATCAT
This sequence comes from Actinomycetota bacterium, assembly GCA_046051205.1. GTDB lineage: Bacteria > Actinomycetota > Acidimicrobiia > Acidimicrobiales > Ilumatobacteraceae > UBA3006. Next base: position 878 of record JBJOOQ010000098.1, read on the forward strand.
CGCCAACAACATGCACATACAGCAGATTGCGATCCACTTCGGTTGCAAACGATGTGCGAAATGGCGATACCAAGTTGATGTGAGCACGCACAAGTTCAATTCTGCGGATCATGCCTTAACTCCTGCTCAGGACGTACGAATACTCTGCGTTTAATCCTCGCACCGAGTAACCATTGCTCATGGCTTCTTCAAACGCAGCACGCTGACGAGCACGCCACGCTTGGGCTTCGGCCTTATTGGTCTTGCGAATCAGTTCAATATCGTATGGCGTGGCGATGACAATGTCGCCTTCTCGCTCTGCGACCACTTCACACGATTGTGGCTCATCTGTTGCCAACACCTGCCAGCGGACCAAAACGCGATCACTTTGTTCGCCTGCGTTGATTCCGTCATCTAACTCGCCATAAAAATTCTGGTAGTAGTTGGTAACGCTCGCGCCAAGTTTCACCATGTTGAACCAAGCGTTGCGACGCACCAACGGGTCAAATGACCACGTAATGGTCGCGAACCCGTTTTCACGAGCCCATTGCCACTGATGCAACTTCAACAGTGCGCCAATACCTTGCCCAGCGTGCGATTGGACAACTCCGGCAGCATGTGAGTGCAGGTTCAATTCACTCGGCTGTTGGGTTATGGATTTCCCAACAATGGCAAACGCTGCCGCCACAGGCAGATCTCCGTCCCACACCACCGACCCGTAAGCCCCGTTATGCAATGACGCAACGATGATCTCTGGAGAAACCATGGTTTTGACCGACCACACCTCATCGAAGACCTGCGAAATCAACGCGGCATCCGCAGGACTGTGAGCCAGCTGGATACGCAGATGATTCGACATTGGTCAAAACTCTACCGATCGGCAAAGATAGGTATATGTCCGTAAAAGTCACCGTTGTCAATCACCCAGTTGCCGCTGAAGCACTCACCCACCTTCGCGATCAAAATTCGTCAAATCAATTCTTTCGCGCAGAGATGCGCAGACTTTCGCTTGTGGTCATTGCCGAAGCATTGCGCGACGTTCCGACGACAAAAGTCCGCGTGACTACACCGCTGGCTGAAACCGACGGAATCAAAATTGCGCAACGCCCTGTGCTTGTGCCAATTCTTCGCGCAGGTCTCGGCATGCTTCCTGCGGCAATGGAACTTTTACCCGATGCCGACATTGCAGTAGTTGGTGTTCAACGCGATGAAGCAACACACCAGCCAAGCGAATACGTTGCCAAACTTCCATCACGCCTTGACGGTCGCCATTGCATCGTGCTCGACCCAATGCTGGCAACTGGTGGCTCCCTTGAATACGGATGCAAGTTGCTAGCAGCACGCGGTGCTCCACAACCAATCACCATTGCATGCGTGCTTGCAGCACCCGAAGGAATCGCCTACTTAGAGAAATCGGGAATGGATCTACACATTGTCACTGCATCGATTGATGAGCGCTTGAACGAAAACGCGTTCATCGTGCCAGGCCTTGGCGATGCCGGCGACCGTCAATTCGGTCCGCCTCACTGATCTAGCGATCTGCTTTAGCCAATAAACGATGCAACCACATCGTTGTACAAATCCAAATTAATGGTTCGCGTTTTCCCGCTTGTCACGGTCATTGACTCGCGCTTAATTTCGCCACTGCGCAGAACCACCATCTGGCCAAATTCTTTATTCACGCATGCATCAACTGCAGCAAGACCGAACCGTGTTGCAAGCACACGGTCATAACTCGTTGGAGTTCCACCCCGTTGTACGTGTCCGAGTTGCACGAGTCGAGATTCGTAACCCGTACGCGCTTCAAGTTCACTGGCAATTACTCGCGATACATCGCCGTTATAGGCGTGTCCGTTTTTGTCAATCGTTGGTGGCGGAATTTCCAAGGTGCCGGCTTTGGGCTTAGCACCTTCTGCAACAACAACTATTGAGGCGTAGCGACCATTGTCGTGACGTCGTTTCACAATTTCTGTGAGTTCCGAAATATCAAAAGGGGCCTCGGGCACAACGATGGCGGTAGCGCCACCAGCGATACCTGCATTGAGAGCAATCCAGCCCGCGTCTCGGCCCATGACTTCGACGACCATGATGCGATCGTGACTTTCGGCTGTGGTGTGCAAACGGTCGATGGCATCGGTGGCTATCTGCACTGCAGTCTGAAAGCCAAAGGTGGCATCAGTACCCACCACGTCATTGTCAATGGTCTTTGGCACACCCACGGTTGGCAGCCCAAATTCTTCATGGAGCCGGGAGGCAACAGTGAGCGAGCCATTTCCACCGATCACGATCAAGGAATTAAGTTCCAAATCGTGGAAAGCCTGTTGCACATTGGCAACGCCGTCCTTTGTATCAAAGGGTCCGCCTCGACGTGTTCCCAAAATGGTTCCACCTTTTGGGGCTATCCCCCTTACATCGTTGGTTTTTAGCAACGCATAACGCTGCTCCATCACTCCATCCCAGGAGTCGAAAAAACCAATAATTACAGCACCCAATTGGGTTTCAGCCTTGCGAACAATAGATCGGATGACGGCGTTGAGACCCGGGCAATCACCACCGCCAGTCAACACTCCGATTCGCATGAGGTCACCCTATATGTATGTATGACTTTTGTCTTGACAAAAGTTGGCTGAAAGTTCGGACTTCTGTCCGCAAATTGATTATCGTTTTACCTATGGCAAAAACAATCGTTCGCAAAGCAACTGAAGCAGCATTGAAGCGTGAAGTAAAAGACATGCGCAAAGTTCTTGCTGATCGATTGTTCGAGTTGCGCACCGATGCAGATTTGAGCCAAGCCCGTCTTGCTGAAATTGCTGGCGTCGACCGCAAGACCATCAACAGAATTGAAAATGGTCATTTCTCTCCTGCGCTTGACACCATTGTGCGCTTAAGCGTTGCTCTTGGCATTACGCCATCTGCGTTGCTCGCTATCTAATTTAAGTCTTAAGACCGCAATTCGTGCACGGTTTGCGCGAAGCGAGAGCACGTGTCGGCAATTCCGATCCAGTAATCAATGCTGTCCCCTTCTTTTGCCTCACAAATACTGCAGTTTGACGAACCTCCATTGAAGCCAAATTGCAACGCCGCCCCTACAACAACATCGCGAACATCGTTCGGCGGCACAGCTGGATGAATGGCTAAGGCCTCCAAATTGTCAACAAACTGACACAAGTTCACAGCCGGAGCGGCAACCCCGTTGTCACGAAGTTCCGCGAGCTTCACGAGGTCCATTCCCGAAAACGCAACAATCAGATGTGCA
>JBJOOQ010000099.1:0-3976 GCA_046051205.1 Actinomycetota bacterium
TAGCGAGATCAGCTAAAGCTGTTGCCACAACCACAAGTGCGTGATGCATTTGGGTTGTTGATCTTGAAACCAGCGTCTTGCAGACCGTCCTGGTAATCAAGGCTTGCTCCAACGAGCAACTGTGACGATGCTTGGTCGACAACAACCTTCACATCACCGAAAGTCAACTGCTGATCTTCAGCGGTGAAGTCGCCATCAAAAAACATTTCGTATGAAAACCCTGAACAACCACCAGGACGCACTGCAACGCGCAAGGCCAAATCAGTTGCGCCTTCTGCTTCGAGCAATTGCTTAACCTTTGATGCTGCATTGTCGGTAAGTGTGATCATGGAGTTCATGATACCCCTGACCAAGTGCAAGGTAAAGGGCGCAGCGTTACAAAATTTCAGGTTGCACGATAGGTTTTAACCATGTCCAGCCCCCTTGTGGCACCTCCAACCGCAGGTGAAGTTACCGAGCTCTTGCGTGCAGTAATGGACCCCGAACTGGGCGACAACATTGTGGATCTGGGTATGGCCGGCGAAGTCACCGTTAGCCCAGATGGCCTCGTAGCCATAGCCATGAAGCTCACCATCAAGGGTTGCCCGTTGCGCGTGCAGATAAAAAACGACATTGAGTCGCGGGTTCTGGTGCACCCTGGCGTTACCAAAGTGACCATTGACTGGGGCGAGATGACCGCCGATGAACGGTCTGCGGTGATGACTCGCGCACGATGGAACGCAAAAGAGCAAGCAAGCGATACTCAGGTTCCCATTAACGCACGTGTGCTTGCTATTGCCAGTGGCAAGGGCGGAGTTGGGAAAAGTTCGGTCACGGTGAACCTTGCTGCAGCAATTGCTGAACAAGGAAACATCGTTGGTGTGCTCGATGCAGACATTTGGGGTTTTTCGATTCCGCGAATGTTGAACATGCCCGACCGACTTGAAGCGAAACGTGTTGATGGAAGCGATAAGCCGCGAATTATTCCTAACGAGCGCAAAGTTGGAAGTGGTTTGCTGAAAGTGGTGTCAACAGGAATGTTGGTTGAGGACGAAGGCACTGCATTGATGTGGCGCGGACTTATGTTGACGAAAGCCGTTGAACAGTTTTTGAACGACGTTCAGTGGGGCGAGCTTGACTACTTGCTCATTGACATGCCGCCAGGAACTGGTGATGTGCAAATGGGACTTGCACGCATGTTGCCACGCACCGACTTAGTCATTGTCACCACGCCTGCAGTGTCGGCACAAAAAGTTGCCATCCGTGCAGCCGACATGGCACGACGCAGTTTCTTGCGCGTTGCAGGCGTAATTGAAAACATGAGTACCTTCACTTGTGATCATGGAACCACTTATGAACTGTTCGGAAACGGTGGCGGCCAAGCATTGGCTACCGAAATTGGTTCACCGTTGCTCGGAAACATTCCAATTGAAGCTGCGGTTGCTCACGGAAGCGACACGGGCGAACCGATCGTGCTCAGCAAGGTTGGTGCGGCTGCAGAAGCATTTGCTGCCATTGCTCAGCGGATCATTAGTGAAACCGTCTCCATGCAAGACATGGTGGGCTGTTCAGCGCGCAACGAAGAAGTTGTGCAAGTTTCTGTTTCTCAGCGTCGCTAGTTTTTGTAGTCAGTGTCACCGGGCAATGCAATGCCCACCACTCGACCTTCTGCATCAACTTTGAGTTGAGGAATAATCGCCGTCGGCGTGCCGATCTTCTTTGCTGCAACAAGAGCATCATCGGTCGTTGCATGCGGAAGCAAGAACTCTAAATTGCGAATAGTTGGTGGCATCATGGCCAAATCACCACTTTGCTGACGGGCCAATGCGTCTGCTGGCGAAACCCACAAACTGGCAATGGTTTCGCTGTCATCATGCAATGGTTCCTGTCCTTCTGGTGCCCTAGCTACAAAGAATCGCGTATCGAAACGACGCGCCTCGCCAAGTGGAGTTATCCAGTGACTTACATAGTGAATATTGTCGGTAATGAGGCGGAGCCGCTCGTCATCGCAAAGTTGCATCATCGACGTGTTTCCTTCGTGCACCTGGTGACGAGCCTTCGAGAACCGATCGATCACGTCTTCGTCTTCAAAGCGAATCATTTCCTGTCCATCTGCAGGTCGGGCAAGCAATACGCCCGCTTCTTCAAAACATTCACGAATAACTGCAACCCAATATGAAAGCCCGCCGTGTGGAATTCCAAGTAGCGCACTGGCTTCTTCATCTGTCATTCCATCGCAATGCGCTTCAAGCGTGGACTCGGCGTCGTTGGCATCTACACGACCACCAGGAAACACATACATACCTTTTGCAAACGCGGCATTCAGTGTGCGCTGCAACATAAACACTTCAACACCATTCAATGGGTGGTCACGCAGCAACATCACCGTTGCCGCAGGCCGAATTGGCACCATCACCGGATCGAAATCGGCTGACGTCATGATTCCTTGACGGTACTCACTGCTCGCTTGCTTCGGCTTAATACATATGCGCCAACTACTGCAACAACGCTTCCCAAAACTGCCAGTGGCGCAACCGTTTCATGATTAATCAGCACGCCAACCGCAAGTGAAACAGCCGGCATCAAATACAAACTTGCAGCGGCGCGCGTAGAACCGATTCGACCCGACAGTGTCACCATCGCATAATGCGCCATGGCTGTGCCAAGCACACCTAATGCGAGTATCGCCGCAAATGGACCCCATGCAAATGGTCGATCGTTGTTGATAAATGAATAAATACCAAGTGGTGCAAGAAGAATTACGGCGACGATTTCAGCACGCAGCAAAACAGGAAGCGAACCGTACTGTTGCTGCAAAGGCGAGGCGACGTTTAGCGAGAATCCGTACATAACGAGCGCTATCAAAATAAGCAAAACGCCAAACATGCTGGACGAACTTTCACGAATTGACGGCAATGCGATAAGCACTACTCCACCAAATCCGATCGCTAGTCCCAACACTTGACCTCGTGGAGGCAAACGCCGCGCTATCACCGATGCCACGACGGCAACAAACAGTGGTGTTCCACCATTCAACATTCCTGTCACACTGCTGGATACATGTTGTTCGGCAAATGGAAATACGGTGAGAGGAATTACCAGCCACACCAATGACAACACAATGATGTTTGGCCACGCCGCTTTTGGAACTGGTTGCCGAGCTTTTGGAATCATGCTGAGCGTGATGCAGCCAAACAACACACGCATTGGGGTAATCATGCCTGGTGCAAATGAATCCAACCCCACATCAATGAAGTAAAACGATGAGCCCCAGATCACCCCTGGAACGACGAGTAACAACCAATCGATTGGCTGTAATGGAGCTGTTTCCGACGCCTCGCGACGTTGAGTTGCTGCGTTACTCACTCGCGCCAGATCGCTTCTCGCGATAGTCGCGCGCAGCACCTTCAAGTGGTTCAATTTCCAGCGTCACGCCATCAATTGCAGCAACGCGGAACGAAGTGCCAGACGTAATTGGCGTCGAACGGTTAGTGCGTGCACGCCACTGTGCGTCATGAACGTTGACAATTCCTTCAGGGTTCACGTCACTTACCGCTACACCTTCGGTTCCAATCAACCATTCACGACCAATTGTTGGTGTTGCAAAACGAGTGCGCACCATGCTTGGCATTCCCACAATAAATGCCAGTGCCATCATTGCAATACCAGACACAAGCGTGATCCACGACATGCGCATGTTGCTACCATCTATCGGTCGATAGAGCGCAAATGACGCAACCACAAACATGACAAGACCTACGCCTGTCCAAAAGCGTGGCACTCCCACCTGAACATCAACTGCAAATGCGAGCAACGCAAGGATGATGAGTGCAACTGCCCATCCGCGCACCGGCAATGAAGCGAGACCATAGGTTCCGAGTAGCGAGCAAATTGCACCGACAACTCCGGCAATTCCAATTCCAGCGGTGAAGAACTCAAACACCAACAATGCCAATCCAATGGCAAACAACAGGTACGCAACGGGTGGACTTGCGAC
>JBJOOQ010000100.1:0-3951 GCA_046051205.1 Actinomycetota bacterium
CCGCTTGGGCTCGCGCTGGCCATCGGCTCTCACCGCTTAAAAGGTAAGAGCGCAACTGCAGTGCAAGGTATGACATCCGTTCCGCTCATCACGCCAGAAATCGTTGTTGGTGCCGCGCTGCTGCTTACTTTCACTCGCTTGTTCAGCGGAATTCCACTTGGCTTCCCAGCACAGTTGCTTGGCAACGTCACGTTCTCGGTTTCAGCCGTCGTCGTCATTGTGCGTGCACGCTTGGTGTCAATTGGTTCTAGTTTCGAAGAAGCAGCACGCGACCTTGGCGCTACTCGCTTTCAGGCATTGCGCTATGTGTTGATGCCCTTGCTGTGGCCGTCCATCGTTGCCAGTTTCGTGGTCGTATTCGCCACTGTTATCGATGACTTCGTGATCACGAGTTTCCTTTCGGCCGGTGTTGATTCAGAAACCGTTCCGTTGCGTATCTACTCATCGGTAAAAGGCGGGGCAACACCCGCTCTCAACGCTCTTGCCACCCTGCTCGTTGCCACAACGTTTGCCGCACTCACTCTTGGCGTTTTTGGTTTGTCGTTCTGGCGCAAACGCCACGGTGAGACCGGTGGCTTCAAGTCAGCGCTTTCCGACCTGACCCGAATGGGTGAATAACTAGTTCAGCGGCAACACACGCACTGCGTCTGGCAGTACGTCAATATTCGTTGTTGCATTTTCTTCCAAATTGCGCGAATGCTCGTCGTTTGGAATTTCGGCAACCAACTTCACGCCACCAACATTGAGCGCAATGCGCAACGATGAACCGGCGAAGGTAACGCGCTCAATGACTGCTTGCTGAGTGCCAGTACCAACGTGAATCCGCTCTGGGCGAATCATGACCATGCCATCGCCCATTGGCGCACTTTGCGGAGCAGCAAACTTCACACCAGATATTTCGACCACGCCAGTTGACACCACGCGACCCGGCAACAGGTTCGCTGCGCCAACGAACTTGGCAACATCGATCGTTGCTGGCTTTTCGTAAATCTCGCGAGGCGGTGCAACTTGAATTAGTTTGCCTTCGCGCATCACGCCAATGCGGTCACTCATGGTGAACGCTTCGTGCTGATCGTGGGTCACATAAATAAATGTGATGCCAATTTGGCGTTGCAACGAAGCAAGTTCTACCTGCAAGCGCGCACGCAACTGCGCGTCCAACGCGCCAAGCGGTTCGTCTAACAACAACACACTCGGTTCAAGCACCAATGCGCGAGCAAGTGCAACACGCTGTTGTTCTCCACCCGACAATTGTGGAACGCGTCGCTCGCTAAAGGAACCAAGCGCAACGAGTTCAAGGGCATCCATGACGCGCTCTTTGTCCGACTTCTTCGACACCGAACCTGGCTTTTCGAAGCGCAACCCGAAAGCCACGTTGTCGAAAACATTCAAGTGCGGGAATAACGCATAGCTCTGGAATACCGTGTTGAGCGGGCGTGTCTCTGGTTCATCGTGCGTAACGTCGCGACCATCAATCAGAATGCGACCAGAATCGGGAAGTTCGAACCCACCGATCATTCGCAATGTGGTGGTCTTGCCGCAACCCGAAGGACCGAGCAGCGAGAAGAACTCGCCTGCGTGAATCTCTAGGTTGACGTCGTTAACAACAGTGCGCTCGCCGAACAGTTTGTTGACATGCTCAAGCGTGACCGCGCCATCCAACATGAACTAGTTCTCCCCCATGATTGTGGAGCTAAGGGGAATTGAACCCCTGACCTCTTGCATGCCATGCAAGCGCTCTACCAATTGAGCTATAGCCCCGCTATTTCCTGAAAGAGCCTAGCGTTCTAGCTTTGCTCTTTCTCCAACCCAGACCCACCAGCCGAACCTAATGCCAATTGCTGCTTTTCTTGAAACAATTTCTCGCGCTCTGCCTTTAGTCCGTCGATATGTTGCTCTTGCCGTCCCAGCGCGACCGCAATACCAAAACTCAATCTTTTTTGCAGCGTGCCATTGGTAGCAATATCTGTAGCGATGCCATAAATCTTTTGTCTGTTACTGACTGGGAGATACGTGACCATATTGACATCTTCCGTCACCGTTTCTGATTTATGCGAAATAAGTTTGGTCCATTGAAAATCATGAGTCATAGTTTTTCCTACAAACACACCTCGCACAGTGGTGATGATGAATTCGCCTTCATCAAGCAGGAATGGAGATACACCGTCTTCAGTTGTCTTGTTTTCTACAAACCCAACCCCAATCACCGCAGCTAGCAGGTGCTCGTCTTTCTGCAACACGATTGAGTCAGTTGCATGCGCAACATCATGATCTTTGTACGTTGAAAAGAAATCGATCTCATCGGTAATCGCGGTAATTTCAGAATCAATCATTGGGACATCACGTTTTTGTAAAGACTTTTTCGATGTTTTTCCAGATTTTTTGGCGTTTTTCCGACTTCGCCAAATCAAAAAAATGATGACGACAAATGTGGAAATTGCAGGAAAATTTTTCATTTCGTATCTACTTCATTCCCATCCAACGGCCCGCCTTACTCCGCCTGCCCTGTCGTGTCAGAGGAACTCCAGTTGCTCGCGAGATTTTGCGCTTAGCTTTGGTAACTCCTAATGCACGCTTCCAAGAAAATGTCAATCCGGGTCCAAGTTTCATGTCCTAAACATACCCTTGGCCCCGAGGTATCAGTTGCGGTACGAAAGCAAAATGCGAAATCTTGTCAGTCCACCAATGCGTCGCCGCGCATACCCGCACGCTCAAGGTGAATTGGCAACACACGGCCATACAACTGTTTGGTGCGTTCGGGGCTGCCCACAACGCCTTCCATTTCAGTGAAACTGAAAATCGCTACGTACCGCATGGTCGGGCCACTAAGCGGAGTTACTCGATGCAACGAATAGCGACCCTTAAAAATTTGCAGATCACCAGGCTCTAGGTGCAACGAATGAATAAGCGACTGATCGCCATCCAACACTTGCCCGACACCGTCGTAGTTTTCATCTGTTGGTGTACGCAGGTTTGGACTGAATTCAAACTCGCCACCATGTTCTGCATTTTGAATGGCAAGTGTGACGGTGTAGTTATTGGTGTCAAAATGCCATGGGAAACCATTCCCCTCTTCGGCCAAGTTGATAACGACATCGGCAAGTGGGTCGGCGTAGCGATAAAACGAAGGTTCTTCAAGAACTTCTTGAATGAATGGCGCAAACGAGGGCCACTCATACATCGCACGAATGATGCTGTCATCGCCGAAATTGTCGGCCGGTACGAATGCATTTGAGCGATCGTAGAAACGACGAAGTGGGTGTGTGTCAGGTAAATCTGCTGGCAGCTGAGTGAAGTACGGGTTCGTGCGATTGAAGTTGCGATGACCCAAATGCGAAACTCTGTCGCCTTCAGCAACGAGTGCGGGAATGGCTTCTGGTTTTACAAACTGTTTGATTACCGCACAGCCAACTGAGCGAACGTCTTTTTGAACATCGGCTACTAATTGTCTTCGAGCTTCACCGTCTACGTGAATGGGATAGCGCTCAAGGTCGACCACCCTCGAAACATCAATTGCCATTCCCCAATGTTGCCATAGAAACGAAGGTGAAAATACCTAGCGCAGGTGCGAAGCCTCGTTGATACTGACTATGGATTTTGCTCCAGACCGCGAGGCTGCAACTCGATGGATCGAGGTGTAATGAGGGTAGAAAAAGCCCATCTGCGTTGAAATCCCAAGAACATACGCAAGGTATTGATTGACAACCCCACCGTGACACACCACAGCAACCTTCTGGCCTGGGTGTCGATCAATGAGTTCGTTAATCGAAACAATCACACGATCGCGGAACACTTCTGGTGAATCGGCAGTTTCATCCCACTCGCCTTTCATCATTTTCTGCCAACGCGGATCATTGGTCGCTCGCAATTCTTCAGCAGGAACATATTCCTTAGAGTTTCTGTCGAATTCTGCGACGCCTTCGCAAACTTCGTATTGGATACCAAGTTTTT
>JBJOOQ010000101.1:0-3928 GCA_046051205.1 Actinomycetota bacterium
CTTGGCGGTCGTGCGGCTGACTCAAGTAACACCATGGTTCCCTGGTCAATGCCTTTGCGCGAAAACACGCCACGGTCGGTGCCGATAGTGATGTCGCGACCGGCCATGCGCAATACCGCAAAATTCTGATCCTTCGAGTGGGCGACAGAAGCAACCTGTGGCTGTGTGGTGAAGTACTGCTCGTCGCTCATAAGCCTCGCTAGCCTTACACGTTATGGCGCAGTCACCGAACAAGAAGGGTTCATCCATCCGTACCTACGGAGACCCAGTTTTGGCCGCAATGGCCGACGAAATTACCAACATCGACGGCAAGTTGGTAGATCTTGCTGAAGACATGTTTCGCGTCATGTATCAAGCCCCAGGCCTCGGACTTGCCGGTCCACAAATTGGTGTGCAGAAACAAATCTTTGTCTACGACGTAGACGATGACCCACAAGTCATCATCAACCCAAAGATTGTCGAGTCATCCGGCGAGTGGGTGTACGACGAAGGCTGTCTGTCGATCCCAGGACTGTACGTCGAAATGCTTCGTCCGAAGAAAGTATTGGTGAGTGGATACACGCTCGAAGGTGAAGAGGTCCAAATTGAAGCCGACGAGCTGCTTGCACGTTTGTTCCAACACGAAATCGATCACTTGCAAGGGGTGTTGATGTTCGATCGCATGTTGCCCGATCAGCGCGAACTCGCCATTGTTGAATACGCAAAGGTGGGCGACAATCCAGCCGATGCCGAGCCGGTGTACCTACGACTTTCGTGACGTCACTTGCGCTCTTGCCGCGCGAGCGCGCTAAGCGCATTGTGTACATCGGTACGCCCGAGATTGCAGTTGCTCCGCTACAGGCGCTCGTTGCAGAAGGGTTCGTAATCGAACTTGTTGTTACGGGCATTGACAAGCGAAGGGGCAGAGGTTCGCAAACAACTGCGAACCCAGTGAAGAGTGTTGCCGTAGCACTTGGAATACCGGTCTCGCACGACATCAACGATGTATTGCGGCTGAATCCAGATGGTCTGCTTGGCGTTGTTGTTGCATTTGGCAACATCATCTCTCAAGAAATTTTGCAGCATGTGCCAATGATCAACATTCATTATTCGGCTCTGCCCAGATGGCGGGGAGCTGCGCCAGTTGAGCGCGCAATACTTTCGGGCGATGCCACAACTGCGGTGTGCATCATTCAAGTGGCAGAACAACTCGATGCTGGCGATGTACTCGCGTCGGCGCCATGCACTATTGAAGAAGAAGATTCGGTTGAGACGCTGCGTAATCGCCTCGGTCAACTTGCACTTCCGTTGCTCATCAATATCTGTAGTCACGGTGTGAGTGAACAAATTGCACAAACGGGCGAGGTGGTTGTTGCACGAAAAATCTCAGCGCAGGATCTCGCCATCAATTGGTCGAGCAGTAGTGCGCAAATCTTGCGACAGATTCGTGTGGGCAATGCATTTACATTCTTTGACGGAAAGCGATTCAAGATCCACAAAGCAACCAAAGCATCCGTCAGTCTTCCTCTAGGCACCATTGCAGTTCACGATGGCAACGTTTTGGTTGGAGCGCTTGAGGGTTCTGTGCAACTCCTGACCGTTCAGCCAGAAGGTAAGCCAAAGGTGTTGGCAGCTGAATGGGCGCGAGGTGCCCGACTGACGAATACAAGCACGTTTAGCGACAGATAGCCTGCGCGTATGAATCAATCGTCAGCGAGTTCACTTGATGGACGACTGCTTGGCCATGTTGAGCAATTCGATTTTGATCGTGGTCTGGGAATGATCTGGTCAAGTGGACAGGAGTATCTCTTCCACTGCGCCGAAATAGTTGATGGCACTCGTGACATCAACATTGGAGCATCCGTGTCATTTGTTGTTGCCCATCGCTTCGGGCACGTTGAAGCGTCTGAAATTGAAAAGCTTCCGAACTAGTCGGGCTGAACGTTTCCTTTAATCTGCACAAACGCCAAGCGGATGTTGGCGAGAGCTTCCGTGAGTGTGGTGAATTCTTCGCCTAAGCGTTCACCCAGGCCCTCAACCACGCATGCCACGGCATCAATCGCGAGGGCTGATTCCGCTAATCGGGGAGGATTCGCTGAGAGGTGGATGGCTGCGAGTTCGTACAATCCCATGACGTGGTTGACCACCACCACGTTTGCTGGTGTTTGGGCAATACGGGCTCGTGCCTCGGCTAAAGCGGTTTCAGCGTCGTGGAGCTGGTCGTCAAAATCATCAGGAAAGTGGTCAGAGGGGTTGTCAGCCATGCCCGCTACGCTAATAGCCCAAGTGGGGAACGAGTTTCCTCCACCTGACCACAGATTTCAGTAATTCGGTGAGTGTTGCCGAGCAGCTGTCGAGTGCGTTTGGGTCGAGTGCGCAAGATGCGACGCTATGCGTTGTGGGCGCTTCGGCTCTGCCGTGCCCGCCGTCTGCTCGAACATGCTCACCTCCACAAATAGGAGGCAACGCCACTTGCATAAGAGAGTAAAGCCATAGCACCGCCAACAAATGAGCCACGTTTCAACGAGCGAATTCGCGCACGCGAAGTACGTCTTGTCGATGCAGATGGTTCACAGGTTGGAATTGTGAGCATTGCCGACGCACTCGAAAGAGCGCGTGTTGCAGAACTCGATCTCGTCGAAGTCGCTTCGCAAGCAGACCCACCCGTATGTCGCATTATGGACTACGGCAAATTCCGCTACGAAGAGTCGCAGAAGTTGAAAGAGTCGCGCAAGAAGACCGTGCAGATCACAATGAAAGAGGTCAAGTTCAAGCCAAAGATCGGTAAAGCCGACTTCGACACGAAGGTTCGTCACATGCAGGAGTTCTTGCGTGAGGGACACAAAGTCAAAGTCACTTTGCAGTTCCGCGGTCGCGAAGTTGCCCACCCAGAACTAGGTACCAAAATTTTGCACGCAGTAATCGAGCAATTGGGATCAGTCGCCAAGGTGGACACACACGCACGGCTTGAAGGTCGCAACATGACCATGGTTCTCTCTCCAGAAAAGAAGGCGCCGAAAAAACCAGATGCAAAACCAGCTCCGAAAGCCCAAGCAGCACCAGCTGCAGAAGCAACAGCGGAGCCAGTAGCGCCAGAGCAAACACCGACCGAAATTTAAGTAGAGAAGTACAGAAAGCAACAGGAGACAACATGCCAAAGATGAAGACATCAAAAACCGCTGCGAAGCGTTTCAAATTGACTGGTACCGGCAAACTTCGCCGTCAGCAGTCCATGCGTCAGCACTTGTTTGAGCACAAGCCATCAACCCGCACCCGCCGTTTGGACGGCAGTGTTGATGTTCACTCCGGAGACGTGAAGCGCATCAAGCGTTGTCTTGGTTTGCGTTAATCAACACGTTTTCGCTAAATCAAAGCAGTTTTCAATTCAATTTTTGTAGTTACTAACGAAAGGATGTTGACATGGCACGTGTAAAGCGCGCAGTACATGCAAGGAAGAAGCACAAGGCAATTTTGGAAAAGGCGAAGGGTTACTACGGTGACCGTTCACGCACATTCCGCTCGGCAAACGAACAGGTATTGCACTCAGGTCAGTACGCGTTCCGTGACCGTCGCGCAAAGAAAGGCGAGTTCCGCAGCTTGTGGATTCAGCGCATCAATGCTGGTTGCCGTCAGAACGATTTCAGCTACAGCCGTCTTATCGATGGTTTGAACAAGGCAGGCGTCACCGTTGATCGCAAGATCATGGCCGACCTCGCAGTTCATGATCCAGCTGCATTTACGAAGTTGGTAGAAACAGCCAAGGGAGCGCTCGTCTGAGCGACGCTCGCCTCGGATTTTCACATCCACGAATTCAGAGACTGCGGCGCCTTCTTGGGCGCCGCAGTGCTCGTATTACGGACAATGCGTTTGTTATCGAAGGCCATGTACTCATTGCTGAAGCGATTAGTGCTGGCTGGAATATTGAAGAGCAGTTCGTGGCTCCAGGTGG
>JBJOOQ010000102.1:0-5237 GCA_046051205.1 Actinomycetota bacterium
GCTCAGGGTGTGTCGGTGGCAACGGTTCGCTTCGTGCACACCATCTTGGGCGGAGCGCTCATGGGCTTGGCTGGCGGTTGGTTCATGCTTGCTCGAGGCACCGCATGGAGCCAAGCAGCTACTACAAATGGCATTGGTTGGATTGCGCTTGCACTCGTGGTGTTTGCAGCATGGCGTCCGTTGCGTGCCATTGCAGGAGCCGTGCTGTTCGGGTTCACGCTGCAAGTGCCATTCACGTTGCAGGGCCAGCAGATCAACATTCTTCCACCAGAAATTGTGCAGATGCTTCCGTATGTAGCAACGCTGTTCGTGTTGGTGATGTTGTCAACCCCACGGGCGCGCCGTTTGCTTGGTGCGCCAAAAATGCTTGGGCAACCTTTCGTCCGCGACGAACGATAATCCTTCATGCAACTTTCACGATCAAGTTCAAATGCTGACATTTTGGCTGTGCTCAACCAAGTTGCTGACGCAGTTGCAGTTGTTCTCGAATCGAATACTGATTGGAGTCTCTCGGGAGTTCGTCACACTCAATACTCAGTAGATGTCGCTGCAGATAATGCGGCTTTGGCAATCTTGCACGCAGCAGGCTGTGCAGTGCTTTCCGAAGAGAGCGAACGATCGGGTGAATTCGGTGCTGACACCATCATGGTCATCATGGACCCACTTGATGGTTCAACGAATGCCAGCAGAGGAGTGCAGTGGTATGCCACAGCGCTTTGCGCAATCGATCAAGACGGACCACGTGCCGCGCTTGTAGTCAATCAAGCATCAGGCAAAGACCGTTACTGGGCAACCCGCGGCGACGGCGCATTTCATAACGGCAAGCGCATGTCGCATTCAGGTTGCACCGAATTGAAGCAAGCAGTCGTTGGCGTTTCTGGCTTGGCATCGTTTCGTCCGAAGTGGGCACAGTTTCGTGCACTTGGCGCTGCGGCGCTCGATATTTGTTTAGTTGCACAAGGCGTGCTCGATGGCTGGATTGACTTCCATAGCCACGGTGTATGGGACTACATGGCAAGCATCATGATCTGCGAAGAAGCAGGCGTGTCATTTGCCGAACACGAAGATCGAGATCTATTTGTAACTGAATATGCATCAAAGCGAACACCGATCGTCGCCGCAACTCCTGAATTGCTTGAAGCACTGAAAGGAATTCGAAGCAATCATGGCTGAGCCAGTTTCGAAAGCCGCATGGTCGCGACTCGTAGCGCTTCTGAACGCGTACGTTTCCGAAGGCGGCAATGCGTTTTCAAACGCTGGTCCGTTATGGAAGAGCGAACGCTGGTCAAAGGAGAATTCGGGACTAGAAATTTCGCAAGACTGGTCATTCCCAGATCGCGTTTCGCGAGCGATGGTCAAGTCCATGTTCGAATGGTCGAATCAGGCCGACGAAATGTACCGCGCGTTCTGCGCCACCATGGTGTGGGCAGGTGAGCGAGTGGCAAAAGCTCCCGTGCTTGTGCGTCAGGTTGCTTCGCAGCCAGGTATCGAACTCGGTGAAGAAGTTCTGAAACTCAAATCCACTCCGACGTTCGAACAGTTCCTTGCCTCGCCGCTCAGTGGATTGGGGCCAGTTCTCGGGTCGTCGTTATTGAATGCGATTTCACCAAGTGATAATCGTGTTGCCACTGTCGACCAATTTGCGATTGATTGGATGTGGGAGTTAGGTCAAATCTCGGATTCGTGGATGCTCGATTTGACCGACTTGGGTGCTGGCGATTTTTCCCGTTATTCAGCGTGGTGCAAACAGGCGCTCGACAAATTCCGCGAGAGCGGGCACCTTCCCGACCATTGTGATGACCAAGCATTTATTGGCTACCTCATGTCCACAGACCGCATCCATTCTTTACTGGGGACAAGGTTTTCAGGCTGGGTGGGAGTGGCCGATCAGTTTCACCACTAAACTCATAAATCCGTAATCCGGGCGTTTAGCTCAGTTGGCTAGAGCGCTTCCCTTACAAGGAAGATGTCGGGGGTTCAAGTCCCTCAACGCCCACCATTTGGTTCCTAGATCGTCACAGGTGTTGACGAATCTTTGTTCCGCACTTCAAGTGCCGAGAACAGTAATAATCCGCCAACGGTAAGGCTTGCTCCAATGATGCGGTTATCTGTCATCACTTCGCCCAGGAATATGACGCCCATGATGATGTGCCATACAGGTTCAAGCGTGGTGATTACTGAGTACATGCCGGTTGGAATTCGTTGAAGCGCAGCGAGGGAGCACAGGAATGGCAATGTCGTGCCCACAATTGCGGCTCCCGCAATAAGCAGCCAAACTTTTCCAGTAGTTGGAAATACCGGAGCGAATGCACTGGTGGAAAACAGCCCAACCACGATGTAACCAGTGGCAGTTCCTGCGTTGAGAATTGATGCTCCGGTAAGGAGTCCCATTTTCTGTGTCACTTTGGAGAGCACGGTGATGTACACCGCAAAAATCATTGACGAACTCACCACCAAAATGATTGCTGTGATATTACCACCTTTAACTTGACCTGCCGAAATGGCAATACCTGTGAGCGTCAGTATCAAAGGAATCACGATGGTGGCTGATGGCCGCTTCTTCTCGAACACCCAAGCGATGAGCAAGACAAGAACTGGGTACGCGTACCACAGCACAATTGCCAGGCTGGAATCAATTTGCCCAATTGCTATGAAGTAGAGGAGTGACACTGCAGTAACGCCGATTGCGCCAATGAAGAACATGGCGATCATCAATTTGACGTTAGGCCAGCCTTCCTTCCTGCCAAATATCAGTCGAATGGCAGTGATGAGGATCGCGGCAATGGCAAATCGTGGGGTCATGACACCGAGGGCGTTTGCCCCTTCGTCGTAGGCGGTTCTGGTTATGGTTGGGACCACGGCAAACCCGATGCTTGAAGCCATGACGAACAACGTTCCTGACAACCTTTGGTTCGTAGCCATGACTCTCAAACACTAACGAAAACACACAGGATGCGGCGTGACTGCCAGTGCTTTAGCATGAGCGTATGGCTGTGATTGAAGTTGAAACCTTCACCCTTGTTGATGGAGTGTCTGTGGAAAAGTTTCACGCCCTCGATGAACAGATGCAGGAGTGGTGTTATCTCAATCGTCCAGGCGTAGCGCGTCGTACGGTTGCAGTTGACGCAAAGGGAAAGTTCATTGTGGTCACGCTGTTTAGTGAAATAAGTCAGGCCGATGCCGGATACCGGAACTATGCGGGAATAAGTGCCGAGTGGTTGTCGTGCATAGCCAGTGGGTCAACTACCCACGAAGTGTTCTCGCTGTTTTAGTAACTACTGCTGAACAAGCGTAAGAGCGTTGCCTTCAGGGTCGGTGATTCCGGCAATCAGTGCACCACCAGGAATTTGATACGGATCCATAGTTTTGGTGCCACCAAGTTCAACTGCTTGCAATAGCGAACGCTCAACATTTTTCACTTGGATGTACAGCGCAATGCCGCCACGCTTGCCTTTGCGAATGTGGCCACCGATTCCATTTTCTGGTCCGCCGATTCCCGTTGGAATGCGATGAATTGGACCACCACCAATATCCCAATTGAACATTTTTTTGTAGAAGGGGATCAAGACGTTTTCGTCTCGTGCTTCAATCTCGAAGTAGACAACTGGACGCGCCCATTCGGTTTTTGGTGTGTGTTCCATGACCAAACCATAGGCGGTGTAGTTTGCCTGAGTGCGAATTAAACGAAGCAGCGAACACACTCCAATGCCATGGGCCAACGGTCGTGGCACAAGCTACGAAATTGCAAGCGATAGAAATGAAGCAGGCGAATGGGCATGGCGTCTTGCCATGGCGCCGGTAAACGAAGACGGACCTTTCTCGCGTATTGAGTGCGTAAATCGTTCACTAGCGGTAGTTGAAGGTGCCGGCATGTTGTTGTCTGTTGACCGCAAGAAACTGCAGTGCCCGTGGCGATGCGATAACCCAAGCAACGTTGACCGAAGGGCCAATCATGGACATCAACTTGATGGTGCGACGAAAAAAAGCTGATGGTGAAATGGAGATTGTTTCTAATGCTGGATTGTTAAACGGCGCAAGCCTCGTTGTTGCAATTGATGGAAGCGCGCAGGTGATGGTCGGGGAATCGACTATTGATCTCGAGCGCCATGACTCGATTCTTGAATGTGATGCAGAAACGGTTTCGCTAGTCAGCGGAACAGTGTGCGTAGTTGCGGTGAAGCGCCTTTAGGCGACAGCAGCACCGAACAAATTGCCAACAGCCATGGTGAGTGCAATGGCGATTAGTCCTCCAACCACAACTCGAAGAACTGGTCGAGCAGGTTTTGCTCCACCGTATTTTGAACTTGAAACGCCCAGAGCAATAAGTGTGAGCACAACTACAGCAATGGTGCCAGTAAATCGCATGGCCTCGGTAAAGAGCGAAACTGCAATAAGTGGAATTGCGGCACCAACAGCGAACGATACTGCCGAGCCAACACTTGCTTGCACTGGGCGAGCTCGTGTTGCTTCATGAATACCAAGCTCTTCGGCGAGGTGGGTCTTGAGTGCATCATGCTTCGTGAGTTCGACGGCAACTTCGTTTGCGAGTGCCTGCGGCAAACCTTTCTTGCGGTAGATGCCCGCTAGTTCAGCCAACTCGATATCTGGAGTGTGTTCGAGTTCCCATTTTTCTTTGGCAATGTCTGACTGCTCGGAGTCGCGCTGCGAACTGACTGAGACGTATTCACCAAGCGCCATACTTGCAGCACCGGCAACAAGGCCTGCCATGCCCGCCGTAAGAATTGTTGAGCGTTCTGCTGTTGCTGCAGCTACACCGAGAACGAGGCATGCAGTGCTGATAATGCCATCGTTGGCACCCAGCACCATTGCACGGAGTAAACCGATGCGGTGACTGGAGTGGTCTTCATCATGTGGGCTCATAGGGCAAGACTACTTCGCTATGGCTTCATGCGTTCGAGCATTTCGCCCATTTGCTTGTGAACAAGGTTGACTGCTTGCAGAGGTCGAATCATCACTTTGAATTCGGTGATTTTGCCTGCTTCGTTGCAGGTAATCATGTCAATACCGTTCACGTACTTGCCTTCGACATAGGTTTCAAACTCCAACACTGCCGTGCTGCCACTGAGAACTTCTTTGATGTAGCGGAATGATTTGTCGTCGTTGGTAGGTGAGCCTGACGCTTTCTTTTCTCCTGGCAGTGTTTGTCCTGCAGCCTGCAAGTACAACTTGGTGATGGCCTTGCCTTCTTGTGGAGTGAACACGATTGGAGAAATGAA
>JBJOOQ010000103.1:0-6785 GCA_046051205.1 Actinomycetota bacterium
CTGCCTCAACTGGACCAAAGAACGAACGACCTGGCAAGAGATTTTCTGCAAGATCGGGGTGTGGCCCACTGCCACTGTCGACAACTGCGACAGTTACGCCCTTGCCTGTTGTAACTGCCCAGACTCGGTCTGCACCAGTCGCAAAAATTCCCCACTGCTGTGCAAGCAAGGGGTCGTTAGCGGCAGCATCAACTTGTGTAGAGAATGCCAAACACGAGGCAACCGAAGCGAAACAAATCGCGAGAGAAACTAGGGGTTTACGCAAGCAATATCGGTCTACACGCCCATTGCGTGGAAGCCACCATCAACATGAACAATTTCTGCGGTGGTGCAGGGGAACCAATCGGAAAGCATGGCAACACACGTGCGGGCAACACCGCTTGAGTCATTGACATCCCACCCAAGGGGAGCGCGGTCGTCCCAGACATCTTCAAATTTTTGAAAACCTGGAATTGACTTTGCAGCCATGGTGCGGATTGGTCCAGCGGCAACAAGGTTGCAGCGAATTTGTTTACTGCCTAGTTCTTTTGCGAGGTATCGGTTGGTTGATTCAAGCGCAGCCTTGGCAACGCCCATCCAGTTATATGCAGGCCATGCCACGGTGTTATCGAAGTCCAGACCGACAATGGTTCCTCCGCTTGTCATCAACGGCACGAAAGCATCGGCCAGCGTTTTCAGAGAATACGCAGATATCTGCATGGCTACCGATACATCTGACCACTGGGCAGCCATGAAGTCAT
This sequence comes from Actinomycetota bacterium, assembly GCA_046051205.1. GTDB lineage: Bacteria > Actinomycetota > Acidimicrobiia > Acidimicrobiales > Ilumatobacteraceae > UBA3006. The sequence goes on from JBJOOQ010000103.1 coordinate 741, forward strand.
CACCAAGACACACGGCTGGTGCAAAGCCGATGGCATGCAGTACGCCGTCGACACGGCCAAGATGTGATTGTGCTGCCTCGCGCGCGGTCGTGATGTGCTCGTCAACCGTTACGTCAAACTCCACCACTTTGATGTCTGTGCTCAATTTGCGTGCGGTTCGCTCGGTAATGGAAAGTCCGCGTCCTGCTCCAGTAAGCATCACCTGGGCACCCTGCTCAAGGGCAAGCTTTGCCACCCCGTAAGCGAGTGATGCGTCGGTAAGCACGCCAGTAACGACAATGTTTTTCCCATCCAAAATTCCCATGCCTATGACCGTAGTTCCCGAGTGTGGTTTGTGTAAGGCTTCACCTATGCGGATTGGAATTATGGGCGGAACAGGCCCAGCAGGAAGCGGGCTAGCCCTGCGAATGAGTGTGGCTGGACATCAGGTACTTATTGGATCGCGATCAAAAGAACGCTCGGAAGAAAAAGCCGCCGAACTCATCGCACAGTGGCCTGACCACAAGCTCAAGATTGAAACTGGAACAAACGAAGACGCTGCCAATTGTGACTTGATTGTGGTTGCAACGCCTTGGGATTCAACTGCCACCATTGTTGGCGAGTATGCCGAAGCTTTGCGTGGCAAAGTTGTTGTCACCATGGCGAACGCGTTGGTGAAAGTTGGTAAAGAGTTTCAACCATTAGTTCCACCGCGCGGCAGTATCGCCGCACACGTGCAAGCTGAAATTCCCGAAAGTCGCGTGGTGGCTGCCATGCAACACTTGCCGGCAAAAGAACTTGGCAACTTGAATCACCATGTCGATTCCGATGTGTTGATCTGTTCAGACTTTCCAGAGGCAATCGAAATCGTGAGCGATCTGGTTGCGCAAATTCCAGGCTGTAGGCCTCTGAGCACTGGTCGTTTGTCAAACGCACTAGCACTCGAAGCATTCACCGCTGTGTTATTGCAACTGAACGTGCGTTACAAAACTCGAGTGGCACCGCGACTTACAGGTATTCCTGATGTTGACCCAAGAAGTGGTCGAAACATGAAATTGGACTGAGCAACGTGTCGATGAAGTTATACGACACAGCAAAACAAGAGATCGTTGAGTTTGCACCGAACCCAACCCTGTTGATGTACACGTGTGGAATCACTCCGTACGACGCCACGCACTTGGGTCATGCTTTCACGTTCATTTCATATGACGTGTTGCAACGTCGTCTCATTGATATGGGGCATCAAGTCAAGTGCGTTCGCAACGTGACAGACGTTGATGATCCACTATTCGCGAAAGCACGCGAACTTGGTGTGCATTATCTCGATCTTGCTGCGGGAGAAGAAGCGCGTTTTGAATCTGACATGACGGCGCTGAATGCGTTGCCGGTGCACAGCACGCCGCGCGCATCGTCGGCAATCCCAGACATTCGTGGTTTCATTGGCATGGTTATTGACCGCGGGTTTGCCTATGAGTCTGGCGGTTCGGTGTACTTCGACGTAGAGAAGTTTCCGCAGTTTGGCAGCGTCTCGCATTACAGCCGTGAAACGATGATCGCATTGGCTCGCGAACGCGGCGGCAATGTTGATGATCCTCACAAACGCAATCCACTCGACTTTGTGTTGTGGCATCCTTCGGCCTCAGACGAACCGTCGTGGGACACCATGTGGGGCGCTGGTCGACCTGGTTGGCATATTGAGTGTTCGGCACTCGCACTGCGCGAATTAGGTACCACCATCGATCTACACGGTGGTGGAAGTGATTTGATTTTTCCGCACCACGAGTGTGAACGGGCTCAATCAGAGGCAGCCACTGGCCAACCGTTCGTGAAGCATTGGATGCACGTCGCAATGGTAAGTATGGATGGCCACAAGATGTCGAAGAGCCGCGGCAACTTGGTATTTGTTGACAAGCTGCGCACTCAACATGATCCAATGGCGATTAGGTTGGGCCTTATCGAACATCACTACCGCACAGAGTGGGAATGGGATGACGGTCTCATGGCGCGCAATGAAGCGCGACTGTCGAATTGGAAGTCGGTGGCACAAGTCGGAAGTTCGCACGGCGACATTGGCCTGCTGGCAGATGTGCGTTCAGCGCTAGACAATGATCTTGACACGCCAACCGCAGTTGCACTCGTTGATGCTGCAGCGAGCAAGGGTGTCGCAGTAGGAGACAGCGCTCAACTTCTAGGGGTCGTCATTTAATGCCCAAGCGGGTCGACGCCTTGTACTCGGGAGCAACCGAGTTGCAATCGCGAATCCGACCTGCAGTGCGAGTGATAACGAATCGCTTGTGGCGTTTGAACAACTTCCTGAAACAGGTCCAGCAATTTTGTGCGCAAATCACGTCAGTTTTTTGGATTCGGCCTTTCTCATCATTCAAGTACCACGAAACATTTCCTTTGTGGGAAAGAGTGAGTACTTAGATTCGTGGAAGACGCGCCGATTGTTTCCGGCACTCGGAATGATTCCCATTGATCGCGAAGGTGGAGAAAAAGCACAAACTGCTCTTTCTGCCGCAGAAAACGTATTGCAACGCGGTGAGCTGTTTGGAATCTTCCCTGAAGGCACACGAAGTCGAGATGGAATGTTGTACAAAGGCAAGACCGGCGCCGCTCGGTTAGCGCTAAAACTTGATTGTCCAATTTTTCCAGTAGGCATTGTTGGAACGCGCGAAATTCAACCGCCTGATGCGAAGATGCCTCGCGTTGGTGGTCATGTGAAGATCACCATCGGCAAGCCGATTTTGCCTGAGCGGTATGCACAGCGAAGTGATGATCATTTGGTGTTGCGAGAAATGACCGACGAAGTGATGTTTGAGATCCAGTCCATGACAGGTCAGCAGTATCGAAACGTCTATGCGGGCAAGCAACATGAAGAACGCTCAGCACGCGAAGTACACAAAGACCCAGTTGGTATGGCCAAATAGGGCGGTCCACGTAAGGTCTGCGAACCTAGACTGATGATGCGATGAATGCTGCAACTCTTGATGTCACCTTGCCCGATGGTTCCGTTCGAACATTGCCTGCAGGTTCTACTGGTCTCGACCTGGCTCAGGCCATTGGTTCACGGCTTGCCAAGGCAGCGATTGCTGCCGTTGTAAATGGCAATGAGGTCGACATCTCGGTGCCGTTGAGCAATGGGGCACAGGTAGCAATCATCACTGCTGACTCGGATGCGGGAAGACATGTGCTGCGCCACTCCACGGCACACGTGCTGGCACAAGCGGTGTTGCAGCATTTTCCTGGTGCCAAATTCACCATTGGTCCCGCAATCGAAGATGGCTTCTACTACGACTTTGAGCTTCCAGATAACAAAACCTTTAGCGACAATGACCTTGCGGCAATTACCGAACGCATGCGCTCAATCGTCAAGGCTGACCAACCATTTGTTCGTGCAGAGATGAGTGCAGCAGAGGCACTTACGTTGTTTGCTGACCAACCATACAAGTGCGAAATCATTGAGCGTGTAACGACTGGTGCCGCAGACGGTTCTGATGCAAGTGAAGTTTCTGGCGATGGTTCAGTCAGTGTGTATCGCAATACGGAGAGTTTTGTTGACTTGTGTCGCGGTCCACACGTACCAAGTACCTCGCGTCTTGGACACTTTGCATTAATGAAAGTTGCCGGGGCATATTGGCGTGGAAACGAAAAAGGTCCAATGTTGCAGCGCATCTACGGCACCGCTTGGGAGTCGAAGTCTGCACTTGACGAACACATCACTCGACTCGCAGAAGCAGAGAAGCGCGACCATCGTCGTCTCGCAACAGAGATGGACCTCTTGTCGTTCCCATCCGAGTTGGGCGGCGGTCTTGCGGTGTGGCACCCAAAGGGTGCGATCGTGCGAAAAATCATGGAGGACTACAGCAGGTATCGCCACCAAAACGGCGGATATCAGTTCGTATTTACTCCGCACATTGCCAACGCTCAGTTGTTTGAAACTTCTGGTCACCTTCACTTCTACAAAGACGGAATGTATCCGCCGATGGAAATGGACAATGGCACGTACTACCCGAAGCCAATGAACTGCCCAATGCATTGTTTGATCTTCCGTGATCGTCAGCGCAGTTACCGCGAGCTTCCGCTCCGTTTGTTCGAATTGGGAACGGTGTATCGCTACGAACGTGCAGGAACATTGCATGGCTTGTTGCGGATTCGTGGATTCACACAGGACGACAGCCATATTTTCTGTACCGAAGATCAAATGGCTGACGAGATCACCTCATTGCTTGATTTTGTTTTGTCAGTGCTTCGTCAATTTGGATTCGATGATTTCGAGTTCAAGTTGTCAACCCGCGACTTGGAGAAGTCTGTTGGCTCAGATGAAATTTGGGACAAGGCAACGACCGCGCTACGCGAGGCATTGAATCGCCACGGTGTTGTGTATTCCGTAAAGGAAGGCGACGCTGCGTTCTATGGACCAAAGATCGATATCGATGTGCGTGATGCAATCGGCCGCAAGTGGCAGCTCAGCACCATTCAATGTGACTTCAACTTGCCAGAACGCTTTGGCTTGGAATACATCGGAAGCGATAACAGTCGCCACAGGCCAATCATGTTGCACCGCGCATTATTTGGTTCCGTGGAGCGGTTCTTCGGCGTGTTGTTGGAGCACTACGGCGGGGCATTCCCGGCGTGGCTTGCCCCTGTGCAGGTGCGTGTGTTGGCCGTAACTTCGCAACACGAAGAGTATGCACAGTCACTCGTGAAGCGCATGCGTGCAGAAGGTTTCCGAGTCGATACCGCTGAAGCAGATGAGCAACTTGGTAAGCGAATTCGCAGCGCCAAGCTCGAACGAATTCCTTTCGTGTTGGTTGTGGGCGACGATGACGTGAAGAACAACACCGTTGGCGTTAATCCACGTGGTGGCGATGTCATTCGTGATGTGAAGGTTGATGCGTTTATTGCTCAGTTGCATGATGAAACTCGCACCGAGGCCGCAGTAGGAACGCTGTAATCAACATGTTGGATCGAATATGGAATGGCTGGCGCGCACAGTATGTGCAACGCGATTCTCATGGGAAGCATTCAGATGAATCGGTGTTTACCGAGATTCTGAAATCAAATCGCCCAGATGAAGAAACCTTTATCGTGCACCGCGGTGAAACCTGCTTTGTGATCATGAACGCATTTCCGTATTCGTCTGGACATGTGCTGGTCATTCCGTATCGCGAAGTTCCAGATTTAGAGTTGCTTACCCCGCAAGAGACAGGCGAGATTTGGGCAACAGTCACCAAGGCGGTGCAAGTACTGAAGGCTGAATACAAACCGCAAGGTATGAATGTTGGTATCAATTTGGGTCACGCCGCCGGCGGCAGTGTGGCGCAGCACTTGCACATTCATATCGTTCCGCGTTGGGGTGGCGATTCAAACTTCATGGTTGCGGTCGCGACGGCAAAAATTTTGCCGGAAGCGCTAGACATAACTGCACAGCGAATTCGAAATCGATGGAAGGACATGCCGTGAATGATGTGAACAGCAACGAGATTCGAGATCAGCTTCCGAGCGACTTAGACGTTTCTGCTTTTGTTGGTCCGTATCAGTTTCCCGACAACAGCCGCCGACGTATTCCTGGTTATTTGTACTTAGGAATTTCTGCATTGAGTCTGTTGATCTGGTTCATCAGCGATCAATCGTCCGGGCTAGTGAACTACGGTTTTCTTGTCTTCGCGATTGCGCTTGCAGCGTTTGCGGTTTACGTACTGAGCTCCTCGTGGAAGATGACCGTCAATGAGCGTGATGCCTTAGTTCATGCTTCGCGAGCAGTTGATTTTGCAGTTGGACATGCGTCAGCACAGCAGGTGTGGCGCGGTGTCAGAAGTCGACCAACGTGGCGCGTGTTTTGCTACAGCGCGCAAGAACCACCGACTCACCGAGGCTTAGTGTTGGTCGATGCTGTAGACGGCGAAATAGTTGAATGCCTTGTAGAACTCAACCCTGATAACGCAGCAACTACTAAGTAAGCCACATTCAGTAGTATTGAACCAATGTTTGACGGTCGGTTTAAATCAGAAATCGAACGATATGTTCGACCAGTAGGGGAATCCCTCCGTCGTACGGGACTGT
>JBJOOQ010000104.1:0-4883 GCA_046051205.1 Actinomycetota bacterium
TTTCGTTGCGCTTCTTTTCGCCGCCCGAGAAACCTTCGTTCAGGTAACGATCGACAAACGTTGAGTCCATGCCAAGTCGCTTCATCCACGACATTGCAGACAGTCGAAGTTCGAGTACTGAAAGATCGATTCCTTTGCGCGCTGAAAGTGCCTGGCGCAAGAACTGAATAACCGACACGCCAGCAATTTCTTGCGGGTATTGGAAACCTAGAAAGATGCCGGCTTTAGCACGAGCATCGGTTGGCCACTCGGTGATCTCCTCACCATGGAAAAAGATCTTGCCCGACACCAATTCGTACTCAGGGGAAGCGAGCAGCGTGTTGGCGAGAGTGGACTTACCCGAGCCGTTGGGCCCCATAATGGCGTGGACTTCACCCTCGTTAACGGTGATGGAAAGGCCGCGAAGAATCTCTGCATCGCCTTCCACTGGCTTGGCGTGGAGGTTGTCAACCCTGAACAGTTCGGTCACGAGATCAAGTGTATTCAGGGCTCCAGTAATTAGCACTACGGACGTAGTGGAAATTAAGTGTGACCCTAGGCGGCGCGAAGGGCTCGCCAAATGGCGCGGTAATTGGGGTATTCGTAGACGTCGTTGACGAAACCTGACTTACGCAATTCGGCATGATATTTCGGCAATGACCGAAATGGAATTCCTGCATCAGTGTGATGGGCGATGTGCCAACCAAGATTGAACGGCACAAACAAGAAACTTGCAATTGTATGTTGACGAACTGAATGTGTAGTCACTCGACGATCGTCATCTGCGCGCAGTCCGCCGTGTTCGGCAATGGAGCGCAATCTGTTCATTACTCGCCACACCGTGAGTTGTGGAATGAACCAAAAGGCGACATAAACAAGTGGGTGAGACACAAGAGAAATTGCCAAAAGTAGAACGAGTTGTGTGACGAGTATTTTTGCTTGTGTTCGTTTACCGAAACCATCCTTTCGAAATGGATGACGGAATTGACCACGAAGCATTTTGAAACCTGTGATGCCAAGCGCATCGCGGCGCACCTTGCGCCAAAAACTGTCGCTCGTGATTGGGTAGTTGGCGTATAGCGGAATGTCTGGTTCGTTCGGTCCGAACTCTTCGCGATGATGCGCCATGTGCACGTAGCGGTAGGCATCTGAGTTAACGAACGAGAGATAGCCGAGCAACCATCTTCCGGCGAAGTCATTGAGTTTTCGATTGCTGAACAGCAGTCGGTGTACCGATTCGTGCATCATGGCCGAACATTTGGGATGCGACGCAACTCTGTGCGTAATTCTGGTTTTGGGTGACCATTTGGCGTGATCTGCGAATTTGGTGATGCAGCGGTGAACGCATTCGCACCGAGAACCATTCCGCCGAGGCGAGGTGAGGCCGTTGTGCTCATGAAGAACTGTTTACCACTTGCGATCTACCCACTCCTGCAGGTGTGGGCGTTCGTTGCCGATTGTGGTGTCCAGGCCGTGACCGGGAAGAACGATGGTGTCGGCTGGAAACGTGAACAGTTTCGTATCTATGGAATGAATGATGGTGTCAAAGTCGCCACCTTCGAGCGCGGTGTTGCCTGGGCCACCTGGAAACAGCGTGTCTCCAGTGAACAGCAGCGGCGTATCGGCAACAGCGAACGAGATAGAGCCTTCCGTGTGGCCAGGGTTGTGAATGGCGTGCAGTCGCAGCTTGCCAACTTCAATTACTTCGGCGTCATCAATAAACACGTCATAGCCAACGTCTTTCAAGCGAGGTGCATCTAATGCAGTAACAGCAACTTCGTAACCTGCTTCGCGCATTGCGGGTACTGCCTGAATGTGGTCCCAGTGACCGTGTGTTTCAAGAACTCGCCGAACACCGAGCGCGCGGCACAACTCCAATAGCTGCTCGTGTTCGTTTGCTGCGTCAATAAGAACTGCTTCGCCAGTGGCGGTGCATCGAATGACAAACACGTTGTTGTCAAAGGGCCCAACAACAACTTTGTGAACTTCAACGTTGGTGTCTTTCCAATGCAGGGTTGCGCTCATGATGAAACGACCTCGAATCCAAGTGAGAGCGCAACTGGTATTTGCGCTGGATCAAACGTTACAAATGAAACGGGTTGCGGAAGGCGTTGAGCAGCAGAAAGGTGCAGCGCATCGCTGATGTGCAGGGGCTGTTCGCGAATGAGGTGAGATGCGTCGTCGAGGCAGCGTTGGTCAAGTGGAACGACTGCGATGTAGTCCCAAGTGTGGCGAATTGCGTCTTCTAGGTCGCGGCGAAGAATTGGTTCTTCTGTAAGACGATCGATTGCTGCTAATGCTTCTGTGAGCGCGATTGCGCTGGCGCACCAATGCGAGTCACTCTTCAATGCGTCGTGTGTGATATTTCGTGCAGGTCCGGAAATGTGCAAAGCAATGAGTGCACTGGTGTCAAGTACAACAGTCATCCGCGTACCTCGCGCAGCAACTGATCAATGCGTGCACCGCTATGCACGGACACAGGGTCGCTCAATACGAATTCATCTTTTCTACGCGGAGCAATGAGTGCGGTTCTTGCAATGAGTTCGGTAATGGAAACCTGCGCACTTATGGAGTGCAGTGGACCCAGAAGCGCGACGGGTTCTCCGCTCACCGAGATCACAATGTTTTCACCAGCACCTGCGCGCTGAACGAATTTGGCAGATTGCTCGCGCAGTTCACGAATGCCCAGATGCCTTGCGGGGGTGGGCTTTGACTGTTTGGCCATAAGGACAGGCTAGGTCCAGGGGTCTGATTTTGTGTACATAGATGTACACATCTGAATTGGCGCGAAGGCTGGGTTATGGGCAAGGATGTCTTCATGAACTTTGCATTCACTGAAGAACAAGAAGAACTCCGTAAAACAGTCCGTGCGTTTCTTGACTCGAAGTCACCAGAAACCGCAGTGCGCGAGCAGATGGAAACCGAAACCGGATTCGATCCAGCCGTGTGGTCACAAATGGGCGAGCAGATGGGCCTTCAGGGATTGTCCATTCCAGAAGAGTTCGGTGGCTCCGGTTACAGCTTCATCGAACAAGGTGTAGTGCTTGAAGAAATGGGTCGCGCATTGTTGTGCGCACCGTATTTCTCCACCGTTGTTCTTGCCGCAAACACGTTGTTGCTCAGCGGCGACGAAGCAGCAAAGAAGAAGTCATTGCCAGGAATTGCAAGTGGCGAATTCACAGCAACTCTTGCCACCACAGAGCCTTCCGGCAAGTGGGACGAAAAGGGAATCACGATGGAAGCCAAGGGCAGCGGAAGTGATTTCACGCTGACCGGCACCAAGATGTTCGTGATCGACGGACACACTGCAGATTTGATCATCGTTGCTGCTCGCACAGGCAAGGGTGTTTCGTTGTTCGCAGTAGACGGAAAAGCAAAGGGTCTTACCCGCACCGCACTTTCCACCATGGACCAAACCCGCAAGCAGGCAAAGTTGGAGTTCAATGCAACTCCAGGAACTTTGATTGGCACCGAAGGCAAGGGCTGGGACGTGTTGAGCAAAGTATTCGATCTTGCTGCTGTTGCACTTGCTGCAGAGCAAGTTGGTGGCGCACAGAAGGTACTTGAAATGGCAGTTGAGTACGCCAAGGTTCGCGTGCAGTTCGGTCGCCCAATTGGTTCGTTCCAAGCAATCAAGCACAAGTGTGCAGACATGTTGCTTGAAGTTGAATCAGCAAAGTCAGCTGCTTACTACGGCATGTGGTGTGCAGCAGAAATGAACGACGAACTTGCTTCGGTCGCTTCACTTGCGAAGGCCTATTGCTCAGAGGCGTACTTCCACGCTGCTGCTGAGAACATTCAGATCCATGGCGGTATCGGCTTTACCTGGGAACACCCAGCACACTTGTACTTCAAGCGTGCAAAGTCGAGTGAGTTGTTGTTCGGTGATCCTTCGTATCACCGTGAACTTCTTGCACAGCGTATTGGCATCTAAGTGAGAAACGCAGCATGTCTGCGATAACACTTCTCTTTGCAGCACTTTCTGCGGTTTCGACGTTTGTCATTGCTGCGGTCGTAATTGGTCGCGAAGCCCATCGCTTAGACGGTGTTGCTCCGCGCGCGGTGTACGACCCAGATGAGGCAACTCGTTACGTGGCGGACCACTTGCCTACAGATACTCAGTCACGATTGACCTTTGACGAACTTCGCAAGTTGCTCGTTTTGCACATGAGGTGGATGCACGATAAAGGCCTGCAGCCTGCGGACGTAATTGATCGCAAGCAAGACATTGATTCGACGCTTGTTGTGGGAGAAGAAACGCTTACGGCGTACCTGATTGGTAAAGCCGAAGAGTCAAACATCGATGTGCTGGATGATGTTGATGTTGTGCACGTGGTGCGTGCGCACCTCGATTACTTCGAAGCGATTGGGGCAGTTGGCCCTAGTGCTTCAACCAACGATCTCTGACCAAGCACGTTTTGCTTCCACACCGAGATGTAACGCTCGAGATGTGGGTTGAAATACGGATCATCGTCTAGTTTGTCGCGCCAGCGCTTGCCAATTGATGCAACTTCAAACGGACGCAGTTTCGGAGAACGAGTTTTTGACTCAAAGTGAAACAGCTGAGCATGGGGAGTCCACACGATTCGATATCCAGCATCGCGCAGCTTTAATCCGAAATCAACGTCGTTGTAGTTGGATGGAAACAGCGTGCATAAGCCGCCCACTTCAAGGAATGCGCTGCGCTTGATGAGTACGCAAGCAGCGATGACGCCTGAAACCTCACGCTGAACTCGCAGCATGTTCTGCGCACCAACATGCTGCGGCGAACGATGCCTGTAGAGGTCGTAGGGGATTGGGTTCAAAATGTGGCCAGCGCTTTGAATGAGGCCGTCTTCGTACAACAACATTGGCCCGGCCATGGCAACTTCGGGATCTTCGAGAAGACCCATCAGCGTTTCAAT
>JBJOOQ010000105.1:0-3807 GCA_046051205.1 Actinomycetota bacterium
TTTCGCCTTGTTTATGTCAATTTTCGCCAGACGAGGCGGTGCTATATAGTTTCGGGCGCACAACAAGTCGCCCCTCTAGCTCAGTTGGTTAGAGCAACGGACTCTTAATCCGCAGGTCCTCGGTTCGAATCCGAGGGGGGGCACTTAGTTCGCAGTATTACTGCACTTGAGCGAGCATTACGCCGCACAACGCCAGCCGTGCCGTCCAGGCAATGGTTCGTGGCCAGTTAGTCAGTACCAATTTCCTGCCTGTTTCGTCGTTGTGGGCCAGCGCCATCTTGGCGTGCAGCGGAACCGACACCAGAACTGTGCTGCCAAGCGCAACTGCCAACAACACGGCGTTTACCCACGGCAACAACACCGCTACCCCGTCGGGAGTGCGTGCGAGCAACCACAGCGTGCTTACACCTTCAACAAGCATCGGTAACCCAACTACATAACCCGTTCGTTGCTGATGTTGTTCTGCAACAGCAATCGACTGCGTCGAACCGAATTGCGCGAGCAACGGGTAGTGCACCACTTGCACGAACCAAATGACGCCAACCATCACCGCAGTTGCGATGGAGTTTGCATACAACGCCAACATAACTACAGCGGGTCTCCTGAAAAGCGATAACGATTATTCGCAACCCACTTGTATGCGTATTGCGCAATGTTGCGAATGCCTGGCACCAACATGACCCAGCCGGCAACCAAGTATGGGAAACCTGCATGAATCAACACACGCGCTGCGGCGTCGGAGCCACTAGAAATTTCACCACGTTCGCTTACGTATTGCACGGCTTCTTTGCATTGCTCTGCAGTAAGGCCCAACGCAAACAGATCAACAGTTTGATATGCAACTGGTGTTGGATGCTTCGAAAACCACGACGTCATGTGGCGCACCCACTTGCGACAAAAGCCGCACTCGCCGTCGAACACCAAGTAGCTATTAGCCATAAGGCAATTATGCGTTACGCGAGAACGCACTGACCATTTCTACGTGAGGTGTGTTGGGAAAAAGATCCAACACGGTCACGCCTTCGCAGGTGTACCCCGCGTCGGTTAATAGTCGAATGTCTCGCGCGCCCGCAACGGCGTCGCAACTGACCAACACAATGCGGCGTGCTTCGGTCAGTTTCAACGTTTCTACGCCAACAGCACCAAGGCCGTTGCGTGCCGGGTCGGCAATAACCAAACCTGCAGGCTGTGGGCTCCACTGCTCTACTGAAATCTGGTCAACCTTCACGTTGTAGTCAAACAAGTTGCGTCGTGCATCGGAACATGCAGAAGGGTTCGACTCGATGAGCGTGGTCTTCGTGGTGTTGTCGAGCAGCGTTGCACTGAACAAACCGCCACCACCGTACGCATCAACCACCATTCCAAAGCCACCCGACAATGCAGTTTCACCAGCAGCTTCGTTAACTTCAGACACCAACATCTCTGCAGCAGTTTGCGATGCCTGAAAGAACGACGCCATGGATACTTGTAATTTCACACCGTGCACAATTTCGTGCACTACCGACTTGCGGCCAACTTCAACTCCGCTTGGCAAACCCGTAATGGTTGCACCGGGAACATCTTCGCCGTCTTCGTCATGTAGCCACACGCCAATTTCGCCAGTTGCAGCGCCACAGCGCAGCGTTACTTCGCTTGCGCCGCGTACGCGCACATCGGCAATGAACTCATTCAACAGTGGGTGCGCAACCATGCACACCGGAGTGTTCACAATGTCGTGCGAATTTGCGCGACGGAAACCCAAACGACCTTCGCCATCTACTGCCATTCGTAATGTGGTACGCGATGCGGTTGGTGAAACGTGTCCGCCTTCCCGCACTTCAAGCGTTTCCATTTTCGCGGTGCGACGCAACGCTTCTTTCACAATGCCGATCTTGGCTTCCATGTGTTGCGAGTTGTCGAGGTGTTGCCACGAGCAACCACCACATCCGCGTGCAACATGTGGGCACGGTGGCTCCACTCGGTGCGGCGATGCTTCAACAATGTTGGTTACCGACCCGCGAGCAAAATCCTTCTTGCTTTGCGTTATCTGTACATCCACCAATTCGCCTGCGAGCGCACCTGGCACAAACACCACACGGCCGTCGGCCAAGCGGCCCAACGAATCTCCACCGGCGACAAGCCGTTCTATACGTACCTGTTCGCTATTCACTCTTATTAACTCTACGAGCCAAAGCATGCAGAACTAGGCTGATTGTCGTGACACGGCCAATTCAGATAGCCCCTTCGGTTCTTCCTGTCGATTTTTCAAAGTTGGGCGAAGCAATTGTTGCCCTCGATGAAGCCGGTGTCGACCTCATTCAATGGGACGTGATGGATGGTCAGTTTGTTCCCAACCTCACATTTGGTCCCGACATCATTGCCAGCACTCGTTCGCTCACCAAAGTTCCGTTTGAAGCTCACCTCATGGTGCTCACGCCAGACGTCATGGCCAAGCGTTATGTAGAAGCCGGTTGTCAGCGCCTCATCGTGCACGCCGAAGCATGCACACACTTGCATCGCACACTTGGCAACATTCGCGAACTCGGAGCAACTGCAGCTGTTGCTCTGAACCCAAGCACTCCGCCGAGTGAAATTGCACATGTGCTCGACCTTGTGGACTTGGTGTTGGTCATGACCGTGAACCCAGGCTTTGGTGGTCAGAGTTACATCTCCACCATGGAGCCAAAAATTCGCGAAGTGCGCAACATGATTCGCAATGCAGGTCTTGATGACGTTGTTGATCTTGAAGTTGACGGCGGCATTGGACCAAACACCATTGCAGGTGCAGCCAAGGCCGGCGCAAACGTTCTTATCGCAGGTAGCGCGTTGTTCAAAGAGCCAAAAGGCTTGAAGCACGCGGTTACGCAATTGCGTGCAGCAGCAACTGCTGCGTTTACTGCTTAAACAGTTTTCGGCGACGCATGGTGCGCGCAATGCCACGCTTCGTGCGTTGCATAATGACCACAGTGGCAAGCCCACCAAATGCAATGGCAACCGATGCCAACAGCACTAGCGCAATGAGTACTTTGTTTTTTAGCAGCGGCCGCAGCACTCCGGTATTCACCGATGTGCCATCTTCGCGCAACGTAATAACTGCATCTTCAAATGATGGGCACGCATCGCCAGTGTTTGTCTGAACAATTGCTCCGCTCAGCGTGGTGGTTTCGGGGCGAACTTTCGACACCAGAATTGGTGAAAACGGATCGGTTACTGCACCGACGATGTACACCGAACCGGTATCCAAAAACTTTCCGTCAGTTCCGTATTGCACTTCCACTCGCCCATCGACCGACACATACGCGCTTGCATCTCCAGAAATAGTTTTCTGAATTGAAAAACTCACCGAAGCATCGGAAACGTTTTCTACCTTGCCAACAAACACCACTTGCGGAATGGTTTGCGCAAAGCAACCTTCAGGAATGGTGGTGGTTGCCGCTGGGTTAATGAGCGTGGTGGTTTCGGGAACACCAACTAGGCCACCTTGTTCGTCGGGTATGGCATCACCAGGAACAACGGTGTCAACGGGTGGCGGCACAGTTGCTGAAACCGAAGCAACACTGCCAACCGCAAACGTGAGCGTGCCAACTGCGCACGCCAACAAGAAACGTTTGCGCATTAGCGCCCGCTGAAACGTGGTACGCGCTTTTCCAAAAATGCTGTCATCGCTTCGGCAGTGTCTTTGGTGCCAAAGTTCAATGCTTGCGCTGCACCTTCGTCTTCCAACGCTTGTTCAAGCGTGACATTCATTGCGTTGTTCAGCATGCGCTTGCTCTGTGCAAGTGCAATTGGCGGGCCTGCAGCAAGCTTCGCTGCCCAGTTGTCTACGAA
>JBJOOQ010000106.1:0-4065 GCA_046051205.1 Actinomycetota bacterium
ACTCGAATCTACGTACGCAGAAATTTTCGGAAAGCTTGCCGAAATGGTTGCGCAAGGTTTGTTTCCATTTGAAGGCCGCATTGCCGATGCAAGCGTTGCTCCGCGAGTAGGCGACGGCGCAATTGTTCTGGATGCACAGACGCGTGTTCGGTACGCATCACCAAACGCGGTTTCGGCATTGCACAGAGTCGGTGTGAGCACCAATGCAATTGGTCAGACTCTTGCCGAACTGGGTGTTGCTGAAAGCGCTGCACGAAATGCGTATGAGCGCAAAGAACCGGTGATTGAGGAAATTGAACAAACTACGGAAGTCACATTGCTCACGCGAAGTATTCCGTTGCTCGTTGCGAGTGCTGGTGGTACAGATGTAGTTGGTGGAGTACTGCTTCTGCGTGACGTTTCCGAGCTTCGTCGCCGAGATCGTTTGCTCCTTACTAAAGATGCAACCATTCGCGAGATTCACCACCGCGTGAAGAACAACCTGCAGACCATTTCGTCGCTGCTTCGTGCTTCGTTTGCAAGCGCGTCGACTGGAATCTGTTGAAGCAAAAGAAGCAGTTGCCGAGTCGGTGCGCCGCATTCGCACCATTGCACTGGTTCATGAAACTCTGTCGCGTGAACCCGGAGAAGACATCGCGTTCATCGAGATTGTTCGACCACTACTGCGTCTTGTTGAGGAAGGTTTGCAGTCTGCAGACCGACCGGTGCAGTTTGCAGTGAAGGGTGACGGCGGTCGTCTGCCAGCAACGGTTGCAACTCCACTGTCAGTGGTGATTCTTGAACTGCTACAGAACGCGGTAGATCACGGTTTCCCAGAAGGAAGCGCTGGCGGTTCAGTGCTTGTCACACTCAGCCACGATGACGATGCATTGAATGTACGTGTGTTGAACAACGGCATTGGTCTGAGCCCTGACTTTGACTTCTCCAGTGCAACGGGCCTCGGACTTTCCATCGTGCGCACGCTGGTGACCACAGAGCTTGCGGGAACTATTGCAATGCGCGCAGGTACAAAAAGTGATGGCGATGCAACGGGTATTGCGGGAATGACAGACGGTCAGGGGACCGTGGTCGACTTGCGAGTTCCGATTACGAACTAGTTATGCAGTTGCGCGTGCAGCGCGACGTGCAGCAGCCATCTTGCGGCGAATGTCGCGGCGCTCTTCTTCAGAAGTTCCACCCCAGATGCCACAGTCCTGGTTGGTTTCGATTGCGAATTCGAGGCACTCGGTTTTCACGGTGCATTCTCCACACACTGATTTTGCAGCGGTGATTTGCTGGAGCGCTTGTCCGGTGCTTCCTACGGGAAAGAACAATTCTGGGTCGGTGTCTTTGCACAGTGCTTCTTTGCGCCACGAATAATCTGCGGATCCGAGGGCAAGGCTTGTTGCGAGAATTGACACGGTAGTCACCTTTGAAGTTCTTCTAGAGCCAGTAGGACGGTGTCACGATAGACACCGAGCGGGGCACTTTCAAGTGGAACAAGAAAATATTTTTATTTTTTTATTGTGACAATTTTGGCTGTACCCTTCGCCTGTGACCATTGCACGTTGGGTGCCACATAATCGCAACAGCGCTCCAGTGCGTGTGCAAGTTATGGCTCATCGTGGCGCTTCTGCGGCCGAACGTGAAAACACAACAGTGGCATTTACGCGTGCTCGCGAATTAAATAGTGATGCCGTTGAACTTGATGTCCGGTTGTGTGCTTCGGGCGAAATGATCGTGCATCACAACCCAACGTTGTCGGATGGAAAAGTGCTTGCAACATTAAACATCGCCGATATTCCAGATCACATCCCGACACTTGCCGATGCTCTTGATGCATGTGCGGGTATGTGGGTGAATATTGAAATCAAAAATGATCCGACCGAACCAGACTTCGATCCGCAAGACAAGTTGGCAACGCTCGTTGTTGACTTTCTGCGCACTCGCGGCGCACCTGATCAGTGGCTGATTTCTTCGTTTAGACGAGAAACGGTTGATGCTGTGCATCGTTTGTGGCCGGAGTTGCCAACTGCATGGCTTGATATGGGTGTTGCAGATAGCGATGCAGATGCATTGGCGAAAGACTTATTGAACTCTGGCCATCAGGCGTATCATCCGTATGTCAAGACACTCACACGATCGGTGGTCGATGCGATGCATCGCAACGGTGTCGCCGTAAATACGTGGACATGTGATGACCCAACACGAATGGCCGAATTGGTGTCGTGGGGAATTGATGGCATTTGCACCAACGTGCCCGATGTTGCGCTCGGCGTTCTTGCTAACGCGAAATAAGTTTTAGAACTCGATTGTTGGTCGTACTAAGCGAAGTGCCTCAGGGCAATGCTTAATGTCAATCGACGTGGTGTCGCCCAAATAGTCGCCGTCCAGTTGATACGGGAATGGCGCTGGGAATTCAATTTTCACGTGCTCAACGTCGGTTGCAATGTCGATACCAGAAGATGTTTCAAGCCCACCACGACGTAATGCCGAGTACAACGTCTTCAACATGAGAGGCGTGGTCATCTTGCGGAAGGTGACGACAACCAACTTCTTTTCTAGCGACGCAGCGGACGACAAGTGAATGGGGTGTTTGCCAACGAACGTATAAGGGTTGGTGTTCAGCACCACTGAAAAGAAACCGTTTGGAATAGCACGACCATCAATGTTCATAGTGAAGTGCGGGTACTTGCGGTCGTACGACTTAAACCACGAATGCAATGCTGAATATGCAAACAGCGGTTGCCCGACAACGCGCTTCAGCGATGAGCGGCGTTCAACCTGTTCCACCACCGCGGCGTCGTAACCGATGCCAGCGTGAAAGGTGAAGTAGCGACCGTTTGCTTGACCCAGGCTCACGCGTTCAATTTCGTTGCGATCAATTCCGGCCATCAATTGGGTGAGCGCAACCATCGGGTCGTTAGCAATGCCGAGGGTGCGAACAAAAACGTTTGTCGAACCGCCGGGCAACATTGCAAGGGCGGTGTCGCTGCCGGCGAGACCCGTGGCAATTTCGTTCAGCGTTCCGTCTCCGCCAAAACCCACCACGGCGTCGAGCCCTCGGGAAGCCGCGTCTTGGGCAAACCGAGTGGCGTGGCCACGTTCGTTCGTTTCCACCACCTGCACGTCGTGGTGCTTGGCAAGGTGCTCGTGGACGAGCACGGTGTTGCGGGGTGTGACGGACGACGCGAACGAGTTGACAATGAGGAGAATTCGCACGGGGAGAGAATTTTATCGGTAAATCAGTCCGCACAGGGTTGGGTAAATCCCGTACTCATCGGTAACAATGGAGGGCATGAACATCGTCGTCTGCGTCAAGCAAATCCCTGATCCAGCCACTCCTGGAGCCCTCGATGGCTCCACCAACGCGTTGAAGCGCGACGGAAAGCTCATTCTTGATGAGTCCGACGCCTACGGCGTAGAGATGGCATTGCAACTCGCAGCCGCAAACGGTGGTGGCGATGTGAACATCGTGTCAATGGCACCGAATGGTGAAATGTCCGGCATGCGCACTGCGCTTGCAATGGGCGCAGCAAAGGGAGTGCTCATCAGTGATCCAGCACTTGCAGGTTCTGATGCACTCACCACTGCAAAAGTTTTGGCTGCAGCAATTCAGAAAATGGGAAGCGCAGACTTGATCATCGCAGCAACCGAATCATCCGACGGTTACACCGGAACAGTGCCAGAACAAATGGCAGAAGTTCTTGGATTGCCATCAGTGACATTTGCAAAGAAGCTCACCATCAACGGTTCAAGCTTGAAAGCAGATCGTCAGACAGAAGAGGGTTACGACGAAGTGGAGTGCCCACTTCCTGCAGTTATCAGCGTGACCGCTGGTGTTGTTGAACCGCGTTACCCAAGCTTCAAAGGCATCATGGCTGCAAAGTCAAAGCCAATCGACACCTTCACTGCAGCCGACCTTGGTGTAACGCCAACTGGTTGGGCTGGTGCAGGACAAAAAGTTGTTGCTGTAACACAAGCCGAAGCACGTCAAGCCGGCGAAGTTATTGAAGACGACGGCACAGCATTTAACAAAATTGTTTCATTCCTTGAAAACTTGAAAGCGATCTGAGGTAACACGTC
>JBJOOQ010000107.1:0-3592 GCA_046051205.1 Actinomycetota bacterium
TCCATTTGCCAAGGTATTCCAACCCAAAAATACATTGGAGCCCTGCGAGAGTGTTCCCGTGTTCCCGGCAATAGTCAAACTGCCCGCTCCACTTGTTGGTGCCGGGACAGTTCCTGTTGTGCATGTGTTTGCGTTATATGTAACTGTGTAAGAGGGTTGAGCAACAACAGTGTCAACGAAACCCAGAGTTCTGG
The DNA here is from genome assembly GCA_046051205.1 of Actinomycetota bacterium. Classification (GTDB taxonomy): domain Bacteria; phylum Actinomycetota; class Acidimicrobiia; order Acidimicrobiales; family Ilumatobacteraceae; genus UBA3006. The sequence continues at coordinate 195 of JBJOOQ010000107.1, forward strand.
AAACCGTTCCGATTACAACCGTAAATCCGCATTTTCCACCTGCACCAATTGCCGAGGATGCACCAGCTCGACAACCAAACGCCGAAACCACCGAACTTGTTGAGTCATAAGCAACCTCAATAATTCGCAGTTCATCGGTATTGCTGCCTCCAGTAGTTGAACTATGGAATCGATACACCCCGGCCGTGGTACCCGACCTACTGAGTTGTGATCCAGTCGATAGTCGATAGCTAGAAATTCCATAAAAAGTGCCAAATTCATGGGCATCAATGTCAGCAATAGATGCGCGGACATTATTCAAAACAACCGGTGTGTTTGTTCCATCAGCAACGAACTCAACCTTGATTTTTCCTGAGGACTCAGCAGAACCACTTGGCTTTGTATGCGCAGAAAGGTGCTGTGTGTTGTCGTATTGGTCAAACGTGTCAAGTTCGTTGCCAACGTTTCCACTTTGGCTCACAATGGTGACCACCGCATCGACAACAACACCGCCGATTGTCGCAACACTTTCATATCGGCGAGTAAACCCAGGCCCCAAGTTTGAAGACGAACTGAACAGATCTGCTTCTGGTTGAAATGAAAGTGCACTGAAATTCAAATTCAATGAGCCATCAACTGCGCTAACAGAATCATTGGCAACAACCAATAGTGAGCAAACCACTGCAGATGCAAACAAAACTCTCTTAGCGAGTTGCAATTCATTCCCCTTGTTTGAAAGATAACTTTGCAAACAATAGGTCTAAGAAAAATTTTCACTGAAACAAAAACAACAAATAAATTGGTGAAAGATATTTACTTTTAGATTTCCATCACAATCGGCACAATCATGGGACGGCGCTTCGTGCGCTCCGACACAAACTTGCCAGCCGCACGACGCACTTCTTTTTCCAGCGCATCTATATCGCGAGTTCCACCCTTCAGGGCTTTCTCCACTGCGCGCGCAACTGTTTCACATGCCTCTTCTATGAGGTCTTCGGCTTCTGGTGCATACACCCAACCGCGAGTAATGATTTCTGGTCCAACGAGCACTTTGCCTGCTTCAACGTCGACGGTGACTACAGCGACAACCACGCCTTCTTCAGCCAGCACTTTGCGGTCGCGCAACACGCCTTGACCAACGTCGCCAACAATGCCGTCTACATACAACATGCCTGCGGGAACGCGCTCTTTGCGCTCAATTCCGTTGTCGGTAATTTCAATCACGTCGCCGTCTTCGCACAACACAATGTTCGATTCCGGAATGCCCATGGTGCGGCCGTGGCGCGCGTTCGCAACCATGTGGTGATACTCACCATGAATTGGCACGAACCATTCAGGTTCGGTAATCGACAAATACATTTTCAAGTCTTCGGCTTGTGCGTGACCAGTTGCGTGCACATCGGCAATCCCCGAGTGCACTACGTCCGCTCCACGTCGAAGCAGTCCGTCAATCACGCGGTTTACGTTTCCTTCGTTGCCAGGAATTGCATGGCTTGAAAAAATCACCGTGTCGTCATGGCCAATGGTGACGAATTTGTTGTCGCCACGCGCAAGCAAGCTGAGTGCTGCCATTGGCTCGCCTTGTGAACCAGTGGAAATAACACATACGCGTTCTGGCGGATAGTCATCAATTTCTTCAACGTTGATGTACGACTTGTCGGGCAGTTTGATAATGCCCAAGTCGCGCGCCATGCGAATGTTGTTGATCATGGAGCGACCAAGTGGCGCAACTACTCGCCCACTTTCAATTGCCGCATCGGCAATTTGCTGCACGCGGTGAATATGGCTGGCAAAGCTTGCGGTAATGATTCGACGTGTTTTGTGCTCGGCAAACAGCTGGCGAAGCACAACGCCCACCGACTTTTCCGACGGAGCCGAACCACGCTCTTCCGCGTTCGTGCTGTCCAACATGAGCAAGCGAACACCGTCTCCTGCTGCGAGCGCACCTAAACGAGCTAAGTCTGTGCGGCGATCGTCCACTGGCGTGAGATCAATCTTGAAGTCGCCCGAGTGAATAATGACGCCTTGCGGTGTGTGCAGTGCAATTGCGTGTGCATACGGAACCGAGTGAGTTACCGGAATGAACTCAACATCGAAGGGCCCAATGCGACGGCGCTCGTTGTCTTTCACCGCAATCATTTCGGTTTTGCCAAGCAACCCTGCTTCCTCAATGCGGTTGCGTGCAAGTCCAAGCGTTACTTGCGATCCATAAATTGGGAACGACATTTCGCGCAACAAGAACTGCAAGCCACCTACGTGATCTTCGTGACCATGCGTTGCAACGCATGCTTCAATGCGCTCAGCGTTTTCGCGCAACCACGTGAAGTCGGGCAATACCAAGTCGATGCCGTGCATGTCGGCGTCTGGGAACATGAGTCCACAGTCAATAAGCAACAAACGATTGTCTTGCTCGATGACCATGCAGTTTCTGCCGATCTCGCCGAGACCGCCGAGGAAGATAACGCGAACTGGCGCTGCCATTAGTTGCTTGCTGCGCGAGCCGCGCGAAGGTTTTCGAGCACCTTCTTCGCACGATCTTCAAGACCAGCTGGTGGCGGGCCCATTGGCAATCGCGCTTCACCAACTTCAAGACCAAGCAAGTTCATCATGACTTTGCTCGGCAACGGGTTCGGATTCTCATCCCCTGTTTCGTATGCGAAACTTTCGAGCAAGCGTGCATTCACACGGCGCGCACCAGCGGTGTCACCCTTTTCCCACAGGTTGAACATCTCTTGATGATCTTGTGCACACCAGTGTGTTGCCACACCAATAACACCAGTTGCACCAATAGACATGAACGGCAACGTGAGGTTGTCGTCACCGCTGTACAGCTCGAATCCTGCAGGAGCCTGGCTCATGAGCACAGCAGATTCTGAAGGGCTACCCGCGGCATCTTTCACTGCAACCACGTTCTTTACTTCGCGCGCAAGTTTCAGTAATAGAGCAGTTGAAATTTTGCGACCCGTACGCACGGGAATGTCGTACAACACCACTGGAAGTTCTGTGCTTTCGCACACCGCGCGCATGTGGGCTTCAATGCCAGCCTGCGATGGGCGGTTGTAATACGGAGTAACCGCCAAAATTCCTGCTGCACCCAACTTGCTGGCTTCCTTCGTCATATGTATGGAGTGCGCCGTGTCGTTCGTTCCCGTTCCAGCAATGACCGGAATAGTCACTGCCCCAATTACGGCTTCAAACAAACTGAGACGTTCAGCGTCGGTAAGTACAGGTGCTTCGCCCGTGGTGCCAGCAACGACGAGACCGTCATTGCCATTGTCTTGCAGCCATTTGGCCAAGCGACGAGCGCCATCCAAGTTCAGTGAGCCGTCCTTGTGGAACGGCGTAACCATTGCTGTAACTACACGCCCAAACCTTGCCATTTAAGAAAGACTAGTTGCCAGCAACCAGTTCGGACCCAA
>JBJOOQ010000108.1:0-3940 GCA_046051205.1 Actinomycetota bacterium
CAAACTCCACACCTTCTGAAGCGAAGATGGTTGGATCTGGCCAGAACGAAACCGTGGTTCCGGTTACCGACTTGTTTGGTGATGCACCAATCTTTGACAGTTTCGCTTTTGGTTTTCCACCATCAACAAATTCTTGGCTGAAGCGTTCGCCGCCACGATCAACGATTGCAACCAATCGTTTTGATAGCGCGTTCACTACCGACACACCTACGCCGTGCAGACCACCAGAAACTTTGTACCCTTCGCCGCCAAACTTTCCGCCAGCGTGCAACACGGTGAGTACCACTTCGAGTGCGCTCTTGCCTTTATGTTGGCCAGATGTGTATGGGTCGACAGGAATTCCGCGGCCGTTGTCGCTAACTGCACAACCGCCGTCGGCAAGCAAAGTAACCGTGATTTTGTTGCAGTATCCGGCCATTGCTTCGTCAACAGAGTTGTCCACAATTTCCCAAATGAGGTGATGCAAACCGGTGCTGGGCGTTTACGAACTGGGTCGAGGCCTTCAAGTACTTGAATGTCTTTTGCGCCGTAAGACGCGGATCCGGCAGTTGCCGATTTTTGAGCTTTGGTGGTTGCCATCACTTACCTTCTGAGAGAGCGCCGAAAAAGCGGCGAGACACACGATTGAGCAACATAAATAACACGGTTTAGTCTACCAATTACTTGCTACGCGAATTGCGCTTTACGCGCACGTCAATACCAACAATGTTGCTTGATGTTGCTGCTGACAATGTTGCAAGAAGTTGCGGTTCGAGAAAACGCATTTGTGTGGCCCATGCCGCTTCGGTCACTTCGACGAGTAATCGGGAGTGTTCAAGTTTGATTGGAGCAACATGTTGCGCAACATGTTCGCCAACGAGTGTGACCCAATCGGTGAACACACTGTTCACCACCGATGCCGGTTCGGAGCCAAGGCGAGACAACAACGCGTTGAGCTCGGTGGACAGACGGCCAAGACTGCCCATGCTGGCATCCGTTTGTCGATCCTCGTCGAGGGCCTCCTCGGATGGGTTGTTGACATTGCTCATGTGGGAAAACTGTCCTTTGTGGTGCTGTCTTGAACGACTGCACCCTGTTGAATACGCACAATACGGTCGGGGTGAGCGGCCTCGGGAAGGTAGCCCGCCGTAGTAATGAGTACCTGGCCCTCCGGAAAGTGACGTAATAAGGCTGCGGCCCGGCCGGGGTCCAGTTCGGACAGCACGTCGTCCAAAATGAGCACCGGTGGAGAGCCAAATTCCTCGGTAACCATGCGATGCACCGCCAGCCTCATGGCAAGAGCCAGGGTGCGTTGCTCCCCTTGGGAAGCATGTGTTCTGGCTGGCAGCCCGTTGATCAGCAACTCAATATCGTCACGGTGAGGCCCAACTGTGCTGGAGCCTCGGCGAATGTCATCCATGCGGCAGGTCTGCAACTCGCTGGCCAAACCTATTCGTCGCCAGTCGGGCTCGTAGACCAAACCAATCGGGGTGGCCTTTTCTGCAAGCTCTTCATATGCCTTCGATACACGAGGGGAAATTTGGGCAATGAGCCGGGCCCGCTCGTCACCAAGTTCGGTGCCAAGTTCCGACAACTTCGCGTCCCACACATCGAGTGTGCTTGCGATATCGGGTGACAGCCTGCCACCTGCTTGTTTCAGCAGTGAGTTTCGCTGACGCAACACTTTTTCAATTTCACTACACAGCACATCAAGTTTGGGTTGCAATGCCACTAACGCGTCATCAACGAAGTCGCGACGAACACTTGGTGCAGCTTTCACTAACTCCAAGTCCTCTGGTGAAAACACCGTGGTGCGCACAACCCCAAGTAAGTCTCGTGAACGAGCGAGACGTTGTTTGTTGACCAACGAACGATTGCGCCCCGTACGCACAAGTTCGGTTTCAATAAGTACTTCTCTTCCATCAGCGTGTACAACCGTTGCACGCAACACTGCGTTTTCGCAGCCTGTGCGAATGAGTGCTTCGGTGGGCACACCACGAAAACTTTTTAGCGTCGCAAGATAGCCAAGCGCTTCAACCAAGTTGGTTTTACCTTGACCATTGTTTCCAACAACGGCGGTAACTCCAGACGTTAAATCAATCGTTGTTGCCGCATAATTACGAAAGTTGGTGAGTTCAAGGTGTTGAATGATCACGCTGTCGCTCGGAACGTTGTACTTATACGGTGAGACGTTGTGGCATCACCAAGTAGAGGTAATCGTCTGCTCCAACACCGCGAAGCACAGCTGGTCGTTGTGGATCGGTGGTCTGGATAGTGATTTCGTCACCGGTAACCGCTTCGATTCCTGCAGCTAGATACTCAGGGTTGAAACCAACAATCATTTCGGTTCCCTCAAGTGAACAATCAATTTCTTCTTCGGAGTTTCCGATGTCTTGAGTAATCACCGACAACTTCAACGATGTAGCTGTCATCTCTAACCGCACAGGAGTGGTTTCGCGTGCGAAAATTCGGCAACGACGAACAGCTTCAAGCAATGCTTCGCGAGCAACCGTGAGCGTGTTTGGATATGACGGTTGAATGAGTTGGCGGTAGTTAGGAAATTCAACTTGCAACAAACTGGTGGACAACGTTGCGTTTCCTACAGCAAACGTTGCTCGATCTTCTGCAAGACACAACGTCACTTCGTCGCCTTGGTTCAGCAAACGTTGCAGTTCGCCGAGGGCGCGACTTGGAATGACCACTTTTTGTCCATGGCCCAACACGTTGGTTCCTGGTAAATCGCGAACAGCCAAACGGTATGAATCAGTTGCAACCAAACGAAGGCCTTCTGGTTCTGCCGACATTAAAACGCCGGTGAGTGGCAAGCGTTGCATGTCAGAACTTGCTGCGCGAACAACTTGTCGAAGGGCTTCACCCAACAATGGTGCAGAAAGAGTTACTGGTGGAGCACTTGCTAATGCGATGTGCGGGAAATCGCTAGCGGCAAATGTTGCAACCGTTGTTTGTGCACGGCCAGATGAAATATGGACTTCTTCGCCAGCAGATTCGAACGTAACTTTGCCGTCTGCACCTGCGCGAACAATGTCACTCAAGAGTTTTGCGCTTGCAACAACCACACCATCTGCTTGGCCGCCAACTGAAAGTACAAATTGCACCGAGAGGTCGTTGTCTGTGCACGACAAAGTCAATTGATCGCCGGTGACTTCAAGCTTCACACCGGAAAGTGCCGGCATAGCATTGTTGCGTGTTGATGCAACACGAGCTGCTGCACCTAGTGCTTCTGCCAATACTTCGCGCTCAACTCGAAATTTCATCACCATGCTCCTTGGCCAACGTTGTTCATTGTTATTTGTGGATGTTTATATAAAGACTTAATAACGGTAATAAGGGGTGTGGATTGTGGATGAACACCACGAACACCAAATGACATATGGAAACGCTCCTCACAAGCCTGTGAGGTGGCGAACACATCTTGCATTTGTGTAGTTCGAACAGCCGTGTATAACTCTTGGTTATCCACTGGTTGTTGTGCTGTTGCCCACATGGTTGTCCCCAACATGATTTACGACGTCTTAAATTTCTGGACGAGCTCGGTGACCTGGTCGTACACCTGTTTGCGTTCGCTCATCATGCGCTGAGTTTTATCGACAGCGTGAATCACGGTGGTGTGGTCACGACCACCAAACAAGCGTGCAATTGCCGGATAGCTGAGGTCGGTAAGTTCACGGAACACATACATGGCGGTCTGGCGTGCTTGCACTAGTGGGCGTTGACGGCTCTTGCCGCGCAATGCTTCGACTTCAAACCCAAGATGTTCAGCAATTTCCACCAACAACTGCTCGTCGGAACGCGGTTTCACTGTGGTGCGGGTGAGCAAGTCGGTGAGTAGTTGCTGGGCTAGCGGAACATCGACCTGGGTTTTGTTCAAACTGGCATAAGCAGCAACCCGGATGAGGGCACCTTCAAGCTCACGAATGTTGGTGGTGACATTGCTGGCAAT
>JBJOOQ010000109.1:0-3581 GCA_046051205.1 Actinomycetota bacterium
GACTATTCACCTACCGAAGACAAAAGAGACCAACGGCATTATTGATGCAGAAATGATGAAGCGTGCGAAACCATCGCTGCGCATTGTCAACGTTGCGCGTGGTGGAATCGTGAACGAAGACCACCTTGCAGATGCATTACGTAACGGCACTATTGCAGGGGCGGCACTTGACGTGTTTGTGAAGGAACCAACCACCGAATCACCGTTATTCACGTTGAGCAACGTTGTCGCAACTCCCCACTTAGGTGCAAGCACCCGCGAGGCACAAGACCGAGCTGGTGAAGTTGTTGCAGACATGGTGCAGCTTGCACTGAAAGGCGAATTCGTTCCATTTGCTGTCAACCTTGAAGCTGGTGATGCCAATGAAACACTGAAGCCATTCATTCCTCTTGCCGACCGATTGGGCAGAGTCTTTGCTTCACTCATTGAAACCGCTCCTACATCAATTGAGATTTCCACTATCGGAGAAATCGGTGCATACGATCCGGGTCTTATCACCATCAGCGCGTTGAAAGGCATGTTGTCGCGTTGGACAAATGAGCCAGTCAGCCTGGTGAACGCGCCGACCATTGCGCGAAATTTAGGGATTGCAATTGAGAGTGTTGCTTCAACAAACACCACCCATCGCGACTACGTAAACCTCATCACTTTGCGATCTGGTGATCGCAATCTTTCAGCAACACTTACTGGTCGACGTCGCCAAGGACGCATCGTGATGATTGATGACCACCTCACCGACATTCCGCCGTCAGAACACATGCTGGTGGTGAAAAACGACGACAGGCCAGGCGCAATTGGGCGTGTTGCCACAGCGCTCGGAGATGCTGGGATCAACATTGCCAACATGGATGTGGGAACCACTGAAACCGAAGGCAGTGCGCTGATGTGCATTGCAACAACAACGGCGGTGCCACTTGATGTAATGAACAAGCTGCGCACACTCGAAGGTATTTCGAGCGTTGTTTCAGTTGGCGCTTAACAGCACCAACTACTTCTTGCGGCTTGCTCTCTTCGCGCGGGGCAATGGCATGCGAACTAGATCATCATCAATGACGTCGTGTCGCGGGCCCCAACTACCGATGAGCGCTTGAGCCATGGCTGCCGCTGGCAACGCAAGAACCGCACCAACTGGTCCAAGTATTGCGCCACCAACAATTGCCGAACCAAATGCAACTGCCGCATGTACATGCAGTGTTCGCGCAGTAATTCGCGGTGAGATGAGATAGTTCTCAAGTTGTTGATACACCAACACAAAGGCAACAACGAGCAACGCCTTAAATGGCGAATCAAAGAACGTGAGTAGCAGTGGCAGTACACCTGCGAGATACGTTCCGACAACTGGCAAGAACTGAGAAACGATTCCGACCCATAACGCCATAGCGATAGGCGCTGGCGTGCCAATTGCTTGGAATGCAATCCAGTGGAAGAAAGCAGACACCAATGCAAGCAGCGCTCGCGAATACAAATACCCACCAGTTTTTGCAATTGCAAGATCCCACGTGCGCAGAACCGCACGCTGTCTAGCCTCGGGTAATCGACTACAAATCACTCGCCTCAGTCGCGGACCATCAGCTACGAAGTAAAACGTAAACAACACAATGGTTAACAACTGCAACGACGCACCCAGTGCGTTTACGGACAGCGAAATCACTTTGCCCTGTTGATTCTTAATGAACTTCTGAACTGGGCCTTTAGGGTCGGCGATTGACGCATTCACCTCTGCTGGGTCAATGTTTGCGTTGAAGGTGTCGTTCACAAAATCAACCGTGTCATTCACATACATTTCAGAATTCTTCAATACATCAGCAACTTGGCTGCCCACAAGGGTTCCCACGGCACCAAGAAACACGCCGATGAATGTGATGACTCCAAAGATGATGAGCAGCGTTCCTGAACCTCGGCGCCATCCACGCCTCGCTAAGCGATTGACACCTGGCTCAATTGCAAACGCCAGGAAAATGGACACCAATACAAGCAGCAAGAAACTTGACAGTTGATGGAAGAGCTCACGCGCTACAAGTGCTGCGAGGAACGTCATCCAGAACAGCACAATTGCTCGCGGAACCCACTTGGGCATTGGGTTTGTGGTCACATATCCACAGTACTGCCAAGCGTGACTGTGCATCTTGACTCTTGCAGTGGCACGATGTGGCTGTGGACATTGCTAAATCGCTCAATATCGAGGCTCGCATCAATGAGTTGCGCGACTCTCTGGGCGAAGCATTGCGTAGTCGCGTAGTTGGGCCAGACGCAGACACTCGTGTTCAGCAAATCATGGAAGTCGGTGGACCACGCTGGTACTCAGATGATCGGCCCATTCGTATTGTGCATTCCGATGCATCCATGTTTATTGGTGGATTACGTGCCTTGATGTTGCAAACGCTTCATCCCCTTGCCATGGCAGGTGTTGCCCAGCATTCCGATTACAAGAATGACCCGTGGGGACGATTGCAACGCACCGCTGACTTTCTTGCGGCGACCACCTTTGGTCCGTCCGATGAAGCACAAAAGATCATTGACCGCATTTTGTATGTCCACCAATTTGTCGTCGGTACTGCAAGTGATGGTCGACCATATTCGGCAAACGACCCGCACCTTCTTCGTTGGGTGCACGTTGTCGAAGTGGACAGTTTCCTTACTGCACACACTCGTTTTGGTGAACAAAAACTCACGCAAGAACAGCGAGATGGATACGTCGAAGACATGTCAATCATTGCCGCAAAACTTGGAGTTACTGCGCCACCAAAAACCGAACGTGCGCTTCGAGATCAAATGAAGTCGTTCAAGAACGAGTTGCAGAGCACCGCTGAAAGTCGCGACGCCATTAAGTACCTCATGTTCAACCCGCCACTTCCATACCCCGCACGTGCTGTGTACTACTCACTCGTTGCCGCAACGGTTGCGACACTGCCAGTTTGGTCACGAGATTTGTTGCGCATTCCGTATTTGCCGGTGAGCGAACGTTTCGCCTTACGTCCACTTGGCGGGTTGTTCACCCGTGGCCTTCGCTGGGTTACCGCGCCAACGTCGCCGTATCAGCGCAGTGATGCAACAGATTTAGCCTGAGCAACAAACTCGTTGTACAGGTTCTGTTGAACTGAATCTGTCTGCGCAGTGTCTTCTGGGTGCCACTGCACTCCAACCAACCAATGGTCGGTGTGTTCAATTCCTTCAAGAAGACCGTCTTCGGCCCACGCAACAGCAACACAACCTGGCGCAACCTTGTCGACAATTTGGTGATGGAACGATGCTCCACGCAGCGATGTTGCACCTAGCGCTTTTGCCAACCTGCTGTCTTCGGAAATTCGAACTTCGTGCACAGCAAATGGTGCGCCTTCAGGGAAGTTTTCGGGCTTGTGCAACACCTGCGAATCGGCGTTTGGCAACGTTGCAATTTCCTGCACCAATGTTCCACCCAGCGCAACGTTGGTGATCTGTAACCCGCGGCAAATTGCAAGCACGGGTTTGCCCATGCGAATGGCTGCCTTGACCATGGTGGATTCGAAGATGTCTTGCTCAGTCAAAATGCCGTACACGTACACACTTGGTTCTTGGCCATACAACTTCGGGTCAACGTCGCC
>JBJOOQ010000110.1:0-3567 GCA_046051205.1 Actinomycetota bacterium
GCAAACTTCGCCATTGCAGAACCGCCGTTGAAGTTGGTGCTCATGGAGCGTGCCGCAGGGGACACCAGCGAATTTCATCATCTCAACCATCTCGGAGTCGAACTTGAAGATGCAACACAAGTTGACGAGTCGATTGAGCGTTTTGAAAGCCTTGGGCTCGTAGAAAAAATCGAAAAGGACACTGTGTGTTGCTATGCCAAGCAAGACAAGGTGTGGGTGCAGTCACCAGATGATGCACCGTGGGAGTTCTATACCGTGTTGGCGGATTCTCCGTCTTACTTCATCAAAGTAGATGGAGTGGAGGGTTCAGCGTGCTGCTCTTGATGCGCCGGTTAACTGCTGAAGCACTAGGCACGGGACTGTTGATCGTTGCCGTGATTGGTTCGGGAATCATGGCCGAGCGATTAACGCAAGATGTGGCGTTGCAGTTGCTGTGCAATGCAGTGCCAACGGGTGGCGCGCTTGTTGCATTGATTCTGATTTTCGCCCCAGTATCGGGGGCATCGTTTAATCCAATCGTTGGAATTGTGGGCACCATGCTTGGAGAGGGAAGTTGGAAAGACACCGCTCTGTATGCAATTGCGCAAACCATCGGCGGTTGCGTGGGTGCGGTAATCGCCAATGTGATGTTTGATCTAGATGCGGTCAACCTCTCTGAAAAAGTTCGGACCGGTTCAAACATCTGGATTTCCGAAGTTGTTGCATCTGTTGGCTTACTCGTCGTGATTTATGGGACCATTCGCGCCAAGCGTGCGAACTTGGTTCCATTCACGGTTGCTGCTTGGATCACTGGCGCGTACTTCTTTACATCGTCAACGTCTATTGCGAATCCTGCAGTCACCGTCGCTCGCACATTGAGCAATACGTTTGCTGGAATCGCCCCCGAATCACTGCCGATGTTTGTCGTGATGCAGCTCATCGGCGCAGTTATCGGTTTCGGAATCATTCGCTTCGTATTTGAAGAGAGTGCCGCATGAGTGAAGTCCGAATCCCTGGGGTTCTATTCCTGTGCGTACATAACGCGGGACGCAGCCAAATGGGTGCGGGGTTCATGCGCTCGCTCGGTGCAGGCAACGTTCGCGTGTTCTCTGGCGGTTCTGAACCTGCTTCAAAAGTGAATCCTTCGGCTGTCGAAGCGATGCGCGAAGTTGGCATTGACATTGCCGACTATGTACCTCAAAAGTGGTCAATGGAAATGCTGCACGAAGTGGATGTTGTAGTCACCATGGGATGTGGAGACACCTGCCCATACATTCCAGGTAAACGCTACGTGGACTGGCCGCTAGATGATCCGGCTGGGCAGGGCGTTGATGCGGTAAGACCAATTCGTGATCAGATTAAGACTCTTGTTGAAACGTTATTAACTGAACTTGGTGTTCATTAACTTTCAAACGCAGCAAATAATTCTGCAACAGCTTTTGCCTGTCCGCCACTGGTCGATGACATGACTGCAATTGGGAGCACTCCCGCTTGCGCCCACGCGCTGAATTGTTCCCGAACTTGAGCAGCATTTCCCGAAATGGTGCAATCGCGTAGCCACTCGTCTGTCATGGCCTGTTGCAATTGCTCAGCGAGCGACTCTTTTGGTGTATTCGCGATGATGGATTCGATGTTGTCCATCTCTTTGTCGTACCCAGCCACGCGCCAGTAGTTGCGATAGTTGGGCAGTGATACGTAGCCGGTCAGAGTTTTGCGGTGAATTGCAAATGCGGCATCAAGGTCTTCACTGATCACCGTTGGCACCATGTTGGACATAAAGAATTGCTCTCGCGTTGTTGGCGCTACCGATGCAACCTGTCGACTGATGTCGCGAAGCGAAGCATTTGCCCAAATCGCGCCTTGGGATACCTCGGTGGAAAGCGCGAGCATCTTGTCGCGCAGCGTTGCCAGAAAAATTTGTGGAAGCTGGCCCGAAAATCGTTCGTTGGATCGCATTGCCTGCACATAGTTGGCGATGTCAGAAAGTGGTTTACCTGTTGCGACACCAAGTCGTTGCACTACTGGGCCGTGGCTCACGCCAATTCCAAGCCCAAATCGACCGCCTGAAATTTCATGAATATGTGCCGCTGTGTTTCCAAGTTCAACGGGGTGGCTGTAGTACATCGGTTGAATCGACGTCCAAAATGGAATGGTTGTTGTCGTATGTGCGAGGGACACACATAGACCAAGTGTTCCGCCCAAACTTGGACAAGCAATCCCTGCAAAGCCTCGGCGCTCAGCCTCGACTGCCAAATCCAATATTGCCTGTCGTTTTGTTGGCGATGCAACGAGAGAAATCGCGGGAAGCGTGTAGGTGGCAAGTGAAAAACTGATCATGGCTTAAATACTCCTTGTAGACGCCTACCGTATATGCCGTGAACATGTTGCGCATCGCCATGGTGAGCCCGTACAGCGTTTCGGTTCCGGGTGGCGTACAGGCACAGGTGCTTGGACTTGCTCGTGAGTTACGAAGAATTGGTCACGAAGTTCGCGTGCTTGCTCCATGTGATGGTCCGCCACCCGAGCCGTTTGTTACTCCATTGGGCAACAGCCTGCCGACAGCAGCTAACGGGTCTGTTGCGCCACTTGCACCGGACCCATCTGCGGCGTTGCGCACAATTCGTGCATTAAACGATGAAGCCTTCGATGTCATTCATTTGCACGAGCCAATTGTCCCTGGACCGACTGTGACGGCACTGTTGCTCAAACTCGCTCCAACGGTTGGCACGTTCCACGCCGCGGGGGACTCCACGTCGTATCGAGTGTTGAACAAGACAGCACGATGGGCCGCAGAACATTTGTCTGTTCGAGTTGCGGTAAGCGAATCTGCAAAAGAACTTGCGAATAGATATTTGGACGGCGAGTACACCATTTTGTTTAACGGCATCGAAGTTCAGCGTTACTCGCGACCGTCAACACAGCGCGAGACCTCTCCAACAATTTTCTTCTGCGGCCGCTACGAGCCGCGCAAGGGATTGGAAGTATTGCTGCAGGCGATGGCACATATGCCAAAGAATGTAAAGCTGTGGACTGCCTCTGACGGAGTGGGTATTGACGACCTGCAAAACGCCTACGGTGCAGATGAACGAATTTCCTGGCTTGGCAGAATCACAGAAGAGGACAAGCTCGATCGATTGGCTAGGTGCACAACCTTTTGCGCGCCATCGTTGCGAGGCGAATCTTTTGGAATTGTGCTTCTTGAAGCTATGGCGGCGGGAACAGCGCTTGTTGCAAGCAACATCAGTGGGTACAACAATGTTGCGACTCATGAGACGAATGCCTTGCTCGTCGAACCTGGGAATCCCGTGGCCCTTGCCGAAGCGTTGCACGTGGCAATGACGAACATCGCTGTTCGTGAACAGTTGGTGACAGGTGGTCATGCCCGTGCGCAGGATTTCTCGATGCAACGTTTAGCGCAGTTGTACATAGAGATCTACAACAAGTTGTTGAGCGATGAAGCAGAGAGATTGCTTGAGATAGCGCCAAACCGATTTGTTGCGATGTTTGAAGACAGAGTGCTGCGTCGTCCGAAATTTCTTAACGGACGCCATAACACGCAATAAGCATGTGATCTCTGCGTCTTCGACT
>JBJOOQ010000111.1:0-6696 GCA_046051205.1 Actinomycetota bacterium
CGCACAATATTGTTCCAGCCAATTGGCTTTGTGGAGCGAAAGCTCAAGCACGCACAAGGCGGTCTGTCCCCTGCGGCCAATCGGAGAGCCAGCAATACGGTGAAGCTTGACAGCGCCACTATCGAGGCGATGAGTACGGCATTTGTTGCCAACCCCGCGATCAGCAACGAACCCAGAACCACTTCGACATAGGGAACCGTTGGAATTGCAAACGATGGTGCTCCCAGTCGCTTCGCTTGTGCTGGCCACAATTCGCGTGCAATAAATTTTTGCACACCAGCGAAGATAAAGATCACGCCAACAGTTGCCGACATCCACCAATTCAACGAAAAAACCTGTTCGTTCATTACGCGGGTGTAACGCCAGTTACTTTGCCACGATAAAACACCATGGCTTCACTAACTGTTTCGTTCGCGGAAAGATGTTGCACTCGTCCGAGTACAAAACTGTGATCACCTGCAGCAGTTACGGATTCAATACTGCAGTCAATTGCCGCAAGTGCTCCTGGGAGTACCGGCATTCCACTTGGAGACTTTGTCCAATCAAGACCATCAAATCGAGCCGACATTCCACCTTCTGGTTCACGTGCAAATCGCCAACACAGTTCTTCCTGCTCGCTCGTCAACACGTTGGCACAAAAGCCTTTTCCCTCTGCAATGTGCGACCAACTGCGCGAAGCATTGCCGGGAAAAAATCCAACTAATGGTGGGTCTAGTGACACCGAAACAAAACTGCCAATGGTGATTCCCGATGGTGCACCTGTTGCATCAACGCCAGTAACGACTACAACTCCAGTTGGCAGATGACCAAGTACCTGTCGAAACCTGGCACTGTCGAAGTTGGCTTCCATCGCTTCAATGTTACCCAACTATGGTTTGGGCATGACCGCTCAGCACAACATTGCAACGCATGAAGTTTCTGCAAACGACTTGTCGTTCACCTATCTCGAATGTGGAATGGGACCACTTGCGTTGTGCCTGCACGGCTTTCCCGACTCTGCGCATACATGGCGTCACTTACTTCCTGAACTCGCAGCTGCTGGTTATCGCGCGGTCGCGCCATTCATGCGCGGCTATGCCCCATCATCAATTCCTGCGAACGGCGCGTACCAAACTGCTGCACTAGCAACTGATGCAAACGCGTTGCACGAAAAACTTGGTGGCAATTCAGACGCTGTCATCATTGGTCACGACTGGGGTGCACCTGCGGTTTATGGTGCGGCAATTCTTGAACCTGCTCGTTGGAAAACAGTTGTGGGAATGTCGGTTCCACCGTGGGGTGCAATGGGAAATGCATTCGTTTCGAATCTCAGTCAAGTGCAACGCAGTTGGTACATGTTCTTCTTTCAACATGGTCTTTCTGACTTTGTCGTCGGCTCAAACAATCTTGCATTCATTGACATGTTGTGGGACCAATGGTCGCCAGGGTTTTCAGCAATTGAAGACATTGCGAATGCAAAAGCAGCCATTGCCACACCAGAACATTTAGCGGCGGCGCTTGGCTACTACCGCGCAACTCTTGGTGCGGGATTTAGAGACCCTGCATTGACTGACGCGCAAAATTTGGTGCAGGGAGAAAACCCACCGCAGCCCTTGCTCTACCTTCACGGAGAAAATGACGGTTGTATTGGCCTAGAAGTTGCGCGCGACGCCGCAACACGTGCGCCATCAAATGCGCGGGTTGAAATTGTTGTTCATGCAACTCGAGCAACCTGCGAAAGTGAATGAGCTGATCGTGAATTGGATTACAAGCAACGCTTCATAACGGCAATTGCAAAATACCGTTTGATTCAACAATCAGTTGGTCGGCAAGGAGCGATTCAATAATCATTTCTGCACGAACAGGTTGATTCGCCAAACCCATGGCTTGTTCGGCTTTGTTTCGCATCACCCCACCTGCAACGAGCGCTTTCATAAGCCGTCCCCGAGCCTGTCGATTTGAACCTTCGAAACGCGCCTGAGGCTTACTCGTTCCTGCCGATGCTGGTGCCGGGTCGTCACCACCATGAAGCCGCCAACCGCACGATTCAACAATTGGGCATCGTTCGCAATGTGGAGAACGGGCGGCACAACACGTCGCCCCGAAATCCATGAGCACCTGGTTCCATTCCCACGACAAACCAATCGGAACTATGGAGTCTGCAATTGTTTGAGTTTCGCGTTTGCCAAGTGGCTTGTTCATCACGCGAGCAAACACTCGAGTGACATTGGTGTCAACAACTCCGACGTCAACATGTTCTGCGAATGCCAACACTGCACGTGCCGTGTATTCACCAATTCCAGGAAGCGCGAGCAGTTGTTCCAAATCTGCTGGCACTTGCGCATCGTGATCACGCACCATCACCTTTGCGGCTTCATGCAAATTACGACAGCGCCGCGGATAGCCAAGGCCCTGCCAAATGGTGAGCAGGTCAGAAAGAGGAGCATCTGCGCATTCGCGCGGCGAAGGAAACGTGTGAATGAACAGTTGAAACTTCGGAACTACCCGATCAATTTGTGTTTGCTGCGACATCACTTCGCTCACCAACACATGCCATCGATTCCTCGTGGCGCGCCACGGGAAATCTCGCAGCTGTGGCAATCCCCACTGCAACAGTGGGTCAACAATGATGCTTAGCTTGTCCAGACGTCTTGACCGTCGTACGGACGCGCACGCTTCGGCATGAATTCGCGCTTCCACACCATTACTCGCCTGCGGAAATAGCACACTTCTTTGCCGTCTTGGTTGAAACCTTTTGTTTCTACCGTCACCACTCCGCGGTCATTTTTTGACTTCGACTCCTGCACATCGAGCACTCGCGTCTCGGCGTGGATGGTGTCGCCATGGAATGTTGGGAACTTGTGTTGCAATGTTTCCACTTCAAGGTTTGCAATTGCAGCGCCACTCACATCGGGAACGCTCATGCCCAACACCAATGAATACACCAAGTTGCCTACAACAACATTTCGTCCTTGAACACTTTGCGATGCAAACCAGTCATTGGTATGCAGTGGATGATGATTCATGGTGATCATGCAAAACAAATGATCATCTGCTTCAGTGATGGTTTTTCCTGGCCAGTGGCGATACACATCGCCAACAGTGAAGTCTTCTAGTGCTCTTCCAAATGGGCGCTCATGAACGGTCATAACAACAAACTACTCCTCATCCTCATCATCAAGTAAAAACCTGTTCTTTGTTTCAGGCAATGGAAACTGGCCAGTGCGGTCGCGCGGTGCGTACTGCTCAAGAAATTCGTACTTGGTTGTTGGGTGTTCGGTCGCAAGTTTGGTGACTCTGCGAAGCGACCGCAGTTTCTCTTTCCGTTCAATGGCGAACGGCCCAACTCGCAGCGACAGGTATGTGAATCCGCCGACAAGAATCGGTAGCCAATACTGAGCGATTCGGTACGACAACACGCCAACGGTTGCGACGTTTCGAGTGAGCCCGAAACCAACAAGAGTTGGAATGTAGATACCTTCCACAATGCCAAGTCCACCAGGAGTAATTGGTACGACCGACAAAATGTTGGCGAGTCCAAACGACACAATCAATGCATCCGGAGCAACATCGCCGCCGAATGCGCGAATGAATACATACAGCGCGAGCATGTCGAGCAACCAGTTCACGAGCGCCCACACCAACACGCGCGTCAACAGCTTTGGTTCAGAGGCCAAACCTTGAAGTCGATTACCTAGGTGCTCCAGAACCTCTGCGGCATGGTCTTCATCCATTCGAAGTTTGCGGGCACACAACCGAATAAATCGTTCTGCTCTTCCCTGTCCATCAATGAGTCCAAAAATCAATGCAGCAGCAATGAGCATCAAAATGATTCCAATAATTGCGGCGGTTCCATACGCAGCGTTCACTCCGCGACCCGCTGAAACGATGAGGCCAAACCACAAAATCACATTGAGCATGACTGCAGAACCAAGACCAGCAGTCGCCAGAGCAAAACCGGCGTCTGGGCCAGCTACTCCAGAGAGTGTGAGCATGCGATATCCAAGTGCAGTACTTGCAGCGCTGCCACCGGGCAACACGTTGCCCACCGCTTTGGTACTCAATTGAATACGAAACAGGCGAAGCACTGAGATTTCATTGCCGTGTTCGGCAAGGGCTGCTTTGGTCAGCAGCGAATAACTAAACAGCGCGGCGAACTCGAGGGCAAGACCCAGTATCAATAGTGACGGCTTGATTTGTGTGAGGTCTGAAACCGCTTTTCGGAAGCCAGGGATCAGCGGGAGCACAAAGAAATACAGGATCGCGGCGAACAGCACCCACTTGGCTGTGGTGAAAGCAGATTTCAACCCACTCAGCCGCGACATGCCCTAAATGGTAGGTGACAACACCCTGCAGGGTTAGTCCCTGTGACCCAGTGCTCACTAGCGTTTATGAAATGGCAACCCAAACATCGTCCCCAACCCCAGATCTCACACGTGCAGCCGAGGTCATCGATTTGGCGCGTCGCGTCGTTGGAAAGGGCGTGCGGACCCTCGCAGCTCAAGGCGGCCCCGATGTCCATCAGGTGCTTGCATACGATCTTGCGCACTCTGCTGCAGCAGTTGAAACAGCTCGCTCACTTATTGACTATGGCGGCAAAGGAAATTCTGAAGCGCTCATCACCTGCGCATTCGTTGCCGACATGTTGCACGAAGTCAGCACTCGCCTGCTTGGCCGTGAAGATATGTGGGGAGTAGAACAGAATCCACTTGCATCAGCACATGATTTCATGACCGCGTTTCGCGAGCCAGAGTTTTTAGCATCGCTCGCTTCAGTTGCTGGCCCTCGTCACCTTGAAGACGAATTCGAAATGGTGCAAGACACATTCCGCAGCTTTGCCACGAAAGTGATTGCTCCACACGCAGAGCATGTGCACCGCCACAACGCAGATGTTCCAGAAGAAATCATTTCTGGTCTTGCCGAACTTGGCGCATTCGGACTTTCCGTTCCATCTGAGTACGGCGGTTTCAGCGAAGGTGGCGATGGCGAATACATGGCGAACTGCATTGCAACTGAAGAGTTGTCACGCGCATCGCTTGGCATCGGCGGTTCACTTATCACTCGCCCAGAAATTCTCACGCGCGCATTGGTTAACGGTGGAACTGAAGCGCAGAAGCAAGAGTGGTTGCCAAAGCTTGCCACCACTATGGCGGTGAAGGGCACAAACGAAGATGGCGTCGAGGGTTACATCATCAACGGCGTAAAAACCTGGTGCACGTTTGCCGCCCGCGCCAACGTGTTGATGTTGCTTGCACGAACCGATCCAGATCGCAGCAAGACACACCGTGGTCTCAGCTTGTTCGTTGTTCCAAAACCTCTCGGCGATGCACATGGCTTCATGTTCAAGCAACCTGGTGGCGGAAAAATGGAAGGTCGTCCAATTGACACCATCGGCTATCGCGGCATGCATAGCTACGAAATTGCAATCGAGAACTGGTTCGTTCCTGCAGACCATTTGATTGGCGAAGAATCAGGTTTGGGTAAAGGCTTCTATTACCAAATGAGCGGTTTCGAAAACGGACGTTTGCAAACAGCAGCACGTGCAGTTGGCGTGATGCAGGCATCGTATGAATCGGCTGTTGAATACGCCAACAACCGCAAAGCATTTGGCCACAACATTGCCGAATACCAACTCACGCAAGTGAAGCTTGGTCGAATGGCTGTAATCACCCAGGCTTCACGTCAGTTTTCTTACACCGTTGCCAAGTTGATGGGCAAAGGAGAAGGCCAAATGGAAGCCAGCATGGTGAAGGCATACGTGTGCAAGGCAGCCGAATGGGTGTCGCGCGAAGCAATGCAAATTCACGGCGGATTCGGTTATGCCGAGGAATATTCAGTGAGCCGACTCTTCGTTGACGCTCGCGTGTTGTCAATCTTTGAAGGCGCCGACGAGACGTTGTGCCTGAAAGTGATCGCTCGCCGCTTGGTTGAAGAGTCAGCCGCTAAATAAACGCGAGTAAGTCGTGTAGCGAGCTAATTCGCTCGCAGTCATAACTTGCATGATCGTCATACGGGTCGAGCAAGATTGGGTGCAGACCTGCATTGCGCGCACCGACAACGTCGTTCACATACGAATCACCAACGTAGGCAATTCGGTCGTTGCCAATTCCCATATCGTTCATGACCGCAATTGCATCGCGAAAGATTCCTGGGTGCGGTTTGGCTGTTCCAATGACATGTGAATCAGTAACGATGAGCACCGGCACACCGGCACCGGTTCCCACCTGGCAAATGCACTGGTTCGCAAGCGTTGCTTCCACTTGCCCACTGGCATTCGACACAATGCCAATTGGCAAACCCTTCAAGTGCAATTGCCACAATGCAGCAGCAGATTCCAGAATTGGGTATCGCCACAAAAATGGCGAGAACATTTTGCGCAACTGCTCACTTGCAGCCACTGCAGCAGACCCTGTAATTCCTGCAGCCTCTACATAGGCGTCGCGATACGGGTCCCAGCTGAAACCATCAATCGATTCCTTTGCAGTTTCGCGTGCAACATTGTCCAAACGCTCCATGCCTGCATAATGCGCACGCATTAAACGCTCAATCGAACCGTCGCCACCGTGAGCGCGAACAATTGTGCCTAGCGAAATGGGGTCAGGTAATAAAAAGATGCCACCGGCATCAAACAGAATTGCGTCGAAACGTTTGGTCACGCTTGTGGTGAACGCTTGCGACCTGCACGCTCGCCACGCGAGATGAACTTCAACGCCATCT
>JBJOOQ010000112.1:0-3537 GCA_046051205.1 Actinomycetota bacterium
TCGCGACATCACTATCGGCACCGACCGTGGCGTGTTTTCGCGCAAAGGCATTGACCAGGGAACCATGGTGTTACTTGAGTCAGCCGCACGACCGCCAAGCACAGGAACGTTTCTCGATCTCGGATGTGGAGCTGGCCCGATAGCGCTTTCACTCGCTGCATATTCACCAGAGGCAACGGTGTACGCCATTGATATCAATGAGCGAGCACAGAAACTTACGGCGGCAAACGCTCAGCGCAATGGAATGTCAAACGTGATCACTTGCGCTCCTGGCGAAATTGACGAACAGGTTCGTTTTGATGTGATGTGGTCAAATCCGCCGATTCGAATAGGCAAGCAAGAACTTCATAAGTTGCTCACTACTTGGCTTTCACGACTGTCGACCAGCGGCGAAGCATGGCTCGTCATCAACCGAAATTTGGGATCCGATTCGCTAGCTGTCTGGTTAACCGAACAGGGATATTCGGTAGAACGCCTGACAAGCAAACGTGGTTTCCGTGTACTGCGCGTGACACCTATACGCGCGCAGGGTCAACCTGAACTTTCAGCCTGACACCTTTTGCCGCTTCTACTTCACTAAGAGCGTCTGCCAAAACTTGCCAATCTGCCGCTTTAACTAAATACGAGCCATCGCTTGATGCGGAAACGTGAACGAATACATTGCGTTGTAGTTCCTGAATCGCATCATCAATATTGGTGCCCGACAATTGAGCGAGTGCGCCAAATGGAGGAAGCTTCATGAAACTACGCATCTCGGAAACCGATTGCAGATATTGATCGATCCGCAGAGTGGCCATTGCTTGAAGCACCGGGCTATCGATGCTGTGTGTTTGCACCATCACCTTCCCACCGCGATCGCTGCGACCAACCAAGCGTGCTGCATGCACGAGCAATGACCCAACAATTTCCGACGCGCGATACCGGGGCGCCGCCAATTCCTGATCAATGTCGAGGAATACCACCGTGTCGGCTTCATGAACACGATGTAAGGCCGCTTCGGTTCCGACAAACAACATTTTTGACTGATCAACAGCAACTGCATCGTCTCCTCCGCCAGTTACCTCAACTACTTCAGTTAGCTTTCTTCCCGCAGCCTGCGCAATCTCTTCACGTAACTTGCTTACACCGGGCTTCAGCGTAAGAAACTTTGCCGACGAACACTTCATGCACACCTGAGGGCGCTGAGTGGAACATCGCGGACAAGAGAAATGGCCTTCCGCGCTAATTTCAACAGCAGCATCGCAGCTTGCACATCGAGCCAGGGATTTACATGAGGCGCACGCCAGCAGGCGCGCCCGTCCCTTTGTATTGAGGACGACAACGATGCGGCGTGAATGATCGCGCAGTTCGGCGATGAAGTCCGACGACAACAACGAGTTTGACCAACGCTCATCCAGGGTTCTGTCGATGAGTTGAATGTGCGGCCATTCAGACTGCATTTCTTGCTCGTCTGATTTCAACACTCTGTCGCCTGCCCATACCTTTGCCGCGATGCTTGGCAGTGCCGACACCAAAATGCATGAGACGTTTGCTTGGTTCGCACGTTCAATTGCAACATCTCGCGCATGCCAAGTTGGTGTTCGCTCCTCGCGCAACGAATCGTCGTGTTCATCAATGACGACAATGCTGCGCAAATCGGGAACCCGAGCGAACACCGCAGTCCGAGAACCAATCACCACGTCAACTCCGCCGGCAGCGGAACTCCATTCATCGGGCAATACAGCAACCGTAAATCCGTGACGTTTCAGTGATGCCGCAAACAACCGTGCGCGAATCACCGTAGGAACCATCACCAACGTTGGACCAACCGATGCAGCCCCAACCAGGACATCAATTGGTGACTTCAATGGACCTCGCTGAACAAGTAGTGACCGCGACTCGCTTACAGCCAACGAGACCGCTGAATCCCCTGCCGCTGCAACTTGATCGCGGAAGTAACGCTGCGATGGAAGCGTTGCAACAAGCGCGCTGGGTGTTGCGGCCACAAAAAATGCGCGCAGCCGACCACACCATCGATGACTCGCCCACTGAGCAAGCTGCACAATTTCAGCAGATGGTCCAAAGCCAAGGCGCTTGATGACCGATCGCAACTTTGTTTCGTCTACTTCACTAAATCCATCGGATGTCGAACCAATTGCAGTCACCCAACCCGGAACATTGCGACCGTGGAGAGGTACGCGCACGCGGTCGCCAACACCAATTGCATCCTGAAGTTCAGACGGTATGAGGTAGTCAAATACCTTGTCCACACCAGTCACGTCGGGAACAACCCGCGCGACGAGCGACATTTAGAGCTTGACTGCTGCTTTGAATTCCTTCAAGCGCGACAGCGTCTCCCACGTGAATTCTGGAAGTGCTCGACCGAAGTGACCATACGCAGCCGTCTTGTTATAGATCGGACGCTTCAAGTCAAGGTCACGCAAAATTGCGGCAGGACGAAGGTCAAACACCTGGCGAACGGCATCTTCAATCGCCACTTCGTCAACTGTGTTTGTGCCAAAGGTTTCCACCAAGATGCTGATTGGTTGAGCCATACCGATTGCATAAGCAACTTGGACTTCGCAGCGTGATGCAGCACCTGCTGCAACAACATGCTTGGCCACCCAACGTGCAGCGTATGCAGCAGAGCGGTCTACCTTTGACGGATCTTTTCCGCTGAACGCACCGCCACCGTGACGACCCATACCGCCGTACGTGTCGACGATGATCTTGCGACCGGTGAGTCCAGTGTCGGCGTGAGGCCCACCCTTCACGAACTCTCCTGTTGGGTTGATGTGCACTGCGTACTTGTCATTCTGGAACTGTGCAGGAATAACTGGACGAATGACTTGCTCAATGAGGTCTGGGCGAATCACGGTGTCGCGTGGCGTTCCGTCTGCATGCTGAGTTGATATCAACACAGTTGTCAAACGGACAGGAACTCCATTTTCGTATTCGAACGTGACCTGAGTCTTGCCGTCTGGACGCAAGTATGGAATTGCACCCGACTTGCGAACTTCTGCAAGTTTTTCAGCCATGCGATGTGCAAGGTCAATTGGCAACGGCATGAGCTCTGGAGTCTCATTGCACGCATAGCCGAACATCATTCCTTGGTCGCCAGCACCTTGGCTGTTGAGCTTGTCTTCACCGCTTTGACCGCTGCGGATTTCTTCACTCGAGTCAACACCCATTGCGATGTCTGAGCTTTGCTCATCGATTGACACGATGACGCCACAGGTATTTCCGTCGAAGCCGTACAACGCGTTGTCGTAGCCAATGCCCTTGATTACTTCGCGAGCAATCTTTGGAATATCGACATAAGCCGACGTGGTGATTTCACCAGCGACAACACAGAGTCCGGTGGTAAGAAGAGTTTCGCAAGCGACGCGACCATGTGGGTCCTCCGTCAAAATTGCATCGAGAACTGCATCGGAAACTTGGTCAGCCATCTTGTCCGGATGACCTTCGGTAACGCTCTCCGAAGTAAAGGTGAATTTTCTCACAACTGCTCCATCTGTTGTGCCGCTCTCGCGACGCGTCGGTATGACGTGTAGAGAC
>JBJOOQ010000113.1:0-3513 GCA_046051205.1 Actinomycetota bacterium
TCCCACGAAACAACGTCGTGCTGTGCACGCAATTGCTCAACTGCAATTGCAGGAATTCTGCCCGTAATTACTACCTTTGCCATGGTTACTGAGCAATCCAATTTCCAAGCAAGTCCATGCCTTCTTGGATGTCTTGCTTATCAATACCCGAGAACGCGAAACGAACGTAGTTGCGCTTTTCGCCTTCTTGTGGGCGACCAAAGTGACGACGCGTGCAGAATGAAACACCAGTCGCATGTAATGCCTGCTCTGCAAACACTGCCAAGTCGTCAATTCCCTTTCGCTCCATTGCTTCGGTTACATCGGGGAACAAATAGAACGCGGCTTCTGGTGAGTGGCAACTTACGCCAGGCATTGCATTCAACATATTCACTGCAACGTCACGGCGCTCTTTCAAGATATTCAACATTTTTGGAATAGAAGATTGATCACCACGTACGCCTTCAACCCCGCCGTATTGCACGAAGTGAGTGGTGCACGATTCGTCGTTGGTATTCAATTTCGCAATCTGGTTTGCAAGCTCGGTTGGAGCAATGGCTGCACCAAGTCGCCATCCAGTCATCGCGAATTTCTTCGAGAAGGTGTACAAAATGACCGTTCGCTCAAGCATTCCTGGCAGCGCTGCAATGGACTTTGATGTTCCCGAATAGCGCATTTCAAAATACGCTTCGTCCGACATGACCCACAGGTTGTGCTTAATGGCAATTTCGGCAATTGCTTCACGCTCGGCATCAGTTGACTCTGCGCCAATTGGGTTTTGCAGGTCGTTGTAGATGATTGCTTTGGTCTTTGATGTAATTTGCGACTTCAAATGATCAAGATCAATGTTGAATCCCGTTGATGACGGAATGTAGCGATACGACTTTGCAACACCACCGAAGTATTCGATCTGACTTTCATAAATTGGATAGCCAGGGTTTGGATACAACACTTCTTCGCCTGGATTCATCACGGTCTGAATGAACTTGGTGATGACTGGCTTGCCACCAGGTTGAACAACAACATTGCTTGGTGCAAAGTTCAGTCCGCGTCGACTACCAACATCTTCTGCAAGCGCTTCGCGCAACTGTGGAATTCCGGCAGCTGGGCAATAACCAGTCTTTCCATCTTTGATCGCTTTGTTCATTGCATCAACAACATTTTGCGGAGTAGCAATGTTTAAGTCACCAAGGTGAAATGGGAAAATGCGATTTCCTTTCGCACCCCATTCAGCCGCAGCAAGTGAAACAGCAAATGCGGTCTCGGTTCCGAGTCGCTCTAAACGTTCTGCAAGTGCCATCGTTTCCCCCTTGTAATACACATCTGATATATGACGCTCTTTACATTACATAAAGTGGAGACCCTGCAAATACAAGGCCCTGCCCACATGGGCTTTGGGTTAATCGGCCAAAAGCGACGCGGGAGATGGCGCAACCACAGGGTTTCGCATGGTCAGCCACACCCCGGTCAGCGCTACCACTAGTGCCACAAGAGCCAGAGGGCTCAGTCGCTCGCCAAACAGGATGGCACTTTCAATTGCGCTCAGCGCTGGAGTGAGAAAGAACAAGCTGCTCACTCGCGCTGCCGAATGCCGAGAGATGAGCAACATCATCAGCATGACTGCTGCAATGGAAAGAATGAATACTGACCACAGCAACGCAAGTACCAACTCAGTGTTGATGTTGAATTCCCAGTCTTCAAACAAACTTGAGGCGACGAGCAACACAGCGCCGGCAGAAACGTATTGCGCAGCAGTTCCGGTAATGAGTGGCATTTCTTTTCCACGCGCGCGCTGCACCAACGTGCCAGTTGACATTCCGATTATCGAGATAACCATGGCGAACAGCGCTGGCTTCGTTACATCGCCTAATCCGTCTTGCAACTTATCGACGACAACTACGACCACTCCAGAAATTCCCAACATCACGCCAACCCATTGGCTGCGGCGCAGTCTCTCTTTCAAAATGATTCGTCCAGCTACCGATGTAACAACTGGATGAAGTCCTGCAATGAGCGCACTCAGGCCAGAAGGCAGACCTTGTTTAATTGCAATGAATACTCCGCCCAGGTAAATGGCATGCATGCATGTGCCCACAATTGCCGAAGTTGACCACAGCTTCCTATCAAGCTTTGGTGCACGAACCAGTTTTGCAACTACATAGAGCAACACTGCTGCGATCAACATTCGCACCGTCAAAAACGAGAGCGGTCCTGCATTGTTTGTGCTGTACCGAGCGACAACAAAACCCGTGCTCCACAGCGCAACAAAAATCCACGGCGTTAATCGCTCAAACAGAGGAGTGCGAGTGGTCATGCGGGTTGAATGAGGTCCCAGGTGTTGCCGTACACGTCTTCGAACACGGCAACTGTTCCGTATATCTCGCGACGCGGTTGCTCACGAAACTTCACACCGCGTGCTGTCCACTCAGCAAAATCACGATCAAAATTGTCGGTCTGTAAGAAAAACCCCACTCGCCCACCGGTTTGATTACCCACGCTTGCAACTTGCTGTTCGCCCTCAGCACGCGCAATCAGCAATGAAGCGCCTTCACCAGCAGAAACCACAACCCATCGTTTGCCATCGCCCATGTCAGTGTCTTCAACAAGCGTGAATCCCAACTTGCCAACAAAGAATTCAATTGCTTCGTCGTATTCACGCGCCACATACGTGACGAGGCCAAGGCGATTCATGCTGACTTACGAATGGATGGTGTTTTCCACCACGAACATTCGGCGACGTCCGGAAACATTTGACAGCGAATCAGCAACAACCGACTTGCCAATTTCGCTTGCATACGCAGCTTCAAAATCGGCTTGTGAATCGAACCACAGTTCAGAAACACCATCTGGATCGCCGTCTGCTGGATTATCAACCAAGTTGAATACGCCTTTGCGCAGGTTTGGCAATTGCTTTGCCAGTGGTGCATGTTGCTTCAACCACCAATCGGCAAACTGTTCGTGAGTTGCGCCCTCTGCGCGAGTGAGCAAGATGATCGCTTTAAAACTCATGATGGCTTCTTTGTGCGGGCGAATGGACGACCACCAACCGCCAATGCAACGCTGACCACAATCTCGTGCGCCATTGGTGCATCACCGATGCAAATTTCAATCGAGTCCATTTCATTGAACGACCAGATGTCATCTTTGTTTGTAATTGGAATGGTGAGTGATGCTCCTGGCCCTGCAACCTTCTTCGTAGAAGGAATGATGTCGTCGCCCTTAATCACTACTTTGCGCACTGGAGCACCGAAGCGTGGGTGAATGAGTGCTGCAGCATGCTCAATTTCACCTGCAGTTCCCACGATTGCACCTTTGCCATATGCGGTTACTTCGCTTGCTTCAACACCAAGCGCTGCAAGTGCGCGCTCTGCGAGCAAGCCAGATATCTCGGCGCCCATGGCTTCCAAAATGATGAGGTCTTTATGGCGTTTGCCTACAAGCGGATTATCAATAACCGCGCTAGCGACTGCTTTACGAACAATGCGACCCGTAGGTTCGCCAAGTTCGGCCTGAATATCTTCACATGTTGTAACA
>JBJOOQ010000114.1:0-3508 GCA_046051205.1 Actinomycetota bacterium
CGCTCACACCGGCCGACATGGCCGAGATCCATTCGGCGCTGAGATATCGAAGTGACGACATCTCAGCGCCGATTTGGAACGCCTAGTTACTTACGCTGCGACCATGCTCTCGGTCTTGCGACGCGAGAACGAGATTGCGGCAACCAAGATCGCAAGTGAGATGCCCGAAATTGCAAAGCGCACACCGTCGTTGTCCTGGTACTTAATGATTGCTGGGAGGATCAACAATGCAACCAAGTTCATCACCTTGATGAGTGGGTTGAGTGCTGGACCAGCGGTGTCCTTGAATGGGTCGCCAACGGTGTCACCGATAACGGCCGCCTTGTGCGCATCGGAACCCTTGCCACCGTGGTGGCCGTCTTCGATGTACTTCTTGGCGTTGTCCCATGCGCCACCAGCGTTGCTCAAGTAGTTAGCCATGAGCTGGCCGGTGAGGATGACGCCTGCAAGGAACGCACCAAGTGCTGCGTAACCAATACCGAAACCAACAACCACTGGCGTAAGAACAGCCAAGAGTGCTGGGGTGGTGAGTTCGCGAAGCGATGCTGCGGTGCAGATGTCGATAACTGGGCCGTAGTCAGGCTGCTTGGTGCCGGCCATGATGCCGCCATCTTTGAACTGACTGCGTACTTCCTGCACAACAACACCAGCGGTACGTCCTACTGCACGAATAGCAAGTGCCGAGAACATCATGGCAACGGAACCACCAATGAGCAGACCAATGAAGGTCTTCACATCGGAAACGTTGATCTGTGTTTCTGCTGCTTTAAAGATTGCTGAACCTTCAAGTGGTGCGCCAGCGGCATCTTTCAAGCCAAGTTCACCAGCAATGGTTTCGATGTACGAAGCAAACAATGCAACTGCTGCAATAACTGCAGAACCAATTGCGAAGCCCTTAGTAACAGCCTTCGTGGTGTTACCTACTGCGTCGAGGCTGACCAAGATCTTGCCGGTTTCGCCGTGCAATTCGCCTGCCATTTCAGCAATACCTGCTGCGTTGTCCGAAACTGGACCGAATGTGTCTTCAGAAACGATGACACCTGTTGTTGCGAGCATTCCCATGCCGCACAATGCAACGAGGTACAACGAGAACTGAATGTCTCCGCCACCCATCCACAAGGTTGCACCAAGTGCAACTGCGATGCAGAGAATTGCGTATACCGATGACTCAAGTCCTGATGCAGTTCCCGAAAGAACAACAGTTGCTGGGCCAGTTTCTGTGCTCTCTGCAATTTCCTTCACTGGACCGTATTCGGTGCCGGTGAAGTATTCGGTCAAGCGACTGAGTACCTGAGCAAGGATCAAACCAACTACTACTGCTCCGAACAAACGAAGACCGATCCATGACATCATCACTTCTTTTTCGCCAAAGCCTGCGGTGCCCTTGTCTGGGTTGCCAACGTATTGGAAAGCCAACCAGAAGGTACCGATAACGGTGAGAATTCCTGCAACCAAGAAGCCTCGGTTAATTGGCTTCAGTGCGTTGGTTTCGCCTTCCTTGGCACGCACGGCGAACACGCCGGCGATGGATGCGATTACGCCAATTGCACGTGCGGCAAGTGGGAACACCAAACCAAGTGCTGGGTTGAGTCCAACTGAGTTGAACGCAGCAACACCAAGAATGATCGAAGCAACAAGTGTTACTTCGTAGCTTTCGAACAAGTCGGCTGCCATTCCTGCGCAGTCACCAACGTTGTCACCTACGTTGTCAGCAATTGTTGCTGGGTTGCGTGGGTCGTCTTCTGGAATTCCTGCTTCAACTTTGCCCACCAAGTCGGCGCCGACGTCGGCTGCCTTGGTGAAAATTCCGCCGCCTACGCGAAGGAACAATGCGAGCAATGAACCACCGAAGCCGAAGCCAACGAGCATTGCTGAAGAAGTGTTTTGGAACAACGCGATGATCACGGTTGCACCAAGCAAACCAAGACCAACGGTGAACATTCCTGCAACACCACCGGTGCGGAACGCAACCTGCAGTGCATCTTTCATCGAACCACGACGAGCTGCTGCTGCGGTACGTACGTTGCCGCGAGTTGCAAGTGTCATACCGATGTAACCGGTAAGTCCTGATGCAACGCAACCAAGTACGAATGCAATCGTGCGGTACAAGCCAGACTGAATTTGGCTAAGCGCTTCACCGCCGCCATCAACTTCTGGTTTGTTGATTGCAACCGAGGTGAAGAACACCACTGCACCTACTGGTACGAGAATCATGCCGATGGTGCGGAACTGGCGCTTCAAATAAGCCCATGCTCCAACTTGAATCGCTTCCGCGATTTCCTTCATCTTGTCGGTTCCCTCTTCTTGCTTGAGCACCTGGATAACCAGGAACCAACCAACGAGGAGAGCAAGGATGGCTGCTGCGCCGGAAAGGCCCAGGATTGCCCATTCACCACCTTTAAGGGTGAATGTCTGCCAACCGCCTTCTGATGCGAGTATTGACGTCACGTGTAATTTCTCCGATGGATTAATAGGGCACGCCCCGAAAGGGGATCCCTGTGGAATGTGTCTTGGAAAGTGTAGATAATTGGCGCCCCTTGAGGTGAAATGGTCGGGTTTTCCCTATATATAGGTCAATGTCACAGGGCTGGGGTTCACGGCCAGCGGGGCAGCAGAACTAGCGTGATGTCGATCCTTATGGCAACTACTTCTTCAACACTGGGTTCCAAGCGGGAGCCAGCAACGGCCACCGCCATCGGTACCCGCCGCAAACGTCCGTTCCTTCTCGATCTGTACTCAACTGCTGTAGGCAAAAAGTACGTCATGGCAATCAGTGGTATCGCCATGATGGGCTTTGTTCTGTTTCACATGATCGGCAACTTGAAGATGTATCAGGGCGCCGAAGCCTTTGATAAGTACGCAGAGTTCTTGAAGTCATTGCTCTACCCAATTGCGCCAAAAAATGCAGTGCTATGGATTCTGCGTGGTGGCCTAGTCACTATGTTGCTGTTGCACTTGCATGCAGCGTGGTCGCTCACTCGATTGAACCGTTTTGCGCGTGCAGTGAAATACCAAGGCCCTCGCGATTATCAAGTGGCAAAATTTGCAAGCCGCACTATGCGTTGGACCGGCATCATCGTGCTCGCGTATTTGGTGTGGCACTTGTTCGACTTCACATTCGGAACCGTTAACGCAATTGGCACAGATGGCACATTTGTGCGCGGTGAAGTGTATGCAAACTTGGTACGCAGTTTGGATCGGCCAATTGTTTCAGCGTTTTACATACTCGCCAATATTTTGCTCGGCATTCACTTGTTCCACGGAGCGTGGAGCATCTTCCAATCGCTTGGTTGGAACAATCCACGATTCAATACCTGGCGCCGCGGTTTTGCAACAGGTTTTGCAACCATCGTTGTTGTAGGCAATGTGTCATTCCCAATTGCGGTTATCGCAGGAATTGTGAAGTAGGACTTATGAACACGTTTAACTCCAAAATCCCAGCTGGTGCGTTGCATGAAAAGTGGGACAACTACAAAGCAAACGCAAAGCTTGTAAACCCAAACAACAA
>JBJOOQ010000115.1:0-3507 GCA_046051205.1 Actinomycetota bacterium
CTTGCGCATGTTCAGCAGCCAACTACAGTAGAATTGCCTGCCGAGTTGCAGATAAAAGCGGGTTCACGCAAGTGGTTGTCAGTGATGGCGCTGGTGCCCGTTTGCATTGCTTTCGTCTGTGGTGTTTGGTGGTTCAACAATCGGCCTACAGAAATCGGTAACAATACTGCATCGGCACAAACAGAGACAGTATCGATCACGGCTGAGCCCCAGTTGCAGTGGGAGAACGATACCGCTGAGTTAGAATCACTTCGACAAGACTTTGCACCTATTGAATTGAAAACCAAAAACCTGTGGGACATTGAGCCACGTGAATGAACGACCTAAGACACATAGTCGCGTCTCTCCGAGACGCGAAATAACTGCGGCTCAGAGAGACGCAGCCAGGTGAAAGCTGTCTGATCACCAACAAGAATAACCACTCGACCTTTCAAACGGAGTTGAACACATGTCCGCACATCATCGAAATCCACCGGCCATCCTCGGAGCATTTGTCTTGTTACTGTGTTTAGGCACAGACCTCGCAGCTCAATCGCCCTATGCACCCGCGACTGCGGGCGATTCTGTACAACAGCAGCCGCAATCTCTGATTCGCAAGTTCACGTTCAAGCATGCGAAAGCGGCAGATGTTTTGAAGATCTTGCAGCAACTCGCAGGCCCGACCGATCACATAGGGCTGAAAATCGCGGTCGATGAACGAACCAATTCTCTTGTGTTCCAACCCGAGGATGATCGACAAGCTCGCTATTTCGAAGAAACGTGCACTTTGCTTGATGCAGAAACGCCAGCTCCAGGTGATCCTGGCAAAGGCCTTTCGATCTCCGTTCCAGCACTCGGACCGCAACCTCTGGCGTTTGATTTCGCATTTGGAATCGCACGCGGCGAATCACTTGAGTCACTCAAGCAGCGATACAACGAACTCGAACAACAAACTCATCAGCTCGCAGACAAACTCAAGCAATCCAAGTCGCCAAGCGAACCAGAACGAGCTGAACTAACAACTGCAGTTCGCAAATCCTTCGAAGCTCGCCAAGCACTGCAACGAGCCGAGTTGGCGGATCTCGCTCAACGAATGAAGAGCATGCAGCAGTCGATCGACATGCGTGACAAGCTGGCTGACAAGGTTGTACAGCGTCGCGTCGAGGATTTGCTTAATCCCGGTCTGAAATGGGATGCAGGGAAAGTGAGTGAGCAACTTCTTGTTGTTCCGAACCAAGTCTCAAGCAATCCGGCAACGCCGTTGCCTCCATCTGCGCTCCCGTCAAATTTAAGTGCGCCATACGTCCCAGGTGAGCGAGCAGAGACGGTTATCAGAAAGAAAATTCAGGGTCGATGGATAGTTCAGACGCTTTCCGACGGCAACAAGGATGCATTGGCCGATTTGCCGGAGCAGATGGAGGTTGACATCGACGGAAATTCGATGAGATACCTGGTTGGCAAACAAGATGAAGGACGACTCTTCCTGGCTGACTGCAAGGAGGTCCTATCGCCAACACTAACAGAAAACGGTCCACTTCCAATTGACTTTATTCATGACCCCAATGGAGATCCCCAAACTATTCGTGGAATTATCGCTTGTGATGGAACAACGCTTTCAATTTGCATGGCAAGCGACGAAGGAAGGGCGAACAAGGACTTTCGTCCCTCGTTATTCGTTCCCGGTACAAAGGTAACTTTGCTCAAATGCCACCGCGCTGAACCAGAGACCGCCAAAGCAGTGTCGGTCGATAAGACAACTTGGAAGTCTGCGGTACAACACGCAACTTCAAAACTATTGGCTGCCTTTCCAGTTCCACCTGCAATTGATCAAAACGACGCCCCAAAAGTGATCGCGATCGTAGATGTCGACTATCAAGGCACAAAGGAAGTGGGAAATCTATTAGAAGAAATTTGCAAATGGATTGCGGCTGACATTCCATTCGCGCGTGTCCACGGCAGTTACGCGTTGCTTAGCCGCTCAGCCGTCAAACTCGCCATGCAGGAGACAGGACTTAGACCTCGCGACTTGACGCGAAGCAATCCCAATTACGTCGATAATCGACTGCAACTTCTTAAGCAGTTGAGGAGCCAAGAATTGAAAGTGGACGCGCTTCTTACTACTTCTCTCAAGCACCTTGAAGATGTAGAAGACGCTTATCCAAGCCAGTTTGAAATAACGCTGGAAGGGTTTATCGATGCGCAAACAAGCTGGTTTGAACGCGTCACGCTCAAGGGAAAAGCCAACGGCCCGTTTAAGGAACCTGAGAGCAATTCACTACGACAATTCGCCACACCGCAAGAATTGCTCGCTGGGCTCGATGACTTCAGTAAGAACGGAATGCACGAAGAGTTCGTAACGCTGTTCGGTGACGATGGAATCCGCGACTTGGCTGGTTCGCTATTGATTTCGGCGGTGCAGTTGTCTGAGTCCGTTGAATATGCAAAAAATCACGGGGCTGATACCGAAACTGCGATTGAGGAGAGCGTTACCAAAGTTCGGGAAGTTCTAGGTAAATGGCTGCCTGGAAATACGACGGCAGAGGCGATCGCCACAATGCGAGGACTCGAACAGCAGGCTGTCAATGAAGCATTCGGCACTGGTGAAGCTCCGACGGACGATTCCTCGTTGAAGGTGTTCGTTACAGCCGTTCGAAAAAGCTCAGAGCGAATCACGAATCACCGGAAATTTGCAGTCGAGATAATGCGTGCTTTCGATGGAATGACTAACAATAAATTTGCATATTTCGACCAAGGTAATACGAAGGCCGTTTGGCAAGTCTCCCAGTTCGGCGATCGCGCCCTTGGAACGCTTGTCGATGGAACAGCTTCATTTGCTACGATCACTTTGGAGCGGGCGAAGGGGACTTGGCGAATTTCTAGCATGTTCAATGAACTGCTCACAATGACCAATGCAAATGCAGAGCGGGAAAAGCCCAGCACTCCTGCAATGGAGATGCAGCAACGCCTTCAAGGCGAGTGGAATGTCAAAGTCTTTCAATCAGATGGTGAAGGATCCGAAGGGCAAGCTTATCAAGTAGTGATTCGTGGCAATATTCTGTTGCTGCAAACGGTCGTGAATGGAAAGGTAATCGGTGCGTATCCCTATAAGCTTGTTTGGCCGAATTCGGGTCACCCCTACGAGGTTGATGTAATTCATGACCCCAATGCTAACAAGGTAGCCGCGCCTGGTCGGATCGCTTGCGACAACAACAGCTTTCAAATCGTTTTCGGCGGCCCGAAGAGTGGTGACGGCAATATACGTCGCCCCAGCGAAATCTGTCCGGTCGAAAATGCAGTTTACGTTGATTGCGCCCGCAATGTGGTAGACCATCGCCGTGCGCCAATAGCACCGCTCAAGACTTCGGAACTTAGCGCGGTTGATCTCTCAACACCGCAAGCAACCTTGGATACCATCGACCGCTATTCGATCGATCATCCCATGGGTGTTCCTGTAGAGTGCTATACCGAAACGGCACTTCAAGAACTAAGCGGAGTGATGCTGCAACAGCTTTGCTTTATGTCCGGTCT
>JBJOOQ010000116.1:0-3498 GCA_046051205.1 Actinomycetota bacterium
TGCCATCGTTGTATTCCTCAACGGCAGTGATGATCTCTTGCTTGGTATTCATGACGAAAGGACCATAGCGAACCATCGGCTCACCGAGCGGCAAGCCACCCATAATCAGAATCTGTGCAGCAGATGTTGTTGCTTCAACCCGCACCAAACCTGCAGTTCTCTGAAACACCACCATTTCTCCAGAAACACTCGTTGATTCATTCACGCGTGCTTCACCGTCGAATACATGAATGAGGGCGGTGTGCCCTTCTTCTGGCAACCACTCCACAACATCGCCAACCTCTAACACGGCATGCGCATACGTCATTGGCGACGTGGTCTCAACAGGGCCCTTCGCACCATGCACCACTCCGGCAACGACTCGAATGTGTCCACCTTTTGCCAATTGCACAGTGGCCATTTCTTCAGCTTCGTAACCCTGATAACGAGGATCAATCATTTTCTTTGCTGCAGGCAAATTCACCCACAACTGAAAGCCGTGCATTCGACCGCCGAGTTTCATCATGTCGTCGGTTGGCAACTCGCTATGAATTACTCCGGAGCCTGCAGTCATCCACTGCACTCCACCTTTTTTGATCACAGCTTTGGTGCCAGTTGAGTCTTCGTGCACCATGCTGCCCGACATCATGTACGTCACGGTTTCAAATCCACGATGTGGATGGCTTGGTGCGCCAACTGCTTTACCAGGCGCATACTCCGCAGGTCCCATTTCGTCGAGCAACAGAAATGGATCGATCTGATCTAGTTGCGCAGTTGGAAATGGGCGTCGAACAGTGAACCCGCCGCCCTCAACTGTGCGCTGCGACTGAATAGTGCCTGCAATTTCGCGAAGAGATGTTGTAGTCATATTTACCTTTATGCGTGAAGTAATGGGGATGAATTTCGATGCGCGTCTTTTGCGTGATAGCTCGAACGAGTGAGCGGACTTGATTCAACGTGGTTGATGCCGAGTCGTTCACCAAATGCTTTGTAGTGCTCAAACTCTGATGGTTCGGCGTAACGCACAACTGGGAGGTGCTGCGCACTCGGCCGCAAATACTGTCCGATAGTCACAATGTTGACTCCCACGCTTGCAAGGTCAGTCAGGGTTGCCTCGACCTCTTCACGAGTTTCACCAAGACCAAGCATGAATCCAGACTTTGTGGTCAACCCTGCTGCACGTGAGCGCGCAAGTACCGAAAGGCTGCGTGCATATCCAGCAGAAGGCCGTACCATGCGCTGCAGTCGAGCAACAGTTTCAATGTTGTGATTCAACACATCTGGCCGTTCGTTCAATACTGTGTCCAAAGAATCTGTTCCTTTGGCGTCCGAGATCAACGCTTCAACTTGGGCGCCCGGGTTTTCATTGCGAATTGCACGAATCGTGTCGGCAACGTGCTGCATGCCGCCATCAGCAAGGTCGTCACGAGCAACCATGGTGAGCACGGCAAATTCCAAACCCATGCGCTTCACTGCTTCAGCAACTCGTGTTGGTTCATTCGCATCTGGATCAAGTGGTTTACGCGTATCAATTAAACAAAATCCACATGCTCGCGTGCATCGATCGCCCAGCACCATGAAGGTTGCAGTGCCGTCTTTCCAACACTCGCTCAAGTTCGGGCATCCGGCTTCTTCGCACACCGTCACCAAATTCAAATCACGAAGCGTTTTCTTTGTCAGCAACACTTCGCTGGTGTGGTTCACGTGTGGGCGAATCCAATCGGGTTTACGCACAGAAATGCTCAGTCCATCGCGTTCTGGTTGATGAGCCCAAGCAACGTCGTATCGCGTGGAGTTTTCATCGCCCCACTTCTTGGCGGCAAGTTTGCTTACAACATTGACTACGTCAAACATCGTTGCGGTAATTCCCTCTTCAGCAAGCGATGTCACTGCATAATCTGCTATGCCACAGGGAACGATGTGCTCGCGCATATAACTCAAGTCAGTGCTTACATTGAGCGCAAATCCATGCATGGTTCGTCGCTCGCTCGCTCCACGCGCCACACGAACACCGATTGCACAAATCTTGCGTGCTTGCGAAGTCTCTGCATCTAGCCATACACCAGGAAACCCAGTTTTTCGACTTGCATTTGGCAAACCAAGTTCGCTCAGAGTGTCGATAACTAATTGCTCAACGTCGTGGATGTAAGCAGAAGTATCTGCAGGACCACTGTCTCCATGTTTTGCCAACAAGTTCAGCAGCGGATATCCAACCAATTGTCCTGGCCCGTGATAGGTGATGTCGCCTCCGCGATGAACGGAAACAAGGTCTGCCCCAACTGCATCTGGATTGCATTTCAGATTTTGCTCAAGGTTGGCTTGCTGACCATAGGTAAACACATGCTGATGTTCAAGAAGCAACAGATGCTGATCTACGCCATGCTCAAAAATGGCCTGTTGCAATACCAGCGCTTCGGAATATGGAACACGGCCAAGCCATCTCACATGAAGTGGCGAAGTGGGTGTGCTCATGAGGTTGCTGGCAAGCTGGCTTTACAGCTCGGCTGACCAGTCCTGTGTTTCAAGAATCTGCTTCACACGAGAAAGGAAGCGACCTGCGTATGCACCGTCAAATGCACGATGATCCCACGACATGGACAAGTGACCCATTGGATGAATTGCAATGCTTTCGCTTCCGTCTGACATGGCTACAACTACCGGCTTCCGCACGATTGCATCGGTTGACAAAATGGCGACTTGTGGCTGGTTGATAATTGGCATCGCAATGAGCGCACCAGCCGAACCATTGTTTGACAAAGTGAATGTTCCACCATTGATCTCATCTGGCGAAAGCTTTCGTCCACGCGCACGCGATGCAAGATCGTGAATCTCGCGAGCAATGGCGCGCAATCGCTTTGCATCTGCGCTGCGCACCACTGGAACCAGTAGTCCTGCATAGTCAAGGTCAACAGCAATACCGAGGTCGACATAGCTATGCACAATCAAATTGTCGCCTTCAATGCTGGCATTCAAATGTGGGAACTCGGCAAGAGCATCGACTACTGCGCGACTGATAAATGGAAGATATGTCAGGCTGAAACCTTCGCTCGTTTTCCATGACTCTTTGATAGAGCTACGCGTTTTGTCGACGTTTGCGTAATCAACTTCAACAACGGTGAATGAATGAGGACTGGTTTCAAGCGACATCACCATGTGTGCACCAGTGAGTCGACGAATTTTCGACAACGGAATTACTTGTTCGCGATCGCCAAGAGTTGAAGCTGGACGAGGTACAGCGGCAGGTGCCGGTGTTGGTGACGCAACTGGTGCTGGAGCTGGCGCCGCAGCCGGCGCAGGTGTTGCAACAGGCGCAGGTGCAACTGCTGGCGCTGCAGGTTGTGCAGCCAGTCCATTGCGATCGATGTAGTCGAGTACATCTTCGCGAGTAATGCGTCCACCAGGTCCGGTGCCTTGCAGCGCATCAATGTTGATGCCGTGATCATTTACCAATCGACGAACAACTGGCGAGAGCAACTTGTTTGATTGCGCAACTGGAGCAGGAGTTGCAACCGGAGCAGG
>JBJOOQ010000117.1:0-3398 GCA_046051205.1 Actinomycetota bacterium
TTTTCTTTGCACTGTTTATAGAAATCAACGACGCCATACATGTTGCCGTGATCGGTCATTCCAAGCGCAGGCATGCCTTCAGCTGCAGCTTTGCCGACTAATTCATCAAGCCGCGACGCTCCATCCAGCATCGAGAATTCGGTGTGGACATGTAAGTGGGTAAACGAATCTGCCATTACAGATACGTACCAGGACGATCGTTACTCATTCCTGGTTCGGCAGACCCTGGAAGTTGTCGCATCTGTTCAAGTTGCTGACGCGCTGCAATTTGCTGCGCAAAGAGCGTCGCTTGAATGCCATGAAACAATCCTTCAAGCCACCCAACAAGTTGAGCCTTGGCAACGCGGAGCTCGCCTTCCGACGGCACTACCCCGTCGCGAAATGGCAAGGCAAGCGTGCGCAATTCATCTGCGAGGTCTGGCGACAACGCTTCCGTCAGTTCAACGATTGAGCGCTCGTATATTTCTGCAAGACGTTCACGACTTGGCGCATCAAGGTTCATCGAATGCACTTCATCAAGCAACTGCTTGATCATGGAACCAATACGCATGACCTTTGCGGGAGCAGTAACGCCAACCGATTCATCTACCGGCGGTAACGGATTATCAAGTCCCACCACTTCGGGGTTGCCATTCGGCTCTATTTTTGGCGTTTCGTTCGTAGACATGTCAGGCAAGTATGGCTTTCTCAGCGTGCAATTGCCAGTAAGGGAACATCAATTTCCGCATCGGTGAGCGACCCATGACGACAGACCAATGAATACGAGCCAGAATCGAGTGGTTCGTCAAAGCTGGTAGCGGTAAATGGCACCAGAGCAACATTTCCCAGTCGTTTCCGCGCCACATCAGTTACGCGCTTGCCAAACCACTGTTGCTCACAAGCTTCGTCTCGCGACACCACCCAAGCGTCTTTTCCATGATGTTGCTTCGCGGCATCCAGCAAGTCCTGCTCGGCGCCGGACTTTGCATGCAACCAGCGGAAGCGTCCTTCTCCGGACTGATGCGTAATTCTCGACAACACATCGGCATGTGGAGACTGCGTGTTCTGTCCAACATGCACCTGTCCATGATCTGCAGTTACCAACAACACCGAGCCTGGCACCAACGCTTCAGCAACATCTGCAACTAAACGATCAGCATTCCGCAACTCGGCATTGTAGAACTCGCCGAATCCTCGCTCGTGAGCAATCTTGTCAACACCGTCGTAATACGCATAGACGAATTTTTGACCGCTTCGCAGTAATTGACCTACTTGAACTGCAATGCTCGAGGCCGCGCGCCAACCCATTGGTCGCGAACCGCGCAAATGCGCCTCAGTAAATGCCGATCCTTCAAGTTCTGCCTTACTCAACACCGGCACAGCAGCACCCATAAACGGTGGACACGGTTGCACCAAGTCAGGCGGGTATGTTGCGCGTAGGTCGCCTTTGTCGTCGCCCCATCGCAGCATTTGCACAACGTGACCACCAAGATCAATGCGATAGCCCATCATTCCGTGCTCACCAGGCGTCAGCCCAGTCGCTATCGAAGTCAACGCAGTGACCGTCGTAGTTGGTGCAACGCTGGTGATGGATTTACCTTGCATGCTCGAAAGCGTTGGTGTGTGCTGCTGATGCTCACGCAACTGATGCCAGCCGAGGCCATCGAGCACCAAAAGCACCACTTGGTTTGCACCCTGCACACACGCAGGCATCCACTGCGGCACTTCCTGAGTTCCTCGCGGTCCAAGAAGGGCGGGAATCAGCCCCGCAATTGAGCCACCTTGGTAGTCGGGGACTCGGGGCGTAGGCACCCGATCTACACTACAAGAGTGCGTGTATCTACTCGGGGTGACTATGCGTGTCGAGCGCTGTTGTCGCTAGCCCTGCACGCCGAAGATCAAGGCCCAACTTCAGTGCGCGACATCGCAACACGTACCGCACTTCCCCAGCCATACCTCGAACAAATTTTGCTTGTTCTCAAAGGCGCTGGTCTGGTGAAATCCAAACGTGGTGTTGGTGGTGGGTACGTTTTGGCACGCCCCGCCGAAGAGATTCTACTTTCTGAAATCATTGCGGCAGCCGATGGCCCGATCACACTTGGCGATTTTGGTCAACCACACCAAGATGGCGCTTGCGATCACGAGGGTCACTGCGTGTTGCTCGCAATTTGGAATGTTGCCGGCGAACACATGCGCCATCACTTAGCCGATTACACGTTGGCAAAAATTGCGCAGGCCGCTCGTGGAACTGCACAGTGGCCTGAACTACATCACTAAGGCTTATTCGCAGCGGTTGATTACCGCTTGCATGTCGTCTGGAACAGGAGCCTCAAAAGTCATCACTTCTCCTGTGGTTGGATGAGCAAAGCTGAGTTTTGCGGCATGCAACATTGGACGAGGCGAAGACAATGAACTTCTTGCACCACCATATGTTGAGTCGCCAACAACGGGATGCCCGATTGAATCGAGGTGCACGCGAATCTGATGGGTGCGTCCGGTTTCTAATTGACATTCGACGAGCGAGCACGGTTGCGGTTGTTCAAACTTTTTCAGCACGTCGTAATGAGTGCGCGCAAACTTCCCGTCAATCACTACTGCCATTTTCGTAGGGTCCCGTTGGTCGCGACCGATCGGTGCATCAATGAGTCCAGTCGCAACTTCAGGATGTCCCCACACCAGCGCTACATACACTCGGGTTACATCGCGACGCGTAAGAGCATCAACCAGCGAATCGTAGGCAACTTGTGATCGAGCCACCACCATCAATCCACTCGTCCCGGCATCGAGTCGATGCACCACTCCAGGGCGTAGTTGATCTCCTACCGAGGCAACTTCTGGATACAGCGCCAAAATTCCATTCACCAAAGTCCCATTCGGATTACCAGCACCTGGGTGAACAACAATTCCAGGAGCTTTGTTCACCACGATCACATCGTCATCGGCATAGACAACATCTAACACCACTGATGCATCGCCTTGAGGCAACTCTTTTTCGGGAATCATTGAGGTATTGATGGTTACCTCTTGACCCTCTTTCACTTTCACTTTGCCGGCAACTCCAGCAACACCGTCAAGTGTGACTCCGCCTAATTCGATGAGCGTTGCAGTGCTGGCGCGACTGATGTCTGCAATAAGAGCGACAACGCGATCAAGTCGCTGTTCGTGAAGTGCCGCAGGGATAGTTTCAATAAGCACTATTCGGTTCCTTCTGAAGTTTCTGGCTTTGTAGTGATCATGTTGTAGGCCAAAGCGATTGCCCCACACACAATTCCGATATCTGCCACATTGAATACTGGCCACCACCGAAGATCAATGAAATCGACGAC
Organism: Actinomycetota bacterium; assembly: GCA_046051205.1. GTDB lineage: Bacteria > Actinomycetota > Acidimicrobiia > Acidimicrobiales > Ilumatobacteraceae > UBA3006. Next base: position 3,306 of record JBJOOQ010000117.1, read on the forward strand.
AGCACCACTCATGAATCCGTCGCCCCTAAACACACGGTCAAGAACGTTCCCCGTTGCTCCACCGATTATGCAGCCTGTCGCAACGAGTGAAAA
>JBJOOQ010000118.1:0-3379 GCA_046051205.1 Actinomycetota bacterium
ACCACCAGGGCCAATCATGCCAACTGCACAACCTTCGCCCGATTCCTTGCAGGTTGTCGCGGCATTTGCTGGCTGAGTGATTCCAATCAACCCCACAACCATCAGGGACATCACAATTACTAATCGGCGCATGCATTGACCGTAATTCATAACTCTCTAAATAGTTTCCCAGGGATATCCAAAACTCACACAACAAGGGGTGACACATTTACCCAGCTTCGCCTCCAGATTTGCAATACGATGAGGATGAACATTGTTGCCAGTGCAAGAAAACATGGCATCCAAGACTCCGACATCAACCATGCAGTGCGACACGCACTCCGCGCTTTTGACCTAGATGGTTACACCGTCCTCGTTGGTCCTGACAGACACGCAAACCTCAGTGATATGAAAACAACAAACGATTCAAAAAATGCCAATACAGATTTCAAGGAGATGCCCGACGAAGAAATCGAAGCTCTCAGACAAAGATGGCTTTCAGGAATTCCTGAAGCAGATGGTGAGCCTTGCTCCTTCTGTCTTTGGATGGAGCAAGTTGAATACAAAGCACAAAAGAAAAGTTTGAGGCCCTAGCCACCTAGGAAGCTTTTCTATACGGCGGGGATGGAAAGCGTGAAGGTGGAACCGACACCAACTTCAGACGTCACGCTTACATCGCCTCCGTGCAACAACGCAATGTGTCGCACAATTGCAAGTCCAAGTCCTGTGCCGCCAGTTCCGCGACTGCGAGCGTCATCAACACGATAAAAACGCTCAAAGACTCGCCCCAAGTGCTCTGCTGAAATTCCAGGCCCATTGTCAGCTACTGAAATGAGCATGCGACCTTCATCGCGACGCACTTCAACTTTTACTATCGACCCTTGGTCGCTGTACTTCACCGCATTATCAATCAGGTTTCCCACCGCAGACACCAGCTGTGCCCGGTCGCCGATTACCGACATATCGGGGTTGTCCTCAACCACGATCATCACTGACTTCGCCAATGCAGCGCTACGAATGCGGCCGACTGCCTCATCGATCACGCGAGCTGTGTGTATTGACTCACGCTTTGACAGGCCATCAAATTCAATTCGAGCAAGATCAAGCAGGTCATTTACGGTCTCATTTAAACGAGTCACTTCATTCAAAATGATCTCTGCCAATCGCGCAGATTCCGACTCGCCCATTTCAGCAATGAGGTTCTCGGCCATCAGCGAAATTGCTCCAATTGGCGTGCGCAGTTCATGGCTGATGTTGGCGACGAAATCGGTACGCACGCGGTCAATCATCAAACGTTGCGTAATGTCTTCCACGATTGCAGCCGCACCACCGTCGGCAAGCGTGACTGTGACAATTTCAATGGTACGAATCACTTGGTCGCCAAAATCAAGTTCAGTTTTATTAATCGTCCCTGCAAGTGCTTCTCGTAACAGTCTTTCCAGGCTTTCCACAAACAAAACATGGTCGTCTGATTGCGGTGTAAACAGGCTGTCGGCCGCTCTATTGCTCCACATATTGGAGCCATCACTCGACATCACCACCACACCAAGCGGCAGAGCGTCCATCGTCGCGCTTATTCGCGAAAGGGTAAGGAAGTCTTCTTCCGAAAGCTGATGAAGGGGTGTTTCTGGCTCGTTGTCTTTGCGCTTTAGCCAAGCCATAAACTCATCATTTCACAGTCATAAACAATTTGTACACCGCAGTGGTGAGTTCGGCCCACTGGGTTAGGTCTTCTTTCTTCATTCGGCTATCGATATCACGGAACAATCGACCAAAGGACACCGCCTGAATAAGCACCGCCATTTCGCGAGGATCCATGTCTTTTCGTACATTGCCAAGCTCCTGCTGAACACGAAATACTTCTTCCAACGCGGAGTTCATCCTTGTTTGAGCCTCGGTAATGCGGGCCAAAAACTCTGGTCGGTGTCGTGCTGCAGAAAGCACATCAATTCTGTTCCAACGCACATCTCCAGGCGTCTGCACCAGTGCTTCAACAAGCAAAACAATGATGCTGTCAAGTTGTTCACTTGACTTGATGTTTGAAAACGCTGCAATTGCCTGAGAGATATTTCTATTGGTATCGATGGTGAACAGTTCGGCATAAGCAGCCGCAACTAATCCATCGCGATCACCAAAATGCAAGTACAACGAACTCTTGGAGATTCCAGTTTTCTCGATGACATCCTCGATACGAAAGCCACCTTCGCCGTGCTCGAGCAACAGTTCGATAGCAACTGCAATGACTTCTTCTAAGTTCGGGGTCTTGCGGGGTGCCCGCTTGCGAACTTCTTTCTTCTTTGCCACGCCTTCAGGTTATCTAGGCAGCACCGTTTGGAACTTCGCTAATCAACACAATAGGAATCGCAAATGTCACGATCTTGCCGTCAACGTCAATAAGGCGAATTTGTAAGGTGTGGGCGCCGTCAGCCGGTGCATTTGGCACCTCAAATTTGCTCTTCAATGAGCCGTTGTCGTTCGTTGTTGCATTGCCAAGAAGCACTGGGTCGGAGAACAACCAAGCATTCATCGCTTCGTTCTGCGCATAACCATTAGCGCTAATGGAAATGCTTTGTCCACGAACCAACTGCAGCTGATTGCTTTCAGTCAGAGGAATTCGATCGCCATCTTTGGTGAGTGAATCAATTGTCAGTGATTGTCCAACCGCACCATTAATAAAGGTGACTTCGCCCTCGCCCGTTTTAATTGCAACGAACGTTCGAGGGTAGCCATCAATGAGAACGTCAAGTTCGCCAATTACTTTCAAGTCACCAATTGGCAGAACCGAAGTTGCTCCCGTGATTTGGTCTGCTTGATTATTTGGAATAAATGCACCAGTTGAAATTGCAACAAAGAGGAATCCTGCAGCAATCGACGAAATAAACACTCGCTGCGACGAAGGCGCGCGAAGCCCAACTCGAATTCGGAGACCAACAACAACCACAGCTGAAAGCACAGCCCAGGCCGAAATCGTCCAAACGGATGTCACTGGAGAAGCGAATACCAACATGCTCAACGCAAGTACGCCGATGAGACGCAGTACGGGAAGCGCAGTTGCGCGTTGATCTTCGTTTGTGTGCGTGACTTTAAGCAGTAACTCGCGGCCAATTACTGCAAGTCCGGCAATCCATGCGATTTCAGATATTGACTGAGTAGCTGCGAATTGCATTCCAGTTAATGGTGTGAACAGATTCAGCAATGCAACTACAAGTACGGCGTGCATCACGATCGAAACGGTTACAGAAACTGAGCGGTTTCCTGCACTTGGTCGCACCACTCGAGCAATACTGCTTGGCAAGAATCCAAGCGACGCAACTATTGCCATCAAGCGGATATCGGAAATGGATTGAACTGAGCCATTTGCCAAAACCGAGCAGATGAAGATTCCACCCGCAACACTTCC
>JBJOOQ010000119.1:0-3362 GCA_046051205.1 Actinomycetota bacterium
CCTGCTCAGGCTGAACAGATCCAGACCAATAGGATCACCATCACGGTTTCAGCTGCTGCTTCACTATCAAAGGCTTACACCGAGTTGGGCAAGCAGTTTGAACAAGCGAATCCCTCCATTAAGGTTCGGTTCAATTTCGCGTCATCGGCCAGTTTGGTTTCACAGATTCAATCTGGTGCGCCGACTGATGTGTTCGCCGCCGCAGATTTGACCAGTTTTGACAAATTGCTCGCTTCGGGAAATGTGGTGAAGTCACCAAAAGTATTCGCACGCAACTCCATGCAATTGATTGTGAAGCCGTCCAATCCCTTGGGTATTTCGTCAGTTGCAGATTTGGCAAAGGCATCGATCGTGTCACTCTGCGCGAAGACTGTGCCATGTGGCGTGTATGCGACAACAGTTCTGTCGCGTAATGGCGTGGTGATTTCCGAGTCAAAAATTACACGTGGTGTTGATGCGACGGCAACATTGAACGCGGTGTCTACAGGGGATGCCGATGCGGCAATGGTGTATTCGACAGATGCCCTGTCTGCCAAGAAGTTGGTTTCTGTAATCAGCATTCCTGTCGGCAAGAACGTGAAAGCATCGTATGGAATTGCTGTCGTGCGAGGAAGCAAGAATTCCAAACAAGCTGAAGCATTTGTTCAATATGTTCTTTCGCCTGCAGGACAAAAAGTTCTGAAGACATTTGGATTCTTGGCCCCATAAATGAATAGTGTCAGTTCACGAACACCGCGCTTTGTGCGCATCGGGGCGTTAATCGGCGTTGTTTTTCTCGCATTGCCCATTGTCGGATTGTTGAAGCGAGTTGCCTGGTCAACGCTGTGGGGGCAATTGACAGATGTTGCTACTCGCGATGCATTACGAATATCGCTGTATGCGTCCGTGTGTGCAACCTTGCTGGCACTTGTGCTTGGCTTGCCGCTTGCATGGTGTCTCGCGCGGATGCAATTTACTGGGCGTCGTTTCGTTCGCGCATTGGTGCTGTTGCCTATGGTGTTGCCGCCAGTTGTAGGCGGCGTCGCATTGTTGGGTGCTTATGGAAAGACAAGTGGCTTGCTTGGAGGGGTGCTCGACAGTCTGTTTGGCATTCAGCTGACCTATTCGCTATGGGGAGTGATCATCGCCGAAACGTTCGTAGCACTTCCGTTTTTGGTTCTTGCCCTTGAGGGCGGACTCAGGTCAATCGACACAAAGTACGAAGAAGCTGCAGCGGTTATGGGGGCCAAAGACCTCACTCGGTTTATGCGGATCACGCTGCCGCTATTGAAGCCTTCGCTAGTTGCCGGCCTCATGCTCGCGTGGGCAAGAGCCTTGGGCGAGTTTGGTGCGACCATTACATTCGCGGGCAACATTCAGGGTCGAACACAAACGGCCCCGCTTGCGGTGTACACCATGCTTGAGAGCAACCCAGAGGGTGCATATGCCTTGAGCTTCTTGCTGGTGGCTATTTGCGTAGGTGTACTTGTGGGCTTGCGTGACCGCTGGATTGGTGGGGCATCGCAATGATTTCTTTGCATGGCACGGTTGCAGTCGGCGAGTTTTCCCGTCATTTTTCACTTGATGTCGGCAGTGAAATAGTTGGAGTGTTTGGCGCGAACGGAATTGGGAAAACTTCGCTCTTGCGAACAATTGCCGGCCTGTGCACGCTGAGCAAAGGCGAATTGAGTGTGAATGGGGTAATTGCTGACGCTCCAGCCAAGCATCTATTTGTGCAGCCTGAGTTGCGAAACATCGGCATGGTGTTTCAGGACCATTCGCTGTTTCCGTTTATGACCGCAATGGACAACGCTGCCTTTGCTCTAACAATGCGGGGTATGAAGCGCTCTGCTGCACGGAAGCTGGCCAACGAAATGATGGAGCAATTTGGTGTCGCACATGTTGCCGAGCAATTGGCTCCAACACTGTCGGGAGGGCAGAGCCAGCGTGTGGCAATCGTGCGGGCGCTCGTAGGTGCCCCTCAAGCAGTTTTGCTCGATGAGCCACTTTCTGCCATCGATGAAGAGTCACGCGAGGGAGTGCGTAATCTCATTCGCGAACACCTCAGCCGCCTTGGGGTGAGTGCCATTGTGGTCAGTCACGATCGAGCAGATCTGGATCATTTGTGTACTCGAATCGAGAATTACACTCGGTAAATCATGCAACTGTCACTCGATGATGCAAGCCCAGCATTGTCCAATGTGGTGTTTTGCGTACTCGACTTAGAAACTGCAGGGTCATCTGCCGACGTTGGCGGAATCACCGAAATTGGTGCAGTGAAGTATCAAGGCGGAGAAGAGATAGCGCGTTTTAACACCTTGGTGAACCCGGGTTGTGCCATTCCTTCATTCATCGTGATGCTCACGGGAATCACCGACATCATGGTGATGAATGCTCCACCAATTGAAGATGTGCTTGACGTCTTGGTCGAATTCATTAGCGACTCAGTAATTGTCGCGCACAATGCGCGATTCGACATGGGATTCATTCAGTCATCGCTTGAACGAGATGGTCGACCACGGTTAACCAACAAAGTGGTTGACACCGTTTCGTTAGCCAGACGCCTTGTGCGCAGCGAGGTACCAAACTGCAAGCTGTCAACGTTGGCAGAATGCCTTGGGCTGAAACATCAGCCTGCTCACCGCGCAATGAACGATGTACTTGCAACTGGAGATCTGCTGCATTACCTCATCGAACGCGCTGCAGGTTTTGGCGTGTACGACCTGAATGATCTCATTGCTTTACCCAAGCTTGGCTCGCATCCGCAAGCAAAGAAGTTGAAGCTCACCGAAACGCTTCCGCGAACCACAGGTGTGTACATGTTCACCGATGCTCAGGGTGAAGTGTTGTACGTGGGCAAAGCCAGCAATTTGCGTTCGCGCGTGCGCAGTTACTTCGGTACCAATGAATCGCGAACCAAAGTGGGCTCATTGCTGAAACTGATGCAGGGGATTGAGTTCATTCAAACGCCCGACTTGTTAACCGCCGAGGTTTTGGAGTTGCGCATTATTGGCAGGCTTCGTCCGCGCTACAACCACGCAGGTACGCGTACTGCAAAGTATTGCTACGTGCGTTTAACCACGGATGAAGAATGGCCTCGATTGATGGTGTCGAAGACTCCGTCTGCAAAAGGACTTTGCATCGGACCAATTTCCACACGCAACATGGCCACAGAAGTAGTCGATGCAATTGAGTCGGTGATTCCGCTGCGTCGCTGCACGGTGCGAATGGGTCGCAACTACGTTGCCCCTGAAGGTGCTCCTGTGTGCTCTGCGGCCCGCCTAGGTCTTGCGCAATGCCCATGTTCGGGAACTGCAGAGCCAGAGTCGTACGCCAACGCTGTACAACAGGCAGCTGATGCACTTACTGGCAAGAGCAGTTTC
>JBJOOQ010000120.1:0-3355 GCA_046051205.1 Actinomycetota bacterium
ATGGGTGCGCGGCGGTATCAAATATGTGGAGAGTATTTACGGTGAACAGCTTGGGCAGAAACCCCGAGCGCAGCACCTATGTTGCGCCAAGAAACTCCTACTTTTCGAGCGTTCTTTACACACTTCAATGCATTTCGCTCAAAAATTGCCTTCTGCATTCGAATGTCAAAAAGTGCGGCCTCTGCGGCGCTGAGCTCACGAGCCTGCGAAGCCACTCGATCTATTTGATTAATTGTCGGTCTGATTACCTTTGCCATAGAACTACCTCAAGAATTCCCTTCGTGCTTTCATTGCATGAATCACAGCTAAATACTCCGAGCTTTCGACGACTCCAATTTCCAATACATTGCCTGCAAAATCTGGACCGGTAATCATGATCATGTCGGCAAGTTCAAAATGCTTCAGCGGGTTACTCAGTGCATGAATGATCTCTTCTTCTGTCGCCCCATGCCGATAGGCGCTTGCTTCTATCCAAAGCATGAGGTTATCAACATATGTTGACGCTGTAAAGACGGGCCAGTTTTCATGTCCCGATGTGTGCCGCGCCAGTTAGGCGCGGTAGGCCGAATTTCTTAGGCCATATTGCGGGATTCCGCGATCGCCTCTGCGCACAATTTGTCAACGTGTGCAACATCCACGTTTGATTTGTGTGCCAAGTGAACTAACCAAATCAGCGATTGCAGATTGGACTCGAAGTCCACTTGCGACCGAATGTTGGCGCGTGCAGCCTGACGATTCTGACTGACCATTACAAACGTGGAGAGAAAGATTGCTTCAAGGCTCACAATCATGGTGAGCAATCCAAACGGATATTCATCAAACTGGAATGATGCACCTATCAGTCCCACGTTGAGCGCGATCCAAATGATGAACCACAACGTGTGTAAATAGACGAAGTTCAACGAGCCGGCAAAACCAGTGATGCGATCGGAGACCTTGTCTTGCACTTCGCGCGCATGCTTCCAATGCATACGTTCATTGGTGACATTCCAATGGGCGAGGCTGAAAAGTTTGCCGTCATCAACTCCGTCGGTCTTGTCAATGATGCGGCAGGCTTCGCAGGTGAGTGGTGAGTGTTGAGTGGTACTGGTCATGAGTCCACCGTACGCCCATAGGACGGAGCCAAATAGCCCATTGGTCTTTGGAAAAACCTTCCGCTGTGGCGGGTAACCCTTATTACATAAGCCCTGAATAAGGGTTTCCCCTTGCGATAGGACAAATTGTTTTATAGCCTTAGGACAAATATTCCAGGGCTGGAGGCTATTGAAGTGGTGGAAGGAATGAACGCTGTGCGCCGTCGCGCATCTGTGCGTACCACCACGTCCCGCATACGTCGCTTCTTCACTCGACGTAACAGCATTTTGAGTGGCGTTGCCACCTTGATCGTGGTGTTTGGGTTGCTCTTCGCGTCTGCACCAACTGCCCAGGCCTACTCAACTGCAGTTTGGTCTGAAGTTAGGTCGACAACGGGTGGTGGTGGTGATGGCCGCGCCGACTGTCCTGCCGGACCGTCTGGAGAAGTGATTTATGGCGTCGAATCCGAAGGGGTAAATTACGGCGGCGCAAATACTTTGACCTACACAACTGCATGGTGCTCAACCCTTACTGCGACAGGTACCTCAATTGGGGCATATCAACGAACTCTTGGTCCTTATGGCTCGGCAAGAAGTTACGGGCCTGCTTCGCAGACGTGCTACATCGCACCGTATGCATACGCAGTAATTGGTGCAATTGTGTACAAAACCCCAAGTGGTTTCGTATCAGGTGTTGCCCTTAAGTGTGGTTTATTGCCCACGGGTGCTTATTACACAACAACCGGTGTACTTGGATGGTCCTCATCTACTTTTGAAAACGTCGACTGCCCGGCAAATCAAGTAGCCGTTGGTTTGTTTGTTGGGCATGGGGGAATTCTCGACAAGTTTGGACTCAGGTGTGGTCCAGTTTCGGGAGTGTCTCAGGCATCAGTCACAGTTACTTCGACTACCGGAACATTTGGATCAACTGTTGGACTGACTTCAAGTGGTGGCTCGGGTGCGGGAGCGGTTAGTTATGCAGTCACATCTGCGGGAACAGCAGGTTGTTCGGTAAGCGGAACAACGCTGAGTGCAACTGCAGTCGGAACCTGCACAGTTACCGCAACAAAGGCTGCAGATACCAACTACAACTCTGCTGCGTCATCAGCCACCACAGTCACGTTTAGTAAAGCAAACCAAACCATCACGTTTGCAAACCCTGGCACTAAAGAACGATCAACAACACCATTTGCTGTTGCCCCAACTGCAAGTTCGGGTCAACCAGTTTCAATTGCGTCGTCAACAACCGGTGTTTGTACGACGTCTGGATTGAACATCACCATGGTCGCTACGGGAACGTGCACCATTGTTGCGTCGCAAAGCGGAAACGGTAACTACAACGCTGCGACTGATGTATCAAACAGTTTCACCATTCAGGACACCACCGCGCCGACATTGTCGTCGTCCTCTTTTACTTCGTCGGCAGGCGCAGATAACACGTATGTTGCAGGAGACTCCATTCAGGCGACGTTCAATTTCACGGAAGCCGTGAACGTAACGGGCACTCCAACGGTGACTTTCCTAGTTGGCTCAACTAATAGAACAGCCTCATACGTAAGTGGTACTGGCACAACGGCTTTGGTGTTTTCGTACACCGTTGTTGCGGGAGACAACGACACCAATGGCGTTACCGCTACAGCGAGCACGCTGACAGCAGGTGTCGGAACTATCCGAGACGCTGCGTCAAATAACGCGACATTGACTTTTGCCGGAATTTCGGCCAGTTTGTCGCATCTCGTAGATACCACGGCTCCAACAGTGTCGATAACTCGATCAGGTTCCGGCACCGTCATCTCAGGTCAAACAGTGACTGTGACATTTACATTTTCAGAATCTGTAACTGGGTTTGATGCTTCTGATATTCAACGTTGTCCTTCTGGTGCGTCAAATGGTTCGTTTGCACCAGTTTCAGGTTCTGGCACTACGTATACAGCAGTGTTCACGCCTACTGCTGACACAGCAAGTGGCAACGCAAACTTGTGCCTAGGACCAGGAGCTGTTTCCGATGCTGGTGGTAACGCGATGTCCGCGTGGAGCTCAATTCTCAATATGGCGGTGGACACTCGCTTGCCAACGGTGACGGCGTTTACTTCTTCGACCTCTAACGGCACGTATGCATCAGGTTCAACCATTGCAATTAGTGCAACAACCAGTGAGGCAATTCAATCGGGTAACACCATTACGGCCACACTCGATACGGGCGCAACGGTGACGCTGACCGCGGCTTCGGCTGGCACTTCGCTCACGGGCACCTACACCGTTGCGAAGTGCCAGCCGAAGCC
>JBJOOQ010000121.1:0-4026 GCA_046051205.1 Actinomycetota bacterium
GTATCACGAGAAACAAGATGAGCGCTATGCATTAACCGCTCGGGAGGTTGCAAGTAAATACGGTAAGCCGATTCTTATCGCCACCGAACTTGCAGTGGCTGATCCCGAGAACGCAGGCCCTTCCGCTGTGCGTGAATCCGGGGCTTATTGCTATCCGACAGGAGCACGCGCTGCAACGAGCCTTGCTCATCTTTATGAATACGCGAAGTATCGAGGAATCGCGCAATGAATCAACACGACGATTCAAACAGCATTCAACGTGCACGCAAGAAGGTAAAAGTTGGTTCTGCTCGCGTTGTTAGTTCACTGCTGGCTTCTGTAACTCTTGTCGGTGCAGTATCTCTTGGTGTGTCATGGAAGTTGGTTGATGGCGTCGCACAGTCAGTGACTCCAATCGCAAGTAGTTCTGAACTGCAATCGCTTTCCGCACCGATCATCAACGCCCGTCGCAATCCGCAGACACTCTCTCAAGATGTTCGTTTCAGAACGCTGCGTTCACAATTGACTGCTTTGGGAAAGCGCCTGCCAACTGATTCATGCCTCATTGTCGACATTGAAGGCAAGCGCATCATCAGTGTTAACACAGATGTACCTCTCCTCCCAGCAAGCAATATGAAGCTTGTTGTAGCCATGGTTGCCCTCGATGTGCTTACTCCTCAGTTCGTTTTCAGTACCTCGTTGGTTGGCAAAGTTAACGGAGATGCGGTTGAAGGTGATGCGTATCTCATCGGTGGTGGAGATCCGCTTCTCGTTACTGGGAACTATCCAGCAACAGAGCAACAGAGCCATACCCGACTTTCAATTTCACTCGTTTAGAAAATCTTTTTGACGCACTTCGTTCTCAAGGCATCACTCAAATTCGGGGATCTGTTATTGGGGATGAATCGCGTTACGACGCGGAACGCTTTTCGCCTTCCTTGGGACTCGGCATTAAAGGCACGGAGGTCGGTCCGCTTGGAGCACTCATGTTCATTGATGGTGTGATCACTGGTAATCCAATCAAGCCCGACAATCCTGCACTCGGCGCTGCAACCGAATTTACAAACACGCTGCAGAACAATGGAATCTCAGTAAGTGGAACACCCAAGGTTGGATCAGCACCGCCGGATCTTTCCGTGATCGCCAAGATTGATTCTCTACCGCTGTCAGACATTGTCGCCGAAATGTTGACCAATAGTGACAACAACACAGCGGAGTTGCTAGTAAAGGAACTTGGTTTTGCAACAACAGGTGTTGGATCTCGCGAGGCAGGTTTGGAAGTGATGAAAGCCAAACTTGTGGAATGGGGCATTCCATTAGATGCATTGACGTTCGTAGATGGATCAGGACTTGATCGTGGCAATCGACTTACGTGCAGCTCGCTCAGTGCACTGCTTGCCAAAGACGGAGGGTTCGGTCCAGCCGGACTCGGACTGGCAATCGCGGGACAAACGGGAACACTGCGCGATGTTCTCGCGGATTCACTTGGTGCAGGAAAACTACGCGGCAAGACGGGAACCTTGACTGGGGCCAAATCGTTATCTGGCTTCGTTCCCTATGCAGCCGACAAAGCATCATCTTTCTCGCTCATCATCAATGGCGCCAATGCCTCAAATCAAACCACGTATAGGCCTATTTGGAATGCCCTTTCCGATGCTCTTGGCGGGTTTTCTGGAAGCCCGTCTGCCAGCGAGCTAGCACCAAAATAGGCCTCGTGCTGGTTGAATGAATGGGTGCTTTCGTTCACACCTGGTTCGTCACTCACTGAGTTGGTTGATCTTGTTCGCGCGTACGCGAAACAAGAGACCATCGGCGAGCTTCGTGGCACTGGACGCTGGTTGGCGTGGGGTGCTGTCGGTGGTATTTCCATACTGCTCGGGCTTCTGTTCACGTTGGTGGGTGTGCTCCGTCTTTTGCAGTCAACAGTTTTCGATGGATCAACTGCATTCAGTTGGGTTCCATATTTCATCGTCCTTGGATTGACGATTGTTCTGATTGCTTTTTCGCAGTCACGAATTCGCAAACCATTCCTCAACAGTGGTGAGCGCTGAGCATGACGGAAACGCAGCCAAAGATCACACGCGACGACCTTGAACAAAAGTTCAAATCGCTACAAGATGACATTCAAGGTGCCACTGATCGCAACAAAACTTCCATTGCTACATATGCGGCAATTGCTGGTGGGGTAGTTGTGATTATCGCTTACGCACTCGGACGGAGAAGCGGTAGGAAGCGTCGCAGTGTTCTCGAAATCCGACAGTAAGAAACAAGTCACTCAACCGACTACTTCGCTTCGTGAATCGTTGTGGTGGATTCCGGTTCTCTGGCGTGCGTTGAAGTGGTTACGCGGACGCGATCGCAAAGAAGACGTCACCACCATTCGCCTACGCAAGGATGAAGAAGTCATCATCCGGAAAAAGGAATCACCGCTATGAGTATTCGCACTTTTCAGTTTGGTGAACGTGTTCTCATTATCGACAGCAAAAAGCGTCGGTACCTTGCAACTCTCTCCGAGAAAGGCGAGTTCCATAGTCACTCTGGCGTCATTACGCACGCACAGATTGTTGGCCTTGAAGAAGGTGCGCTGATCGCAAATTCGAAAGGATCGAGCTATTCAATCCTGCGACCAACTTTGGAAGACTTCGTTCTGGAAATGCCGCGTGGGGCACAGGTGATTTATCCGAAGGATCTTGCACCAATATGCATGATCGCCGACATCGGACCGGGAATGCGTGTTTTCGAAACTGGTGTAGGTAGCGGTGCATTATCCATGACCATGCTGCGATACGGAGCTCACATCACGGGTTACGAATTGAGAGAGGATTTCGCCAATCGTGCGCAGTCAAATGTTCGCTCGTTCTTAGGCGAAGCAGCTCTTGAGCGTTACGACGTTCAGATCCGAGATGCATACGAGGGCATTGATGGTCAGGACTTCGATCGAGTGGTACTCGACTTGCCTGAACCATGGAATGTGGTTCCACATGCCGAGAAGGTTCTTCGAAAGGGCGGTCTGCTCGTTGCTTACACGCCGAGTATCACGCAGGCTGTTCAGGTGAGGCAGTGCTTTGGCAACTACTGGATTGAAGCGCGCACCATGGAAGTACTACACCGCACATGGCACATTGAAGGAATGGCGGTTAGACCAGACCACAGAATGGTTGCCCACACTGCGTTTCTTACTGTTGCTCGCTACATCGGCGATAACGCCGTGTCAATGGAGCAAACGAGCGATTAAGGCTCGATGAAGATGCATTCGCCGGGGCATTCCTCGGCGGATTCAATAACAGCGTCCATCAACTTGTCTTCAAAGTTTGCCATGCCTTCTGCGCCTTGAGCGTTGCCCTTGGCTGTTGCGAAGATCTTGTCCTTTTCGCGAACATAAGCGAGTCCGTCATCGAGCAACGTGAACACATCTGGTGCAATTTCCTCGCACAGTCCGTCTCCGGTGCAGAGATCTTGATCAATCCAGACCTTCATGTCATGTACTCCTTCAGCAATTTTTGATGACTAATTCAGAGCACAGACTACATTCTCCCGATCGTGGCGGGCGAACTTTTGCCTTGTGAATTTGAACATCCCTAAGACTTCTGAGGGTCTAAATGGCTAGGTTTACAAGTGCATTGATCGGAATGGGGTAATTCTTGGCAGATAACCAACCAAACGAGTCCGCACTATCCGGGGAGGCGCTTGCCCAAAAACTCAGCGCCGAGGTGGAGAAGAACCATCGTCTGGAATATGCACTCCGTGAACTTCGTGAGGAAGTAGTGCAGCTTGGCGAGCGAGTGGAGAAGCTCACACGTCCACCAAGCCCGTACGGAATCGTGGTCGGACGGAATCCTGATGACCAGTTCGATGTGTTGGTGAATGGTCGGAAACTTCGTGTCTCAGTAGGAGGCAACATCGACTGTGACACCATCGAACTCGGATCTGAGGTGTTGCTCAATGATTCAATGAGCATTGTTGAAGCGCGTCATCCGGAACATGCTGGCGACGTTGTCACCCTGACCAAGGTTCTTGAAGATGAGACTGTTGCAAAGCTCCAGGCTG
>JBJOOQ010000122.1:0-6121 GCA_046051205.1 Actinomycetota bacterium
GGTTTGGCAACGAAACGTTCGGCAACTTCTTTTTGCACCATGACGAGTAGGTGGTCAACTGCAGGTGCGCCATCGAGCAAGTCGGCAACAAGCGGAGTAGCAACGTTGTATGGCAAGTTGGCAATGACGTGCCATTTTGGTGAGCGAGCAACGAGTGGGCGCCAGTCCAAATTCATCGCATCAATGTGCAGCACCTCAACGTTTGGTAGGTCTTTCACCACTTCGCGCAACACCTCAACAACGCCGTTGTCAATTTCAACAGCAACGATGGTGGCTCCAGTTTCGGCAAGAGCAAGTGTGAGCGATCCAAGGCCAGCACCAATTTCAAGAACAAAATCGTCTGGTCCAACGTTTGCCAATCGCGCAATTTTGCGCACAGTGTTTGGATCAACAAGAAAGTTCTGGCCGAATGCTCGTCGCGGTGCAAGACCGTGCTTGGTAAGCAGGTGCGAAATGTCGTTGTGAGAGTGCGTCACCAGGTGATCTTTACGGGAATTGGCGCATCAATGAGGTCGGCTAGTTGCGTGAACTGTGTGGAATTCAACTGCACAGTGACGCCTGCAGGAACACTTACTGCGAAAGCACTCGTGCATTTAATGGAGCGACCATTGTTGATATTGGTGACGGTGAGTTGCACGCCAACTGGTGTCATTGCGGAAAAGCACACAGGGTTTGATGAGTAGCCAAGTGCGGTAAATGTTGCTCGGCCCGTAATCGAGTTAGGGCTGGTTGCTGGGTAAGCAACTGCTGCAGACCCAGATGGGGCAATTGGCGGAGGTCCACCAAGAATGACTGACTCTGGAATTTCCTCTTCAACAACTGGAGGAACTGTGGTCGTGGTTGTTGTGGTTGTGGACGAACCACCACCGGCTGCAACTCCAAACAAGGTGAGAGCGAACAACGTCAGAACAAAGAGTGCTCCAATTCGCCGACGCTCATAAACCGAAAGAACCACTATCTAAACGCTACGGAGCAATGCCGGGAAACGCAAGGTTTGCATTTTGCGTGGTGTGTTGTGCAAACTGCGCAACGGGTTCGCCGCGAAGGTCGGCAATGAACGTGCCAACAATTGGAACGAGCGCTGGTTGGTTTGGTTTTCCACGATGAGGAATGGGTGCAAGGAATGGAGCATCAGTTTCGAGCAACACGTGATCAATTGGGCACCATTGTGCTGCGCGACGAACATCATCTGCTGATTTGAATGTAACGATTCCGCTGAACGATAAATATGCGCCACGCTCTACGCACGAGCGCGCTTCTGCCTCGTCGCCAGTGAAGCAATGGAAAATGGTTCGTGCGGGAACGCCCTCGGCATCAAGCACATCAAACGTGTCTTGCCATGCGTTGCGCGTGTGAATAACAAGTGGAAGATCAAGCTCATTCGCTAACTGAATTTGTGCTGCAAATACTTCGCGTTGCACCGTTCGGTCGGAGTGGTCGTAGTAGTAATCGAGTCCGCATTCGCCAATTCCCACAATCTTCTTCGATCCAAGAAACGGCGTAACTGTGTCGACGCCATTTTTTGCATCGTGCGGGTGCAAACCAACGGTCGCCCACACGTTTTCGTGTTGAGCAGCAATAGCAATTGCTTGTTGCGTTGTTTCTGCGTCGGTGCCAATCACGATCATTTTGCTCACACCAGCTTCGCGAGCGGCGGCAATGGCGCTTACTTGACCGCCAGGAATGTTGTCTTCGTACACATGGCAATGAGTGTCGATCCACTCAAGTGTTGGACTCATACGGTGAGACGAGGGAAGAGCGGCTGACCCTTCACCACTGTTGTGCCGCCTGTGTACTGACCCCACGTGGTGTCTGCATGAATACGCAAGTCGGTGATATTGCCGGAAAGACCAATGCGGTTCCAGATTTCCTGCGTGGTAGTTGGCAAAGCAGGGTTCGCAAGAATCGTGACAATGCGCAGTGCTTCAAGCGCATCGCCCATTACGGCGTTCAGCGCATCGCCTGGTTCCATCTTCCACGGTTCGTTGTCTTCAAGGTAAGAGTTTGTGGCGCTAATGAGTTTCCATGTTGCTTCAAGGGCCTTGCTTGGTTGCACCGAAGCCCATGCTTGTGACGTTTCCGCAACGGCTGTGGCTGCAATTGCTGCAAGCGGACTGTTTGCTGATGATGCAGGACCAATTCCACCGCACTTCTTTTCAACAACAGTGGCGACACGTGCTGCCAAGTTGCCAAGGTTGTTTGCAAGGTCGCTATTGAAGAGTTTGATTAATCCTTCGTAGCTGAAGTCGCCATCGTTGCCGTATGTGGTTTCGGCCAACACGTAGTAACGGAAACCGTCAACACCAACCACGTCAATGAGATCGAGTGGGTTCACTACGTTGCCAGCGGTTTTGGCCATCTTTTCGCCATCAACGAGCAGCCATCCACCAACAGCCCAGCCCTTAGGTGGTTCAATGCCTGCGCTCATAAGCATGGCCGGCCAATACACGCAGTGAAAGCGAATGATGTCTTTGCCAATGAAGTGGTAATCCACTGGCCAGTTTTCCTCAAATGCTTTGTCGTCAGTGCCGTACCCAATAGCCGTGATGTAATTGGCGAGCGCATCAAACCACACGTATGCAACATGCGATGAGTCCCACGGCAATGGAATTCCCCACGTGAGAGTTTTGCGACTTACCGAGAAATCGTGCAGTCCGCCCTTAATGAAACCAATCACTTCGTTCATGCGGAAGCCAGGAGTAATTGCGTTCGGGTGATCTTCGTACCACTTCAACAAGCGATCTTCGAAACGTGACAGTCGAAAGAAGTAATTCTCTTCTTCAACGAAAGTCGTTGGTTGCATGTGAATAGGGCACTTGCCCTCAATGAGTTCGTCTTCAACAAAATACGCTTCGCAGGGAATGCAGTACTGGCCGCGATACACATCCACTTCAATGTCGCCAGCGTCGTAGCAAGCCTGCAGCAGTTTCTTCACGCCAGCAGCGTGGCGAGGCTCGGTGGTGCGAATGAAATCGTCATGGAGTCAGCAAACTCCTTTGGCGACACCCCAGCAGCATCGGCTGCCTGCTGAATTTTCAAGCCGTGTTCGTCGGTGCCGGTAAGCAGGTGTACTTCTTCGCCAAGTAGGCGGTGCCAGCGAGAAACGGCGTCGGCCACGATGGTGGTGTACGCGTGACCCAAGTGCGGTTTGGCATTGACGTAATAAATAGGGGTCGTCGCGCTGAACTTTGTCACGTAGCCACACTAATAGTCTGACTGGGTGACTTTTGCCTTTGATTTAGCAACAGCAGTAATTGATAACGGCAATGGCGTGTACTCGGGTGCAGTGCATGATGGTTGGGACATTCGCGGAAACGCAAATGGTGGATATGTGATGGCGCTGCTTGCAAATGCAATGCGTAGTGCTGCAAACAGGCCCGATCCAATTTCAATCACGCTGCATTATCTTGCTCCGTTGCCTCCAGGAGATTTCGAAATTCATACTCAGGTCATTAAGCAAGGTCGCAGGTTCACCACGGTCAGTGCATCAATGATGTTCGGTGGTCGTGAAGCGGTGCGAGCGATTGGCGCGTTCAGTGAAGCACCGGCAGTTGATGGCGCAATGCGACATAACGAAACACCATTGAGCGATCTTCCATCATTTGAAGATTGCATGCGTCGAACTGCAGAGGGCGAAAACATCCCGCTTGCACTGATGAGCAAATTGGATATGCGCCTGCACCCAGACGACCGCGGTTTTGCAATTGGCAAGCCCAATGGCATTCCACGCATTCGCGGATGGTTCGCATTTGCCGACAATCGTCCGAACGACACGTTGTCTGTGTTGCTTGCCGCCGACGCATTTCCGCCACCAGTGTTTAACTTGCTTGCAGTTCCAGGTTGGGTGCCAACAGTGGAATTCACGGTGCACATGCGTGCAGTGCCTGCACCTGGCCCTTTGCGTTGTGAATTCAACACCAAAGAAATTCAGGGTGGAATGTTTGAAGAGGATGGAATTATTTGGGACGAAAATGGAGTGCTTGTCGCACAGTCGCGACAGATTGGTCTAATCCCGCTCTGATCGTTATTTGATCATGAGCGCAAGTTCGTACACCTTGCGCTTTGGTGCACCAAATTTGGCGGCCACTCGTGCCGCCGCATCTTTCTTGCTTGCTCCGCTATTCAATTCATCGCGCAACGCTTGATTCAATTCATCGTCGGTTGGCGGTGCAGGTGGTTTCGCACCTTCAAGAATGAGCACGTATTCACCGCGTGGCTCTTCAGATTTTGAGTGCTTATGCGCATCGTGCAGCGTTCCGCGCCACATTTCTTCGTGCATCTTGGTGAGTTCGCGAGCAAGCACAACACGTCGTAACGATCCACACGCAACTTCAAGGTCGGCGAGCGTGCGCTCAAGCCTGTGCGGTGCTTCGTACAACACCACGGTGCGTTGTTCGTCAACAAGTTGAGCGATGCGGTCGCTGCGTTCGCCACCACTACGTGGAAGGAAACCTTCGAACACGAATCGCGAAGTAGATAGGCCGCTCATCACGAGCGCCATGGTGAGTGCCGATGGTCCGGGAATAGACGACACTGTGATGCCGGCAAGTACTGCTGCTTTCACTAGTCGTTCGCCTGGGTCGCTAATGCCGGGAGTTCCAGCATCGCTCACCAATGCAACTTCAGTTCCACTCAGCAGTTTGCCCACAACTTCATCGCAGGCATCGAACTCGGTGTGCTCGTTAATGACGATGTATTTTTTGCCCGAAATACCAAGGTGTTGCAACAGCATTCCCGTGCGGCGCGTGTCCTCACAGCACACCACGTCGGCTGCTTGCAGTGCTTCAACTGCGCGCGGTGAAATATCGCTGAGGTTGCCAATTGGTGTTGCCACCAGTGTGAGCGTTCCCAAGTTCATGTGTTTCTCACTTCAATCACATCGCCAACCTTAAGGTTCCAGCGCTCAAACGAACCAGCACGGGCTTCAACAACAGTCTTGCAACGGCTCACTGGCGCAGAGATTCGCAGCGGCTTAATACGTTCTGTCTTAATCACCGCTCCGAGAGCATCCAAATACGCAACATCCAATGGCACTTTTACGCCAACGGTGTGAATCCATTTGCACTGGGTAATCACCATTGCGTTTTCAACAGAGGTGCGACCAATGAGGCCTTTGCGACGCGACTGAGGAGTGTCGGCAACATCGGCGCTGGCAAGTACATCTCCCGAGCGCATCAGCCATGCTGAACGAAACTCGGTATTCATAGTTGCTTAGCTGTTGTGGCGAATTTCGAGGACGTCGCCGTCGACTACTTCGTAGTCTTTGCCTTCAACGCGAATCTTGCCCACGTCCTTAGCTTTGTTCCACGAACCAATTTCCAACAGTTCGTCCCATGCAATGACGTCTGCGCGAATGAATCCGCGTTGCAAGTCGGAGTGAATCTTTCCTGCGCACTCCGGTGCTTTTGCGCCGGCATTAAATGTCCATGCGCGGGTTTCTTTTTCGCCAGTGGTGAAATACGTGCGCAATCCAAGCAGGTGATACGCCGAACGAATCATGCGGGGTAGTGCACCTTCACCAAGGCCAAGTGCTTCGAGCATGTCGATGCGATCTTGTCCGGTGAGTTGTGCTGCTTCAGCTTCAAGTTGCACGCTCATGCCCAGCACTTCAATGTTGTGTTCGCTTGCCGAACCTGGAGGCGCAAGTTCTGCGCGCACACGTGCTTCCATTTCTGGAATGGAGTCAAGTGCATCTTCTGCAACGTTGACCACTGCAAGTACTTGGCGTGTGGTGAGTAAGAAGTGTGGTGCAAGGAGTTCGAGATCGTCTTTGCTGAGTGCAGCGCGGTACAGCGACGGCGACGCGGCAAGCGCCGCTGTCGCGTGATCCAGGTCGGCGTGGTCGTACGCCAAGCGCATGAGGTCTTCAGGCAGGCCAGGCAGCGCGGTCGGCCGATGCGCGGACGGGTCGACCGGGTGCCCACAGCGCTCCAATGGCCCCAACACCGCCGCGACCCCGGGCCCCAACCAAACGAAGCCGGTCCCGTGCGGCCCGCCCAGCCATTTGTGCGCGCTCGCGACCACGATGTCCCCCACGGGCAGCGCGGGTTGCACGCCCAACGATTGCGCCGCGTCCACCAGCACCCAGCACCCTTCGCGCGGCCGCGGCGGCGGCCCCGGA
>JBJOOQ010000123.1:0-3178 GCA_046051205.1 Actinomycetota bacterium
ATTGCGCGTCCCATTTTTGCTGCTTGCTGGAACAAGTCGCGCACACGGCTTGCGCCAACGCCTACGAACATTTCCATGAAGTCGGAACCGGTTACTGAAAGAAACCCAACACCTGCTTCGCCAGCAACTGCTCGTGCGAACAAAGTCTTTCCTGTTCCTGGAGGCCCTACGAGCAAAATGCCCTTTGGTACGCGCGCACCAATTTCTTTAAAGCGCTCTGGCATGCGAAGGAAATCAACAACTTCTTTGATTTCCTGCTTCACACCTTCATATCCAGCAACATCAGCAAACGTGGTGCTTGGTTTGTCCGCGTTGTAATTCTTCGCGCGACTGCGACCAATAGACATGATGTTTCCGGCTTGGCCCATTGCACGGCGTTGCATCCAGATGAAGAAACCCATGATGAGGAAAAATGGGAGCAAAATTGGAATCAAGTTGGTGAAGAAGTTGCCTTGCGGAGTTGAGTAGTCGTAGTCGACACCTTTTTCCTTCAGCAACTGCTCATCTGCATCGGACAGCGATGCGGCTCCGGTGGTGATGAACTCACTGCCGTCAGACATTGTTCCGCTGATGGTGTTGCTCAAGTTGTTGATTTCAACACTGCTGACTTTGCCGCTTTGAACAAGGTCAAGAAACTCTGTGTAGGTCACCTTCGTGGCAGTTGAAGCAGGCCACAGGCGTGGGCCTGCAATGAGTCCAGCTGCAACGGCAATCAATACCCACACCGCCCAACGGGGCATGGATGTGCGCTCTTTGCCCGACTTGTTCTGCCCAGGCTTGGATGAACCCGGCTTTCCCGAAGAAAGTGGAGAGTTCTTGCGCTTGTTGGACTGTGGAGGAGGTGGTGGGAGTTTGCTCACGAGGTCATGTTACGGGCAGATGTTGCAAGGTGTCTCGTCGTGCCTTCCTACGGCTCAAATCCACCTTTTTATATGTCACAAGAATTAGGTTTTACACCGTGACTCGTAAGTGTTCCCGTCCTGTTTGCAAGGAAGATGCGTCGATGACGTTGACCTATCAATACAGCCGTGCTTTGGTCTGGATTGATGACCTAGCGCAGGAAAGCGATCCACATGCGTACGACCTGTGCGAGCAGCACGGCAGGCGGCTTACGGTTCCTGGCGGGTGGAGAATGGAAGATCGTCGCGATCGTTTCCGCTTGATCGTGCCAAATCGTCTTGCTGGCTGATCAGCCTCAACTGGTTCCGCCGTTCCGCGTATTCGCGGTGTGGTCTTTGACGTATCTTTTCGCCAATATTTGTGGTTCTGTTGTTATCTCAGTGCTCGGATATGCAACTGCAGACGTTGTACCAACTTGGGTGCTTGCGTTGTCGGCACTAACGCTGTGGGGTCCGTACATCGGTGTTTTGATGTGGGTATCAAAGCGACAAGGATCTGGAAACTTTGCTCAGGATTTCGCAATACGTTTTCAAGCAAAGGACTTGTGGGGTATTCCACTTGGAATGGCGAGCCAATTGCTGTTGGTGGTTCTTGTGACGCTTCCGTTCCAGCTGATGTTTCCCTCACTGTTCAACAAAGAAGCAGTTGAAAAGCGAGCAAACGATTTGTTCGATGCGGCGCAGGGTGCGTGGATAGTGCTCCTTTTTGTGATTGTCGTCATTTGCGCACCTCTCGTGGAAGAGATCGTGTATCGAGGATTCATCCAACACAATTTGGCGGCTGCATACGGTGCTCGAATTTCACTGTTTCTTGCTTCCTTCTGGTTTGCGGCAGTGCATCTGCAACTTGCAGAATTTCCAGGGCTTTTCGCGTTTGCGCTCGTGCTTGGATTGTGTTTTTCACGAACGAAGCGGTTAGGGCTATCCATCGTTACTCACGTGTCGTTTAATGCAACAGCACTAACAGTCATGGCGCTGACTCGCTAGCAAGTCGTGGTACATCTAGGCTGACTTCGTGGAACCTGAAGTAACGCACGACGAAATTCGTTTCGACGCGCAAACCGAAGATGCTGTCAGCAGCAAAGAAAACCGGTTCGAACAGAACGTCGCTTACTGGAAGAAGCTGTCAACGATTATCGCCGTTGCGGGCCCAACGATCTTCTTGCTCATGGCGCTTCACCCAAATCTGATTTTGCGAAACAACATTCCAACAGGTGGTGACATGGGCGCCCATGTTTGGGCGCCGGCGTATTTGCGAGACCATTTGCTTACGAATTTCAAATTGTCTGGTTGGAGTATGGACTGGTACTCCGGGCTTCCGATTTATCGGTTCTACATGGTGGTTCCGGCGCTGATGATTGTGTTGCTGGACGTGGTGTTGCCGTATGGCATTGCCATCAAGATCATTGCAGTCATCGGCATCTTGGCGCTTCCGTACACGACTTGGCTGTTTGGTCGATTCGCAAAGTTCGCTTATCCACTGCCTGAACTCTTTGCGATTGCGGCGACCATCTTTTTGTTTGATGAAAGCTTCACTATTTATGGTGGCAATATCGCATCAACGATGGCGGGCGAGTTTTCGTTCTCGATTTCGTTATCGCTTGCCATGCTGGGATTTGCTTTGCTCGCTAAAGGATTAGACACAGGAAAGTATCGAGTCTCTGCAGCCATCATCATCTCGCTGTCGGCATTAAGTCATGGAATTGTTCTGTTGTTTGTGTTCGGCGGCGCAGCACTCATGCTGGTGGTGTGGAATAAGCGTGAATCAGTTCAGTTTGGCGCAAAAGTAATCGCACTAGCCGTGCTGCTTTCCTCGTTCTGGGTAATTCCGTTCGTTACGAGTCACGCCTATATGACGGACATGAAGTACGAGCCGCGGCCAAGCGGGGCTACTGACTCGTTCTGGAAGATGTTCTTTCCTCTGCACATTTTGCTCGATGTCTCAATCACTGCATTGGCAGTAATTGGGGCGGTAGCGCTAGTACGTAGCAGGCACAAGGCGGGCACATGGATAACGCTGCTGACGCTGGCGCTTGCTGCTGGAGTGTTCATTGCTCGCAACAGCTTGCCGATCATTGGATTGTTGTGGAATCCGCGCATCTTGCCGTTTTTCTATTTGCTGAGGTATTTCCTTTTTGCTGTCGGGTTGTATGAGCTCGCAGCATTCGCGCTTCGAATGAAGTCCATGTCACGCATTGTACGTGTAGAACCTGGAACTCCTGTTGTCCTCGATATTGCAAAACCTCAAGACAGCTTCACGTTTAATCTCGCGCTGCTCT
>JBJOOQ010000124.1:0-3158 GCA_046051205.1 Actinomycetota bacterium
ATGGACAAGATCAACGAGCGCTACGCCGACCGCGGCTGGTAAAGCAGCACCACTTGTCTCGCGTAGTTGGCGTTCTTGCATTGCAGGGCGCTTTCGAGGCTCATCAACATGTGTTGCGCGATCTTGGCGTTGAAACGCTCGAGGTTCGCACGCCGGCAGACTTGGAATTGGTTGACGCGTTAGTGATGCCTGGTGGAGAGTCCACCACAATGTCGCACCTACTGCAGACTTCTGGACTGTTTGATGCAATTGACGCACGATTGAAGCAGGGGATGCCAGTGTTTGGCACCTGCGCTGGAATGATTCTGTTGGCAAAGGGTGTGCTCGACGGTCGATCGGATCAGAGAAGTTTCGGAGCGATTGACATCGATGTGAAGCGCAATGCCTACGGTCGACAAATTGACAGTTTCGAAACCGATATTGCGCTTGACGGCATGGTCGAAGATTTCCACGCTGTGTTCATCCGTGCTCCTCAAATTGCACGAATCGGTGACGATGTAACGGTTTTAGCGCGCCACAATGAAGATGTTGTCTTGGCCCGGCAGGGTTCGGTAATGGTTGCTTCCTTTCATCCTGAACTTACAAACGACGCACGTATTCACTCAATGTTTATTGGTTTACTGCAGGAGGTATAACGGTGTCCGGTCACTCCAAATGGGCGACAATTAAACGCAAGAAGGGCGCCATTGATGCCGCGCGCGGAAAAATCTTTGCCAAGATGTCGCGTCAACTTGAAGTAGCTACACGCGAAGGCGGTGGCGACCCTGCAAGTAACGCCACGCTGCGAACCATTATTCAAAAGGCAAAAGCTGCGCACATGACGAACGACGCCATTGATCGTGCGATAAAGCGAGGTCTTGGCGAACAAACTGGTGCAGCATTCGAAACAGTGACGTATGAAGGATATGCACCTGGTGGTGTGGCGATGTTGGTTGATGCATTAACAAACAATCGAAATCGCACTGCGGCAGACGTGCGTATGGCCTTCAGCAAATCGGGTGGCGCATTGGCTGAGCCAGGAGCTGTGGCTTGGCAGTTTTCACGTAAAGGAATCGTGCAAATTGAAAAGAACATCAGCGAAGACGATGTGATGCTTGTTGCGCTAGATCATAGTGCGGAAGATGTTGTTGATGACGGCGACTCATGGCGTGTTACCTGTGACTCGACCACCGTGTTTGAGTTGAAAACTGCCCTCGAAGGTGCGGGAATGAATGTAGTGTCGGCAGTAAGCACCATGGTTTCGTCAATGAGCGTTGCAGTTACTGGCGCAGATGATGCGAAGGCAATCTTGAAAATCATGGACGATCTCGAAGACAACGATGACGTACAAGATGTGTATGCAAACTTTGACATTTCCGATGAACTATTAAACGAGGTAGCGCAATGACACTCAGCGTTGGAGATCAAGCACCGCAGTTCACACTGCAGGGGACAGGCGGGAAGTTGTACTCACTTTCTGAATACGCAGGCAAGCCAGTGGTGTTGGTGTTTTATCCAGGCGACAACACGCCGGTATGCACGAAGCAACTGTGCTCGTACAACAATGAAATGAGCCAATTCGAATCCGTCGGTGCTCAAGTGATTGGTATCTCCTCACAAGGCGTAGAGAGTCACGATGAGTTTTCGGGAAAACACGGATTCTCGTTTCCTCTTCTTGCCGATGTAGACAAATCGGTGTCAAAGCAGTACGGCATCCTCGGTCCGCTGGGGTTCCCTCGTCGAAGCGTGTTCGTCCTTGACGGATCCGGTGTCGTTCGCTATGTCCACCGCGCCCTTGCAGGGCTTTCGTTCCGCTCAGTGGACGAATTGGTGGCCGCTGTAGAAAAGGCCAAACTCGGCTAGCAGCCCCAACTAGGCTTGAACATATGTTCGCCTCAACGTCTTCAGTGGTTCTGGGTATAGACCCTGGCCTCACCCGTTGTGGCTACGCCGCCCTTGCTCCAAGTGCTGGCGGATCCGTTGAAGCGATCTCTATGGGAGTCTTGTCTTCTCCCAAGGAAGACCCATTGCCACGTCGGTTGGCATTGTTGCAGTGTGATTTAGAGGCCTTGATTAGTGAAGTGAAGCCAACGGCGATTGCGGTCGAGCAGGTGTTTTTTCAAAACAATGTGCGCACTGCGATGAGCGTTGGGCAGGCAAGCGGCTTGGTACTTGCGCTGGCATACAAATTGGGCATTGAAGTGGTGCAGTACACACCAAGCCAGGTGAAGAGTTCGGTCGCAGGCTCGGGAACTGCAAACAAACTTCAAGTGCAGAAAATGGTGCAGCGAAGGTTGGGTCTCAGCGTGCTGCCAACACCTGCAGACGCAGCAGACGCAGCTGCTGTTGCATTGTGCCATCTAGCCGTTTCGCCGTTAGTAAACAGCGTGAAGCGCGCAACGTTGGGAGCAAAGTAATGATTGGCTCATTGCGGGGAACTGTTGTTGAACGCAATGCCGATTCAACCGTGCTGTTAGATGTTGGCGGTGTCGGATACTTGGTGCATGTCACGCCACGCACACTTGCCGAGCTTGAACCAACTTCGCAGGCGTTTATGCACGTGTACCACCACATTCGCGAAGATGCACAAACCCTGTTTGGATTTCTTGAAAAAGATGAGCGCGTTGCGTTCAACACCTTGATTGCAACGCACGGAATTGGACCAAGCATGGCGATGTCAATCTTGGCTACGCACACACCTCGAGCATTGATCGACATTGTTGCTACGAACGATCATGGTGCGCTCACGTTGGTGCCGGGTGTAGGAAAGAAAACAGCGGAGCGTTTGCTTATCGAATTGCGAGGCAAACTCCAGTTGCCCGTGCTCGATTCACTCGTCGATGGAAAAACGGTTGGCACATCAGTCATGACTGATGTTCGAGAAGCTCTTACTGGGCTCGGATATTCAAGTGAAGAGATACGCGAAGTTTTGCGCGACCTCTCGGCAACCGACACCGCTGAAAATGTTTTGCGACAGGCGCTGAACGCGTTAGGAGTTCGTCGTGCGTGAAGAATTTGTAGATCCGCAGTATCGCCCTGAGGATTCAATTGAACAAGCCGACGAAACTGGATTGCGACCGAAGTCGCTCGATGAGTTTGTAGGGCAGCGTGAACTAAAAGAGCATCTCGGAATTGTGCTTGAAGCCGCTCGTCGTCGAGGTCAAGCTGCTGACCACATT
>JBJOOQ010000125.1:0-3095 GCA_046051205.1 Actinomycetota bacterium
TTTTGCCAACAGCCGAAGCATTCGAAAACCCCGATGATTTGGTTCAGCTCAGTGTTGCGTGGGCAAAGCGCTTAGGAATTACAACAAAATTGTGTGCTGTGTATTCCCGTGCCGATGCGCGTGAGGAGTCATTTGCAACGATGATTTCCGAATCTGCGGTGGTGTATGTCGTGGGTGATTCGCCAATTCACTTGCGATCAACCTTGAAAGACACCGTGGTGTTCGATGCACTTGCATCACACCCATGTGTAGTTGCTGCTGCAGGTAGCGCGGCAGCAATGTGCGATCCAATGGTCGATCCTCGCGGCGGTGCTTTTGCGCTTGGCCTTGGACTCGTGAGTGGCGTTGCAGCAGTTACCGAATCCGAAAAATGGCCAGACGAACGATTGCAGCGCACGTTGAGTTTGGCAAATACATCTGTTGCGGAAATTCCAACGGGTGCAGCGTTGATCCATGAAAACGGAACATGGACAACACATGGTGCAGTGGTCTTGCATGGCCCACTGCCAACTAGCTAAACGAAACGGTTTAGCTTTCGGTAATGACCACACTCACGATGATGAGTGGTTCAAGAGTCGGAACACCGTTTGCTGCTGGGTCTGGGTTTGATGCAGCATTCAGTGCTGGCACGGTGGTGTCAAGTCCTGTAGTCACCTGACCAAACAAGGTGTAACTCGGTGGCAATGTAACTCCTTGGTCGCCCGTAATGATGAAGAATTGGCTGCCATTGGTATTAGGGCCAGAGTTTGCCATGGCGATAGAGCCAAGTTTGTATTCGCCTGCTTGTGGCAATTCATCAGCAAATGAGTAACCAGGACCACCACTGCCCGTTGCAGTTGGGTCACCACATTGCACTACGAAATCTGGAATTGCACGATGGCACTGGGTATTGTCGAAATACTTGTAGCGCGCAAGCGTGATGAAGCTGTTCGCGGCAAGTGGCGCCTTGTTCTGGTCAAGTTCAATGGTGAATTCACCCTTATTAGTGGTGACTACCGCGGTGTAGGTCTTTCCGGCTTCGAGGCAGTTGCTTGGTGCCTTCTCAAACGTTGCCGCACGGGCCTCACTGCCATCAGTGGCAGGACACGGGGTGTCACCGGTGATTGCACGACCCTCAACTTGCGTTGGTGCAGTGGTAGCCAAGGTGGTGTCGCTTGTGCTGGATGAGTCTGAGTCGCCTGAGACAGAGATGATGAGGGCAATGCCCACTATGACGGCAATGAAAATGGCGGCACGTGTAGCGAGCTTGCGGGTGCGTTTACGCTGCTGTTGCTTTGCCATGTCGTCGAGTTTTTGGCGGCGGTTTTCTTTTTTGCGGTTGCGCTTGTCAGTTCCCATGATTTATGAAGGTTACTCGCGACCGAACTAGCGTAAAGAACCTGTGGCATTGATCGTTCAAAAATACGGTGGCACTTCGGTGGCCGACCCAGACCGCATGCGAAATGTGGCCAAGCACATCGCTGCTTTGCGTGCTCAGGGAATAGACGTTGTTGCCGTGGTGTCTGCAATGGGCAAGGCAACCGACAACTTGGTGGAACTTGCCCGCCAGGTATCAAGCAATCCACAAGGCCGTGAGATGGACATGCTGCTCACAACGGGCGAGAGAATTTCAATGTCGCTGTTATGTATGGCACTGCACGACGTTGGGTGCGATGCAATGAGTTTTACGGGAAGTCAGGTTGGAATCATCACTGACACCTCGCACACCAAGGCGAAGATTTTGGAAATCAAAGGTGATCGCGTTCGCGAAGCGTTGGCTGCAGGGAAAGTTGCTGTTGTTGCCGGATTTCAGGGTGTAAGTACCGAGCGTGAAATCACCACACTTGGTCGTGGTGGAAGTGACACCACAGCAGTGGCGCTTGCTGCCGCATTGAAGGCAGATGCATGCGAGATCTACACCGATGTCACTGGCGTGTTTAGCGCCGATCCACGTTTGGTTCCGCAAGCGAGAAAATTGAAAGAACTGAGTTTCGACGAAATGTTGGAAATGGCAGGCGCAGGAAGCAAGGTGTTGGCATTGCGCTCAGTTGAGTTCGCACGTAATCACAACGTGCCAATTCATGTGCGCTCAAGTTTTACTTGGGAAGAGGGCACGTGGGTACGTGGAATTGACGAAGAGAGGAAGCGAAAGATGGAAGAGCCAATTATTTCTGGAGTCGTTCACGATGTGGGCGAGGCAAAGATGACGTTGCTCGGTGTGCCAGACCGTCCAGGTGTATCTGCACTGTTGTTTGAGTCATTAGCTGTAGCGAACGTGAACGTTGACATGATCGTGCAAAACACATCCATTGACGGTACTACTGACATTTCGTTTACCTTGCCGATCGGCGATATCAAAACTGCAGAACCAATTCTAAAAAAAGTTGGTGACGAAGTCGGTGCAACCGGAATCAACAAAGACGAAAACATTGTCAAGCTTTCACTCGTTGGCGCTGGAATGAAGTCCAGTCCTGGAATTGCAGCCAAGATGTTCCGTGTACTTGCCGACAATGGTGTGAACATTGAAATGATCTCCACCAGCACCATTCGCATTTCAGTTGTGGTTGAACGCTCACAATTAGAAAAAGCAGTGCGTGCATTGCATACAGCGTTTGATCTTGACAGCGGCGAAGATTATTCAGCTCCGCTTCCAGATCGCAAGTAGCAACTAAGTTTGTCGGTGCAATGACACACGACAATTCACCTAAGTGGCGTACCCAGTTCACACCCTGGAAAAGTGCAGGAAACCGAACAGAAACTGGAGCTACGGCCGACGAGGTAGTGCGCCAAACGGGTTGGGTGTTCAACAATGAAACAGGCTCCGATTTAACACTTGCAGAATTCGTGCGTACCGGAGACGAAGAAGTTCGTCGGTACATGCATCAGTTTGGATTTAGTCCCGAAACTCTGACCAACAAAACATTGCTCGAAATTGGAAGCGGAATTGGTCGAATGACTGCAGCATTCACCAAGCAGTGTTTTGCAGTTATTGCCGCCGACGTTGATGCAGCCTTTCTTGAGCGTTGCCATGAAACTGTCGGCAAGCACGGAGATGTAGCCAAATTACGCACAACCCATGTTGCAGATGGAAGCACCTTGCAACTTCCCGATAGCTG
>JBJOOQ010000126.1:0-3089 GCA_046051205.1 Actinomycetota bacterium
CGCTGCAAGAATTCCACCAGCGATACTCAGCGGAACAATGAGCAAAAATGCAACTCCGGCAAGACGCGCTGAGTACCCGAGTGCAGGGATCAGTGTTTCTGAAACTGGGCGCGACGTAGACATGGAAACACCGAGGTCTCCACTCAGTAATTCTTTAATCCAATTGATCAATTGTGTGAAGAGAGGCTTGTCGAGACCGTACAACGTGTTGAATGCGGCGACATCTTCTGGGGATGCTTGTCGGCCAAGGCTCTGGCGTGCGACGTCACCCGGAAGTACTCGTGTCATAAAAAACACGATGATCGCAGCAAGTCCCACAGTCAGAATGGACAGACCTAAGCGTTTAGCAAGAAACGATTTCATGAAATTAGAACTCTACTCATCTATGTACGGGAAATAAAAAACCCCCAGCGCACCGAAGCACGCTGGGGGTTTATTAATTGTTCAATTGGCGATTATGCCAACTTCACGTCCTTCGCAATGATTTGACCCATTCCATTTACCTGGAATCCGCTAACACCCTCGCGAGCGCAGTAGATCAAGTTTGAGGTGTAAGCCAAGATGTAAGGAGTCATTTCAAGTGAACGCTCCTGGATCTTCTTGCTGGCAACCTTCTGCTTGGCAGGGTTCGGTGCTGCAATGTATTCATCAATTGCTGCGTCCAATACATCGTCCCACAACTGAGCTGCTGACCAGTCTGCGGTCGACTTCCACTCACGAGTGAGGTATTGGTCTGGAACGCCACGGCCGGCCCAGTCAACGATTCCAAGGTTCGAAGCCAACCACGAATTGTTGTCGTATTCGAATACCTTGCCCTTGACCGATGGGTATGGGTTGTAGGTGTAGTACACCGCACCACCACCGTTTGATCCGTCAATCTTGAGCGTGACCTTGATACCAATCTTGGCAAACGAGTTCTTGATCAAGTTTGCGTACTTGTTGATGTCATCGCGTGCCCATGTTGAAAGTTCAACTTTGAATCCGTTTGGAACGCCAGCTTCCTTCATCAACTGCTTAGCCTTCGCAATGTCTTGCTTACGCTGTGGCACTGACTTGTCTGCTGCTGGGTAAGGATCCATCACGCTGTCGTTACCAACAACGCCACCGATGCTCTTCATTACACCCTTCACATAACCAACGCGGTCAATGGTGAGTGCTGCTGCTTGACGAACACGCTTGTCCTTGAATGGACCGAAGTTGCAACGCATGTGTACGTGTGCGAAACCGGCACCAGCCTTGGTGGTCAAGATGTTGAACTTGCTCTTGTCGAGTGACAACGCATCGGCTGCTTCCATCGCTGCCACTGCATCAAGTTTTCCGGTCTTGAGTGCTGGCAATGCGGTTGCTGCAGAGGTGTACTGAATGAGTTCAAGCTTGTCGATTCCTGGCTTGAAGGTGGTGTCCCAGTAGAACGGGTTCTTTACGAACACGGTCTTCTCGAACTCGTTGTAGCTCTCCATCTTCCAAGGGCCAGCTGAGATCATGTCTTTCGTCCATGCTGCTCCGCCGTTTGCGCCATTCTTGATGATGCACATTCCGTACGACACTGATGACACGGTGTACGGGAAGTTACCCGATGCGGTCAGCAAGTCGAAACGAAGTGTCTCGTTGTCTACTTTGACAATTCCGTTTGCATCGATGATGCCCGTGAAGTTGCCCTTTGAACGTGATGGGTTAGCAGTGAACACCGACTTGTAGGTGTAGACGATGTCGTCAACTGTGAGCGGGGTTCCGTCATTGAACTTCACGCCCTTGCGGATCTTGAATGTCCAAGTCTTTGCACCATTTGATGACTTCCAGCTGGTTGCGAGGCGTGGCTCAAGTGAACCGTCTTGCTTCTGGAAGCAAAGCCATTCACCAACCTGCGAAAGAATGAACAAACTTCCGTCTGAAGTTTCCCATGGAGCTGCAGGGTGTACTTGCTTACCTGTTGCAACGCGAAGTGTCTTTGAAGTTGCTGCACTAGCTGAGCCTGCGCCAACAATGCCAGCAACTGGCAATGCAGCACCGGCTGCAGTTGCTGCTGCACCCTGAATGAAATGACGACGCGAGACACCAGTCTTCGCAACGCCATTTGTTGTTTCATCAATAATTGTCATTTATTCCCCCATAGGTAGATTGACTAACGCTCCAGGAAATACGTTCCTGAAGTTGGGTAAACACTAGGCAAACACTCTGGTGTGACGCAAGCCCATCTGTGGATAACTTTTTGCCCTATTTATAAGGGTTTGCTCGCCCTGTTGAGGGGTTCGGGGCCGTACCGGGGCCTCATTCCAGAGGGTTTTGGCTGAGGGGGTCGAGGAGGGCCAAAGGCTTTCAAAACCGAGCGAGATCCTCCCAAGGTGCTTGTCCCATAATTTGTACACTGAATTCGTGGTACACCCGTTTGGCAACCTTGCATTCATGCAAATGTCACCAACCTTTGTTCGTGTGCGTTAAGTATCTGTGGAATCTGAACTATTCATTATTTTGGTGTCCGATCGTGACGCAACTGTTGGCGTTGTCTCCTCGTCGTTGTTGTCGGCGGCGCTAAAAACAAAGCGCGCATTGTTTGATGCCAAAGTGCGCGTGTTAGTGGAGCCCGAAATCATTACTGAATTAGAGGCACCTGAATTGCCTGAAGAGATTCGCAGAATTGAAGAAAAAGCAATCAGCGCGACGGCATCCGATATCAAAAATGCAAATCTCATTGTTTCGTTTTCGGGAATGGACCTCGTGAAGCTCGCGGAACTTCGTGACAACGGGGTGGCAGCTCCGGCCGTGAATTTGTGCCAGTTTGCGAACAGTCTGCAAGGGGCAACAGGAGACTCAGATGCTTCGCAGATTGATGTGCGCGAAGTAGTTGTCAGCGCTGCACTGCAATTCGGCTTTGGTGGTGGATCCTCAATCTGCACTATTTGCGAAGCAAAAGAAGGCGACAATCTTGACTATTGGCTCAATATCGCTGACACGTGCTCTCGCTTCGCGCAAACCGTGCACGAATTGCGGTCTAAAGACTTGAATTAGAAAGCGAGCAACGCAGATGGCGTAATGCCAAGAGCAACGCTTAAGCGCACGATGGTGTCAAGCGCAGGAGAGAAGTGACCATT
>JBJOOQ010000127.1:0-3085 GCA_046051205.1 Actinomycetota bacterium
GTGGCTTGCCGCTCGGTGAGCCGATGGTTCGCTATGGTCCTTTCGTCATGAATACCAAGCAAGAGATCATCACTGCCGTTGAGGAATACAACGATGGCATGTTGGTGAAGGTAGGGAAGAACAGCCTGTGAGTTCAACAATTGCCACCACTTCTGATTACCTCAAACGCATCGCAAAAGTTCGTGCTGCCATGTCTGCGCAGAACGTAGATGCAGCATTGCTCTCGGTCGGTCATGACCTTCCGTATTTGTCAGGGTATGAAGCGATGCCGCTTGAGCGCTTGACGATGTTGGTTGTTCCGCGCAGCGGACAAGTGAGCATGGTGGTTCCACGTCTTGAAGTTCCGCGCGTTGTTGCACAACCGGAAGTGTTTTCAATTGTTCCGTGGAATGAAACCGACAACCCAATTGCGATTGTGGCGAAGCTGTTGGGCGCTGCCAAGCGAATTGCAGTCGGCGATCAAATGTGGGCGCGATTCCTGGTGGAGTTATTGCCACATGTTCCAGGTGCGACCTTTACTCGTGCGGTTGATGTGGTTGGCGCATTGCGAATGTCAAAGGATGCAAGTGAAATTGCAGCCCTTCGTACAGCAGGTGCTGCAGCCGACAGGGTCGCAGCACAATTGCATGCGGGCAAGATTCCACTTATTGGTCGTACTGAAGCTGCTGTTTCAGCCGATATTTCCTCGCGCTTGATCGCTGAGGGTCACGATGTGGTGAACTTTGCAATTGTTGCTGCTGGTGAAAATGCTGCAAGCCCGCACCACCATGCGGGGTCACGAGTTATTCGGGCGAATGAAATCGTGCTGTGCGATTTTGGTGGAACGATGAATGGATATTGCAGCGACATTACGAGGTGTGTGTTTACTGGTCAGATTGCAAGCGATGTTGCCGATGCATACGCAGTGCTCTTCGAGTCGCAGGCCGCTGGAGTTGCAGCAGGTGTTGTGGGAAATGCTTGCGAAGATGTTGACCGCGCCTCACGTGCAGTGATCGAAAAAGCTGGATACGGCGAGTATTTTGTGCATCGCACCGGTCATGGAATTGGCATGGAAGCGCATGAAGATCCGTACATGGTGAGCGGAAACAAGTTGCCAATTGCTGCTGGCCATGCATTCAGCGTTGAGCCAGGCATTTATATTCCGGGTAAATGGGGTATGCGTTTGGAAGACATTATTGTTGCAACGGCGAATGGCCCAGACTCAATGAATGCGGCAAACCACAATTTGATCGTCGTTGAAGCCTAAGTTCTTCAGGTCATGATTCGTTTAGAAGCAGCAACGGTGATGTTGCAATGGGCCGTAGGTGGTCTTGCCTTTTTGTGGTTCACCACACGTCGAAACGAAGTTGGTGCTGGTTACGGCATGTTGTTGCGCATTACCTATGGCGCGTTTGCAGTTATCGCAGTGGTGTTGGGAAATCGCTACGGACTCAGCATTGTTCGTGAGGCATCGAGCGTTGCTGTTGCCATTGCTGCATTCGTACTTATTCGGAACAAACGATCAAAGCTTGATCTGATTGCACCGATTCTTGGTATTCCAGGAATTATTGCTGCCGGAATTTCTGCAGCAAGCGACGGTAGTGGCGGCGATGTTGTCGTGTCGTTGCTGCGAGTTGTCGTTGGAACGCTGTTTCTTGGCGCCGTGAGCGACACGATGTTGCTTGGACACTGGTATTTAGTGCAACCTGGAATGCCGCGGAAACTGATCAATGAAATCACCGATGCGGTTATTTACATGTGGCCACTTGAAGTAGTGGTGTTGCTTTTGCCAACGGGAATGTTCAGCGTGCTGAATGGAACCATTGATGACGGTTGGGATGGCGTACTTGGTTGGTTCTGGCTTGCATCAGCAGTAGTCACGGGAGTGCTTGCAATTGTCACGCGCGCAGCATTGAAAGAGCGAAGTTATTCGGCGGTAATGGCCGCAACTGGTTTGATGTATTTGGCAATTCTCACTGCGTTTTGCACCGACATTGTTGGGCGCGCATTACTCGCTTAAATCGGTGAGTGTGGTGCAACAAGCGCCCACGGTCGTGAACGTTCCATCGCAAGTCCAAGCTCGAGCAGTAATTGTTCGCTGAAATGGCGACCGTTTACTTGCAGTGCAACGGGTAAGCCTTCAATGAGTCCTGAAGGAATTGAAATTGCTGGGTTGCCATACATGTTTGCTGGAAACGTGAGCTTGCCATTGTTTCCCATTCCCGCTTCAATGCCCCCAAAGTTCGAAGGCAAAGGGCCCTCAGCGTTGAACGCGACATCGGGGTTGCTTGCAGTGATGACGAAATCGACCTGTTCAAAGATTTCGTGCATTCGCTGATTGAGCGCGGCGCGTCGGGATTCAATTTTTGCGCGAGCCTCAGCGCCGTATTTTCCCAGGGTCGCTTCAATGCCAAATCGCATTTCTGGAGTAAGAACGTCGGCACAAGCTGGCCAATGATCTGCCAGTTGCATTTGAATTTCGATCATTCCACTGATTGACCAGGCAGCACCCATGCTGGGAAGCGTGGTGTCAACGGTGATGATGTTCATTCCGGTAATCGACGCAAGATGTATTGCGTGTTCCTCGAGTTGTTGCCACATTGCGGGGGAGACCACAGCACCACCCCAATTAGGAGCGAGCACAGCCGTTTTTCCACGCAATGATGTTGCGTGACTCCCTAATTCATGTTCCCAGTTATCAACACGTTGCAAACTGAGTGGATCGCGCGAGTCATGTCCGTTGCACACGTCGAACCAACGCGCAGTGTCCCGAATACTTCGCGCCATTACCCCTGTGTTGACGGTGAGATTTCCAAGTTCAGTATGCGGCGCGCGAGGAATTCTGCCAAACGTTGCCTTCAGTCCAACGAGACCAGTGAAGCCTGCAGGAATTCGAATTGAACCTCCGCCATCTCCGCCAGTTGCAATGGTGACAAGACCTCCAGCAACTGCTGAAGCACTTCCGCCCGATGATCCGCCTGGAGTGCGACCCATTTGCCAGGGGTTATGTGTCGCTCCATTGAGCACAGTGCGAGTGACATTTACGCCGCCGAATTCGCTTGCAGTACACAAGCCAATTGCATTTGCTCCACCAGCTTGCGTGGCG
>JBJOOQ010000128.1:0-3327 GCA_046051205.1 Actinomycetota bacterium
GTTGAGTTATTACGAGCCTCATATTCGTTCATTTTTCCACTGCTAGAGTTGAGGTATGGCAACTGCGAATACCGCGGTGTTAACAAGTCTTGACGCGAATGTGCATTCGCTTGCCGAAATTCTCTCGGTTTTCCAGCGCGATGGTGGCGTCATTGTGCACAACATGCTCACCGACGAAGTGCGCAACAGCCTGCGCTCCGAACTTGCCGAGTCGATGCAATCAACCGATGCGGGAACCAAGTCAAGCGATAGTGGCGTACAAGAATTCTGGGGCTCAAACACCAAGCGCTTCACTCGCCTGTCGTACCGCTCAAAGACTTTCCGTGATCATCTGTTGGTCCACCCGATTCTTCGCAGCGTTGCCGACGATGAACTAGGCCCCAATTGTGCTTCGTATTGGATGAACACCGGTTGATCATCGGCCCTGGCGAAAAAGCGCAATGGTTACATCGCGACGCCGACAACTGGCCACTCGTTCTTGGACCAACCGCCAAACCCGTAACGGTGTCATGCATGTTTGCGCTCTCCGACTTCACAGCTGTTGGTGGAGCAACACGAGTGGTGCCTGGCAGTCATCAGTGGGATGACTTCACTCGCAAGGCAACTGATGCAGAAGTCACTCAAGCAGTCATGCCAGCGGGAAGTGGATTGATTTATTCGGGAACGGTCATTCATGGCGGTGGCGCAAACCAAACTGACAACTACTGGCGAGAAGGTCTGCACCTCTCGTATGTGGTTGGTTGGTTAACTCCTGAAGAAGCTGGCTGCGTTGGACTTCCCGAAGACATTGCACGCACGCTTTCTCCAATGCAGCAGCAACTTCTTGGATACCGCTGTTACACAGGCGATGTGAAAGCCGCACGGTTGTGGACAATCGATTACGAAGACATACCTGTCGGAATGAAATGGGAGTAAATCATGTCAGCGCCAGAAATTAGAGGGCTCCAAAAGAGCTTTACCCGAGATGAATACACCTCTCCAGAAATCTTTGCATCAGAACTGGAAACCATTTTCAGCAAACACTGGTGTTACGTGGGCCGTGCCGACAAGCTCTCGCACATTGGCGACCGCATGGTCTGCAACGTGGGAAGCGAAAGCATCTTGATTGTGCGCAATCGCGAAAGCCAACTGCGTGCGTACTTCAATGTCTGTCAGCATCGCGGATCACAATTGTGTGATGAAAGCGGATCTGGATATGGAGCTGCAATCACCTGCCCGTATCACGCCTGGAGTTACTCACTGGACGGCAAACTTGTCGGCGCAATCCATCATGAAAAAGAATCTTTCGATCGCGAATGCATATCGCTAAAGCACGTTCGCGTAGATGAATGGCAAGGCGGTCTGTTTGTTTGCCTCAACAACGACGAAGTTCCACTGCTGACTTGGCTTGAAAATTTGTACAGCAAGCCACTTGACCTGGACAAGTTTGGAATGGCTGGCTTGAAGAGCGTCCGCACAACTGTTGATGAAGCACAAGCCAACTGGAAAGTTCTTGTTGAAAATTACTCAGAGTGCTTGCATTGTTCAGTAGTGCACCCGGAGTTCTGTGATCTCGTTCCCGTCTTTGCAACCGGTCGCACCATTGACAAAGACCGAGATGATTGGGGTGCAAACCTGGCCGATGGAGTGAACTCCATTTCGTTTAAGCAAAACCAAGGGTTAACACTCATTCCAGGCATGGACGACAAATCGCTCTTTGGCGCTTACGTCTACCCAAACATGTTGATCGATGTTTCGCCAGACTCGGTAGCGGTGACCACCTATATCCCGCGTTCACCTACCCACACCACGGTCATTACTGACTACCTTTTCCACGCAGATGTCGCCTCTGACCCCTCTCTTGACCTGAACCCCGTGATCGATTTCAACGATTTGGTGAACCACCAGGACATCGCGGTTTCCGAGCGGGTTCAGCGTGGGGCTGCCTCAAAATCGTTCACCCAGGCCTTCCATACCGAGATGGAAAAGTACGCCATGCAGTTCGTCAAGCAATACCGCCAGGACACACAAACGCACTAAGTTACCCTCATGGAAAGACGCGATTTTCTTAGAACGCTCTTTGCAACTACCGGGGGAATAATTATTGGGCCTTCGATACTTGCTGCGTGCGGTGGAACATCATCGAACTCATCAACCGGACTGATTATCGGTACTCCCGATTTGCCAGTCACTCTCCCAATTGTTGGAGAACCGATTGCAGATGGTCTCGCTAATGAAGGTGGCACCATTGAAATTTTGAACTGGGCTGATTACACCAACCCAGAAGTGATTGCCGATTTCGAAAAAGCATTTGGCGTCACAGTGAAACAAAGCATCTACGACAACGAAGATGCCGCAATTGCAAAGTTGCGCAACGGAACATTAAAGCCAGACCTCATTATCGGCATGACCGACACTGCTCTTGCACGACTCATGGCTGGCGAACTGATTCAGCCGTTGAATCACTCATACATTCCAAACAAAACAAACTTGCTCACTGGTTTGCAAAACCCGTATTACGACCTTGGCGCGCAATACACCATGGCTCAGTTCATTTATGGAAATGGAATTGGCTACCGCAGAGATCGCATTGATCCAAGCGAGCTCGCCGCACAGGGTTACGACGCAATGTGGAACTCGGCATACAGCGGCAAACTTGGCGTCACCGATTCATATCGTGACATCGTCAGCCTTGCATTGTTCCAAGCCGGCGTCACCGATGTAAACACAGGCGACGCAGACATTCTTGCGGCGGCAAAGGAAAACTTGATCCGACTTCGCTCTGCAACCAATCCGAAAATCGATGTGTTGAGCTATCAGGAACTACCTGCAGGCAACAGAGATATTGCATACACCTGGTCGGGTGACATTCTGCTGGCGCCGTTCTATTTGCCGGAAGGCACATCAGCAGACGTTCTTGGTTTCTGGTATCCAGAAAACACCATTACCGCAAACGACTTCCTCTGCATTCCAAAGGCGTCAGCAAAGCCGGTGGCTGCTCACCAATTCATTAACTACTTGCTTGATAACGACGTTGCTGCAAAGAACCAGTCTTATGTTGGATACCAACCAGCGCTCACCAACGTAAACGCTGAAGCACTAATCAATGCGGGTGCAATTCCAGAAACACTTGTCGATGCAGTAATTGACGATGCCAAGTATCAGGCTGGAAAGCGTCTTGTCAGCCTCACACCAGAAACCGATGCTCTCTGGAGCGACGTCTGGACGACGTTCACCGCGGGCTGAGTGTGAACAAAGCCGCCCGACTGTGGGCAGCACTTGCCGCCCCCGGTGCATTTTGGCTGCTGTTCTTTTTTGCAGTTCCCTTTTACGCTGTCGCGTGCGTTG
>JBJOOQ010000129.1:0-3009 GCA_046051205.1 Actinomycetota bacterium
TTCAACTTGCCAAGTGAATTCATTTTGTTCGTTGGCACGCTTGAGCCTCGAAAGAATCTGGCGAAGTTGGTTGAAGCACTGAGTGGGCAAGTTGACTTGCCTCCTCTTGTCGTGGCTGGTGCACAGGGTTGGGGAGACGTTTCCGTTGCAGCGAGTGACAACGTGAAATTCTTGGGTCACGTTGAAGAGCGGTTCCTCAGTGGCCTGTATGCAGCGGCCAGC
The DNA here is from genome assembly GCA_046051205.1 of Actinomycetota bacterium. Classification (GTDB taxonomy): domain Bacteria; phylum Actinomycetota; class Acidimicrobiia; order Acidimicrobiales; family Ilumatobacteraceae; genus UBA3006. The sequence continues at coordinate 223 of JBJOOQ010000129.1, forward strand.
GTGATGGCATATCCATCGCTATGGGAGGGCTTCGGCTTGCCGGTGCTTGAGGCAATGGCGCAAGGAACCCCGGTGGTGACGAGTGAATTGATTTCTACTCAAGAAGTTGCTGGCGGAGCGGCTGTACTTGTTGACCCGCGTAGCGCTGAGAATATTCAGCATGGCATTCGCACGGCGCTAGCAGATCGAGCAAGTCTTTCTCAGCGAGGACTCGAGCGTGCGGCGCATGCAACGTGGAGCAAGACCGCGCAATTAACTGCCGCCGCCTACGACGAGGTGATTGCACAATGAGCACGAAGCATCACAACATTGCAGTGAACATGTTGTGGTGTGTGCCTGGTGCTGTTGGCGGTAGCGAGGAGTACTTCAATCGCCAATTGCGAGGCTTGGTTGAAATCGATGCACCTTTCAACGTCACGGTGTATGCGCCAAAAGGTTTTTCACGTGCGCACAGCGAACTCACTTCAATGATGAACGTCGTTGAAGCACCTTCGCATTGCACAAGCCGAGAGTTGCGCGTGTTGCTGGAAAACACGTGGCTTGTTTCGCAAACAAAATCTGCAGACATTGTTCATCATGGTGGTGGAACAATTCCAAGCCGTGGAAACCCAACAACGCTGCTGACCATCCATGATGTCCAGTATCTTTCGTACCCCGAATACTTCAGTGCAGTGAAGTTGCGTTACTTGAAGAACAGAGTTCCTTCGGCAATTCGACGCGCAACGGTGATCGCAACCCCAAGCAATTACGTTCGGGAGAGCATTGAGCAGCATTTCAGTGTTGCGCGTGCTCGTACTGCGGTTGTTCGCCACGGTCTTGAGCCTGCAATTGGCGCAGATAAAACGCCTGAGCACGAGTTGCGGGCAAGGTTCAATCTTGGAAATTCACGTGTGCTACTGATTCCTGCAATTACACATCCGCACAAGAATCACGAGTTTCTCTTGCGATTGCTAGCAAATGAATGGCGAAATGAGGATGTGAAGTTGGTGATGGTGGGTGGCAACGGCCTTGCCGAGTCGCAAATTCAATCGCTCATCAGCGAATTAGGTGTCGCAAACAAAGTGGTTCGGTCGGGGCGAGTTCAAGCAGCAGATCGAGACGGTCTTATTGCGTTGGCCGAAGCCTTGGTATTCCCAAGTATGTACGAAGGTTTTGGTGCGCCGGTGCTTGAGGCAATGGCCCTCGGTACTCCGGTTATTTCCAGTGATTGCGCGTCGCTACCTGAAGTAGTGGGTGATGGTGGTCTCGTACTTCCGCTTACCTCTGAAGCGTGGGCGGGAGCTCTTGACGTCATTCGCGCACAACGATCAACTCTCGTTCATAACGGTCTGCGACGCGCCGAAGAGTTCACTTCGGCAAAGTCGGCACAAGACTTAGTGATCGCTTATGAAAAAACTCTTGCGGCGGTTTCACGTTGAGCAATAAGAAACTCCGACTCGTGGTGTTGTGTCCACACTTTGCGCCAGACCTTGCCCCAACTGGCGTTGTAATGACGCGGATTGTGAGCGAACTTGCTGCACGTGGGCATGAACTACATGTGGTCACAGCGTTGCCGTGGTACCGCAATCATGCAATTGAACCAGGGTGGGGTGGCAGGTTGTGGCGCACCGAAAAAACGGAGTGGGGTTCAATCATTCGAGTCCATCCGTTTCCAGGGAAATCGAAATCAAACTTGTTGCGTCGAGCATTGGGTTTCATTGCATTTAGCTATGCGGTAGGAATTCGCAGCGTGCATGCAGACGGTCTTCCGTTCAAAGTTGATGGAGTGTTGGCCATGTCGCCTCCACTCACACTTGGACTAACGGGATGGTTTACCAAAATCATTCGTCGCGCACCTTTGGTATTCAACATTCAGGATGTGTTCCCTGATGCCGCGATTCAGACAGGTGCAATTTCAAACAAAAAGATCATTGCTGCAGCAAAATGGCTAGAGCGAATGAGCTACCGACGTTCGGATGCAGTAGTGCTGCTTTCACAAGACTTACGCGCAAATATCGCCAACAAGATTGACAAGAAGTTCCACCAACGTCTGCATGTCATTCCAAACTTTGTTGACACACATGCGATCACTCCGCAAGACAGAATGACCGCGTATCGAAGCGAACTTGGCATCGGTGATCAAATGGTCGTGATGTATGCGGGCAATGTTGGTTTCTCACAGTCACTGAATTTGGTTGTTGATGCTGCTGCAAAATTTCCGGACATTGCTTTTGTGATCAACGGCGATGGTGCAGCACGAAAGAAATTGGAACAGGATTGCGCACGACTCACCAATGTGTACTTTGGTGATTATCAACCGATTGAGCGATTGAGCGAAGTGCTGGCAACGGGAGATATTCACGTCGTGCCATTACGCGCCGGACTTGCATCAGTCAGCGTTCCCTCAAAGTCCTATTCGATACTTGCTGCAGGTCGGCCAATGCTCGCAGCCATTGATTCGGGCACTGAAATTCCCAATATGTTGCAACAGTCCGGGGCGGGTGTGGCGGTCGAACCAGATAACAGCACGGCATTTACTGAGGCCCTGAGCCAATTGGTAAGCAGGCGTGAACAACTTCACGAAATGGGCGCTCGTGGTCGAACATGGGTTGAAACCCATGCATCTCCTGCCTCGGTTGCTGCTCAGTACGAGGCAATATTCCTCGCTAACCGATAACCTCTAGTCCTCGTGGCACGCACATCATCAGCAAAAAAAATCGCCCGTCTTGCAGAAAAGGGCAAAGGCAAAAAGGTCCGCTTTCAGGGTGGGTCAGTTTTCCCGACCATAGTTCTTTCCGTACTCATCCT
>JBJOOQ010000130.1:0-2929 GCA_046051205.1 Actinomycetota bacterium
TTAGAAATCTGATACGTGTCGGGGAACAGCAAACCTTCTAAAGAAGTTTGGCCCTCGGGGCGATACGGCGCTTCAATTGATGGATCGTTGGCCATTGCAACGAATTGATCTGCGTTTAAGCGCAATGTCTTTTCAGCGAGTCGTGCCCCCATTTGTGTAATGGTGTAGCCCTCAGGGAATGTCACCTTCTGATAGGTGGCCGATGGCGGAGTTTTCAGCACCGCCATGATGTTGCCCATGTGATCTTTAGGCGCAATGGTGTAGTAACCGGGGATTAGTTCAACCCCACCTTTGCGCGATACATACCAGGAGAACACACTCGCACTGGAAACAAACCCATCGTCTGCAAGCCGTTGACTAACTGTTGCAATAGTGTCGCCCTCGACAACAGTGAACGATTGCGGGTCACCTTTGCCAGATGGATTGACTTGGTGCACGTACCACCAGCCAATCGCCCCCATAAATAAGGTAACTACTGCGACTGCAGCAGCAACAATAAGGAATGGCCGCGATAATTCCCGAAAGTCATTCGGCAATTCATCTACTTCTAGTTGTTCAGAACGATGCAACGCATCCGGGCTATCCCAGGGATCGTCGTACCAGTTTTCGGCAGGTTGATCCTCGGTTTTGCGAATCTTGATCAGTGGATCAATCACGTGTTGGGTCTTCCATCATCTTTCTGCCATCAAGCCATGACTGCAACATGACTGCGGCAGCAACCTTGTCAATCACCTTGCGACGATCTTGTGCATTCATGTTTTGCTCCATCAAAATGCTGTCTGCAGTTACCGTCGTCCGACGTTCATCACAGGTGAGAACTGGCACACTCAACACGCTAGTCAACTGCTCTACTTCAGCGATGGCAGACTTTGCCGCATCACCAAGAGTTCCATTCATATGTAATGGAAGCCCGACAACAACGCATTCAATTTCATATTCAGTCACCAAATTGGCAATAGCCCGATAGTCGGTTTCACGCGATCCAGTTCGTTGCAACACCGTCAATGGTGTCGCAATAGTTCCACTTCGGTCGCTCGTTGCGACACCAATTCGCTTACTCCCGAGATCAATCCCGAGTGCACGCACGTTATGAACCAGACACCCTGCCCAAGGCAACACGTGCCAAATTGAGTGCTTCATCCAATGCAGCCGGATTCTTTCCGCCAGCAGTTGCGATATCGCCCTTGCCACCACCGCCACCGCCGACTGCTTTTGCGGCATCTTTAATGAGCTCGCCAGCAGCAACGTCGAGTCCGTTACCAACAGCTGCAACCAATGCAACACCACCTGTGTCGGTGACTCCACCAAGCACAACGGCTTGAATGGTTGGGCTCTGACGAATGGCAAGTGCAAGTTCGCGCAAATCGTTTGGCGAAATGCCGTCCACCCGTGCAACAACCTGCCCGTTCGTTGCCTGAGCAACCAACTCGCCCGCACGTGAGCGAGCCTGCGCAGAACGTAGTTGCTTTATTTCATCGGATAGCGATTTTACTTCATCGAGTTTGCGCTGCACTGTGGACATGATGTCGCTCGGCTGAGTGCCAAGAAGTTCGGCTGCCTCCGTCAAGGTACGTGTTGTCTCGAGCAAGTAATTGAAGGTGTTCTCACCTGTGACCGCTTCAATTCGACGCAAGTTGGAACCGATAGACGATTCGGAAACGACTTTGATGATTCCGATGTCACCCGTTGCCTTGACGTGGGTGCCTCCGCACAATTCGAATGTCTTTCCTGCTTCCAACACACGCACGGTGTCTCCGTACTTATCGCCAAAGAATGCGATTGCCCCAGCGGCTGTTGCTTCATCTTTCGACGTCTCGTAATTCTTCGTTACAGAGTTTGCAAAAACCTGCTCGTTAGCGAGACGCTCAATGCGTTCGATCTCTTGTGCGCTCACTGCGGCGTAGTGGCTGAAGTCAAAGCGCAAGCGATCTGGAGAAACAAGCGAACCAGCCTGCTTCACGTGCTCGCCAAGCACCTCGCGCAATGCCCAGTGCAGAATATGTGTTGCCGTGTGATTACGACGAGTTGCGTCTCGGTCTGCAACATTGATTTCCACGCGAGCGCTTTGCCCGGCTGTGACGGACCCGCGGACAATTTTGCCAATGTGTTTGCGAAGGCCAGGGAGCGCAAACATGGTGTCGAGCACTTCGATTTCACCAGTCGATGTGGTGATGGTGCCAACGTCGCCCACCTGACCACCACTTTCGGCATAGAACGGAGTGACATCAAGGAATACATCAACGTCTTCTTGTTCGCCATCTTGCACAGGAATGACCGCGAGCACATTGGCATCGCATGCTGTTTCCTCATAGCCAACGAACTCGGTAAGGCCATGAGTTTCCATGACATGGCGATAAGCCTCGATGGTGGCTTCACCAACCTTTGCGCCCTTACGAGCACTCTTTGCGCGATCGCGTTGAGCGCCCATTTCTTGTTCGAAGCCCGCAACGTCTACACGCACATTTCGTTCACCAGCAATTTCTTGCGTGAGCTCGAGTGGAAAGCCATACGTGTCGTGCAGCAAAAAGGCAGAGGGTCCTGCTAGTTCTTGAGAACCACTGGAGAGTTCATCTTCCAAAATGGTGAGCCCGGTCTTCAAGGTTTGACGGAAGCGTTCTTCTTCCTTCGTCATTACTCCAAGAATGAAATCTTTATTGCCCAGCAAGTCTGGATATGCCGCAGACATAATGTCGATTGCCGTCTCGGAGAGCTTTGGCATTACCAGTTTTTCGGTGCCCAACAAATAGGCGTGACGAACAGCGCGACGAATAATGCGACGCAATACGTAGCCACGGTTTTCATTGGACGGAAACACGCCATCATTAATGAGCATGGTTGCCGAGCGAGCATGCTCTGCAAGTACACGCAGACTGAAACTGTCGCGATCTTCATAGTTACCAATTTGATATTTGCGACTAGTGAGAGATTG
>JBJOOQ010000131.1:0-2916 GCA_046051205.1 Actinomycetota bacterium
CGGACATAGTGGTCTCCTTTTGAGGGTGGAGCCGTTACGATATCCGAATCCCGACCATTTTTGTCAACTATTGCTCAAATCCACTCCGTACGCGGTTTTGAAGGCATTGAAGTAGTCCGAATCGTTCTCGGAGGCGGCCATAGAAACCCACTCGGTATCCGACTGCTTGGCGCGGCCAGCAACGATTTCTGGGCCCGCCCACGAACATGCATAACGCAATTGTGGGGTGTCTGTTGTGATGGCGTGGTGAATAAGCGCACCGACGTCTTCAGCCGGAGTGGCGTTGGTGATTCCTGCTGCATAAAACGCAAACATGCGTCGGTAGTGCGCGTCGTATGCACCGCTTTGATTTGGTGCGTCGATGTTTTTGGCAAAAATTGAAGACTTCGTTACGCCCGGCTCGATGATGACGACACGAATACCAAACGGCGCAACTTCTTGCGCAAGCTCTTCACTCACACCTTCAAATGCCCACTTTGATGCGACGTATGGAGCCTGAGCAACTGCCGCGAATTTTCCAACAACAGAAGTGATATTTACGATGGTTCCACTTTTTCTTGCGCGCATATTTGGTAGCACCTGTTGAGTACAGCGAATTGCGCCAACAACGTTGACGTTGAATGCATCGTGGTACATCTGTGGCGTGCTTTCTTCAACGACACCGTTGCCGCCGATTCCTGCGTTGTTCACCAACACATCCACACGGTCGGTGGTGCGAAAAATGTCGGCAAAACCGCGTTGGACTGATGCATCATCTGCAACATCTATTTCAATGAGCTCGACAGTGATGCCTAATTCAGTTGCACGAGACTGCAATTTGCCAGCTTTTTCAATTGAACGAACCGTGCCAAACACGCGGTAGCCCTGTTGGGCGAGGTGCAAGGCAGTGGCGCGTCCAATGCCCGAATTAGCTCCGGTAACAACGGCGACTTGTGGCGAGGAAGTAGTCATGAACTCACAATAAACGCTCGCCTAGGCCGTATGTGCAGGCGGCAGGTATCGTCGGCGCATGGCCAACGCCCACACTTCCGCACACTCACTGCCTACAACACTTGGAGCACTCCGCGCCTCGGGTTGGCAATCCATTCCCGTTAAGGAAGAACTGCGACGAAATGCTGTTGCACGAATTTCTGCAGGTCAACAATTGTTTGAAGGAGTGTTGGGCTACGAAGACACCGTCATGCCACAACTTGAGAATGCACTGTTGGCAGGACACGATGTGATCTTTCTTGGCGAGCGAGGTCAAGCAAAGACCCGCATGATTCGTTCACTCACCGGATTGCTTGATGAGTGGATGCCAATCATTGAAGGCAGCGAAATCAATGACGATCCATACAACCCGGTATCGCGTCACGCACGCGAACTCGTAGAAAAAATGGGCGATAACGCGCCAATTTCATGGGTGAATCGTGAAGATCGATATGGAGAAAAACTCGCAACCCCGGACACATCAATTGCCGACCTCATTGGCGAAGTGGATCCCATCAAAGTTGCCGAAGGTCGTTATCTCAGTGATGAACTCACTATTCATTACGGCCTTGTTCCACGAACGAACCGTGGCATTTTTGCTATCAACGAATTGCCCGACTTGGCGGAGCGAATTCAAGTGGGTTTGTTAAATGTGCTGGAAGAACGTGATGTGCAAATTCGCGGATACAAAATTCGTTTGCCACTCGACGTGATGTTGGTGGCATCTGCGAACCCAGAGGACTACACCAATCGTGGTCGCATGATTACACCACTGAAAGACCGTTTCGGCAGTCAAATTCGCACGCACTATCCACTTGAAGTAGAAACTGAAATGAACATTGTTCGCCAAGAAGCGCGCACGTCGAGCATTGGCAATGTTGTTGTTACTTGGCCTTCATTCATGGAAGAAATCGTGACCACAGTAAGCCACATTGCTCGTGCGAGTAGCCACGTCAATCAGCGCAGCGGCGTAAGCGTTCGACTTTCGGTCAGCAACTATGAAACGCTCGCTGCCAATGCTGTTCGTCGTGCGTTGCGCATGGGTGAAACGCAAGTTGCACCGCGCGTCAGCGATCTTGCGTCACTTGCCGCATCTACTGCCGGCAAAGTGGAATTTGAAACCACCGAAGATGGTCGCGAATCTGCAATTTTGGAAAACATTGTGAAGACCGCGGTACTTCAGGTATTCAAGCAACGCGTAACAGGGGAAAAGATTCGCGAAGTGGTTGAAGCATTTGATGGTGGAGTGGTGTTACACGCTGGCGAAGACGTCGAGTCTGTTGCGTATGGCGCAATGTTCACCGACATTCCTGCGCTGCGCGATTTAGTAACCCAAATTGTTGGCGCAGATGCAACGCCATCTGTGGTGGCAAGTGCAGTGGAATTTGTGCTGGAGGGCTTGCATCTTTCGAAGCGTTTGAACAAGGAATCAACTGGTTCCCGCGCCACGTACCGCTCGCGCGGCTAGGCGTCAATTAGCCAACAAAAGGGGAGCGATTCCACACCTCATTGATGTCTGAACGACTATCAATCAGTGGCTCGCCAGCAAGAATTGCAACTTCAATTGGTTGAGCAAAACCAGGCAGGACGACTGGTTCATGAGGCACGGTGTACACGCCAACGGGAAGATCAACTGCTTGATCGAGTGGAATGAGCGTGCCAACTCCTGCGGCTGCGTCGCATAAGCGCGCTGCCATGTTTGGCGCGGAGCCGATGTAGTCCTGCCCTTCGAACAACATCGTGTCGCCAGTGGCAATACCGATGCGCAACGACAACGGCGCACACGAAACCGCTGCATTGCGTTGCAGCATCATGGCGAAAGTAATGCCGTCTTCGGCTTCTACGGCAACAGCCATGAGGCCGTCTCCCAAGTACTTGTCAATTCGCACGCCTTGGTGTGACCCAACCGCACGAGCCACGCCACGAAAGTTGGCGAGCAATTGCGCG
>JBJOOQ010000132.1:0-2894 GCA_046051205.1 Actinomycetota bacterium
ATGGGTGCGCGGCGGTATCAAATATGTGGAGAGTATTTACGGTGAACAGCTTGGGCAGAAACCCCGAGCGCAGCACCTATGTTGCGCCAAGAAACTCCTGCTTTTCGAGCGCTCTTTACACACTTCAATGCATTTCGCTCAAAAATCGCCTTCTGCATTCGAATGTCAAAAAGTGCGGCTTCTGCGGCGCTGAGCTCACGCATCTGCGGTTTCATCTGCATGAGGTTATCAACATATGTTGACGCTGTAAAGACGGGCCAGTTTTCATGTCCCGATGTGTGCCGCGCAGTTTTGGCGCGGTAGGCCGAATTACTTAGGCCATATTGCGGGATTCGGCAATTGCCTCTGCGCACAGTTTGTCAACGTGCGCAACATCCACATTTGATTTGTGCGCCAAGTGGACCAACCAAATCAGTGACTGCAGATTGGACTCGAAGTCCACTTGCGATCGAATGTTGGCGCGTGCAGCCTGACGATTCTGACTGACCATCACGAACGTAGAGAGAAAGATTGCTTCAAGACTCACAATCATGGTGAGCAACCCAAATGGGTACTCATCAAATTGAAACGATGCACCGATCAGTCCAACGTTGAGTGCAATCCAAATCACGAACCACAGGGTGTGGAGATACACGAAGTTCAGCGAGCCGGCGAAACCGGTGATGCGATCGGAAACTTTGTCTTGTACCTCGCGAGCATGTTGCCAGTGCATACGCTCGTTCGTAACTTTCCAATGCGCAAGGTTAAAAAGCTTGCCGTCTTCAACTCCATCGGTCTTGTCGATGATGCGGCAGGCTTCGCAGGTAAGAGGCGAGTGTGGAGTGGTGCTGGTCATGATTCCACCGTACGCCCATAGGACGGAGCCAAATAGCCCATTGGCAAGCTGAAATAGTTTCCCTATTGCCGGATAACCCATATTCCATAAGCCACTCGAGAGGGTTACCCCTTGCAATAGGACTAATTGTTTTATAGCCTTAGGACAAATATTCCAGGGCTGGAGGCTATTGAAGTGGTGGAGGGAATGAACGCTGTGCGCCGTCGCGCATTTGTGCGTACATCCATGTCTCGCATTTGCCGTTTCTTTAATCGACGCAATTCCATTTTTGGCGGTATCGCAGCACTCATCGTGGTGTTCGGTTTGTTGTTTGCATCTGCACCAACTGCCCAAGCCTATTCAACCGCAGTGTGGACAGAATTTATTTCAACTGGTGGCGGTGGAGGTATTGCACGAGCTGATTGTGCGGTAGGTGGATCGGGAGAAGCAATTTATGCATTTGAGGCTGAAAGAAGTTGGGCATTGACCAATTTTCGGGCCCATTGCACGAACTTGAATGCGGCAGGCACGGCAATTGGCGGATATCAACGCACGCTTGGACCATACGGAACGGATAGGGCAAGTAACAATGGAATTGGCAGGTGCGATTTTGAGGCTGGCTACAACAAGGTTGTAATCGGTGCGAAAGTTTACAAAGACGCAAATGGCTATGTAATTGGTATAGAAGTCAAGTGCGGAACATTGCCAACTGGCAGTTATTTCTCAACGAAGTCTGTTCTTGGCTTGACATCGGGAAACTCTCAAGACATTGATTGCCCCGCCAATCAAGTAGCACTTGGTTTGTATGTTGCTTACGGAGGCATTCTTGACAAATTTGGGCTGAGGTGTGGTCCGGTTTCAGGCGCTGATCAATCGAGTATTTCAATCACTTCAACCACGGGAACATTTGGTTCACCAATTACGTTGCAAACAAGTGGTGGCTCTGGCGCAGGAGCAGTTACTTACACCCGTACGGTTGGAACAGCAGGATGCTCAGTAAGCGGATCAACATTGAGTGCGACTTCAGCCGGAACATGCACGGTCACCGCGACAAAAGCGGGGGGCACTAACTACGACCCGGTTTCATCATCTGCTACCACAGTTACGTTCAGTAAGGCAGACCAAACCATTACGTTTGCGAACCCTGGCACTAAAGAAAGATCAACTACACCGTTTGCATCTGGCGCAACCGTGAGTTCGGGTCAAACCATTTCACTTTCGTCGTCAACCACCAGTGTGTGTACGACATCTGGCCTAGATATCACCATGGTCACCACGGGAACGTGCACAATCGTTGCGTCGCAAAGCGGAAACGGTAACTACAACGCAGCGACTGATGTAACGCGCAGTTTCACCATTCAAGACACCACGCCTCCAGTAATGACTGTTAGTTCAAATCCTTCAACGCTTGCATCTGGGGCATCATCAACAATTACATTTTCATCAACTGAGTCGACAACAACGTTTAGTGCATCAGACGTTTCCGCAACTCTAGGAACGCTCAGTAATTTTTCGGGAAGCGGAACTACCTATACGGCAACATTTACTGCTTCTCCAACGAGTGGTGGCACTGCAGTTATCACCGTTGCTTCAGGTTCGTTTACCGATAGCGCAGGCAATGCGAACACGTCTGCGCAAACGGGGAGCGTGACAGTAACGAATACAACAGCTTCAAACGGGGGCCGATCAAATTACTTGTCAAGTGGAGCGGCTGGAACAGGGACGAATGGCACTAGATACATCGTTGAGCGATTTACTTCCACGCCTGTCAGTGGCAAGTGGACAGTGCCACAAGGTGTCACCAGTGTTGAATACCTTGTAGTAGCTGGTGGTGGCGGTGGTGGTGCCCACGTAGGTGCTGGTGGCGGAGGCGGTGGTGTTCGCTCTGGAACGCTCACCGGACTCACACCTGGAACCTTGGACATAGTCGTGGGTAATGGCGGTACAGGTGCGACAGGTGGAGTGGGTAGTGTGGCTGTAATGATATTATCTAAGATGGGTTATAAAGTTCATGCTCTTACAGGAAAGAAAGATAAGACAGATTTTTTAAAGAAATTAGGTGCAAGCGTTGTTCTTGATC
>JBJOOQ010000133.1:0-2795 GCA_046051205.1 Actinomycetota bacterium
CTGTGGCGTGGTGACAACGAACTCTTTACTGCCAACCGCAGCCGCAATTTGCGAAAGCGGAATGTCGATGTCGAACTTGCGTTGCATCCATGAACGAACAGCAGCTCGCAACGGTTCGATACCAATGCTTGGTGGATAACCGCGCTCGAGATTCGAAGAAGACAACGCTGCAATGACGGCTGCACTTGGCGGGTCGCACGGGTCGCCAACGGACAGGTCGATTACTCCGCCATCAAACTTGCTGGCAACGCCCTTGAACGCATCAAGGCGGTCGTATGGGTACGGAGGTGGAACGAAACCTTGTGTCACAAACTGCCCTTCTGCTGACTAATGACGTACTGCGCCAAACGACCAATAGAAGCATCGCCAAGTCGCGCGCGAATGCGAATGCCCTCTTCTTCGTTCGACGTAGACACCACTTCTCCTTCTCGATGCACTGAAGCCACAATGTCGCCACGGTCGTAGGGAACCAACAGTTCCACCACCACCGAAATGGCGCGCATGCGATCTCCGATCGTACGCAATAACTCGTCTATCCCTTCGCCAGTTACCGCAGAAATGGCGACGGAACCTTCGTTTTGCGACAGCAAACGCTGAGCAGTTTCGGGCGCCAAGTCGGCTTTGTTAAACACCAACAGTTCGGGCACTGGGCCAGCACCAATTTCTTGTAGTACTTCATGCACTGCATGAATTTGGCTCTCTGGGTCTACTGCCGTGCTGTCCACCACGTGAATGAGCAAGTCGCTGAGTACTGCAACTTCGAGCGTGCTCTTGAACGACTCCACTAAACCGTGTGGAAGGCGTTTCACGAAACCTACGGTGTCGCTAAGCAACACGGGTTCTCCACCTGGAAGTGCAAGCCTGCGTGTAGTTGGGTCGAGTGTTGCGAACAATCGGTTTTCTGCAAGCACGCCAGCATTCGTTAAATGATTGAGCAGCGTGGACTTACCCGCGTTCGTGTAACCAACGATGCTCACCGAACCCAGGCCACTGCGCGCGCGGCTCTTGCCCTGCTCTCGCCTGTTTTCGTGCAAGTGCTTCAGGTCGCGAGTGAGTTTTGCGATCTTGTCTTGGATGCGACGACGGTCAACTTCAAGTTTCGTTTCACCAGGACCACGCGAACCAATACCGGCACCCTGCTGCGACATGGCTTCTGAAATTCCTCTGCGAAGTCGCGGCAACTTGTAGCGCAACAATGCAAGCTCTACTTGTGCTTTGCCTTCAAGTGTGTGCGCATTCTGCGCGAAGATGTCCAAAATTACTGCGGTGCGGTCAATTGCAGTTCGGCCCAACAGCTTTTCCAAGTTGTACTGCTGCGCGGGTGCCAATTCGTTGTCGAACACGACCGTGTCGGCATCCACCATGAGGCACAATTCTTTTAGTTCGTACGCTTTGCCTTTACCGATGTAATAGGCGGAGTCTGGTGCGTCGCGGCGCTGCGTTAAGCGACCAACTTCGTCTGCACCCGCGGTGTCAATAAGCCGACCTAGTTCGTCCAGGCTTTCATCAACTTCTAATTCATCGTGTCCATCAAAGATCACACCTACGAGCACAATGCGCTCGCGAACGGTGCGGTCGATGAGTGTTGCACCCAGCGCTTGCTGGTACGGGTTACTCACAGAACAATCTCTGCCTTGTGCGTGCTCACGTGTTCGGCCGGGCCAATAAGTGTTACGTGGCCAGTTTGTGGCGCATTCACTTTCACTCGCACATCGCCGCCATCCATATGCACAATTACTTCACTCGACTTTGCAGGCACTAAGCCCCACTGCACGGCAGCCCACGCACTTGCACACGCACCTGTGCCGCATGCTTGCGTAATGCCTGCGCCACGTTCGTGTACGCGCATGGTGATGGCGTTGTTCTCTGGGCCTGGCTCAATAATCTCCAGGTTCACGTGCGGAACCTTTTCGCCAAGTTCTTTCAACGGAACAATGCTTACGTCTTCAACACCTACGACCGAATGTGGGTTGCCAACAGAAATGTGTGCGACTGGTCGGTCGGGGTTGGTGCCAAGTGAGTTCCAATTAGCTGGTTCATCAAGCGAGCCAATAAGACCCATGTCGACCGACGCGTTGATGGTGGTGGCATTCAACGGCTGTACTTCAACGCGGCGCGGGCCTGCATCAGTTGCCACCATGTAGTCGACATTGCCCGTGTGGCCGTACAACATGTGTGCGGCCTGGGCTAAACAACGAATGCCGTTGCCACTCATTTCGGCAAGTGATCCATCGCTGTTGTACAACCGCATGGTCAAATTCGAGTCGTCAATTTTGCTCAGCAACAACAATCCATCGGCACCGATGCCAGTTGTGCGGTTGCATAGCGTGCGCGCATTGGCTGGCCAATCTGAAACTTGCTCAGCTGGCACTTCCACCACCAAAAAGTCGTTGCCAAGCCCCGAATGCTTGGTGAGGGTGACTGCAAGAGACGACATGTAGGACTATTTCTAGTTCAAGTGCTTTGCCAATACCGAACCGATTTCGGAAACTGGGTCGCGCTCAATATTCACCCATGTAATGCGTGGGTCGCGGCGGAACCAGCGCTCTTGACGCACAGCAAATTGACGCGTGTGAATGACGATGTCGCCCACTGCTTGTTCGAGAGTGCACTTGCCCTCAAGGTGACGCAACAGTTCGGCATAACCGAGTGCCTGCTTTGCGGTGTGCGACATGTTGCCGTCTTTACGCAATTGCTGCACTTCGTCTAAGAACCCTGCTGCCATCATGTTGTGCACACGTTGTTCAACACGAGCCACCAACATTTCGCGCGGCCATAACAAACCAATTTGTACA
>JBJOOQ010000134.1:0-2912 GCA_046051205.1 Actinomycetota bacterium
AGAACTTCGCCTACCTTGTCGAGTAGCGACTGAGGAACTCCAGAAGCCTTCATGATGTGTGGTTGCTGACCAAGATACTGAGTAACCATCTCGCGTGCCATGTCCAATGCGGTCTGGCGGTCGTCGTGAACGCTGCATACCACGAGTTGAGGTCGATCGATATCTTCAATCTTTCGTCCTGCTTTGTTCGCGCCCGTTTGCAAAGCTTCCATGGCTTGTTTGTTGTAATCGGGGGAGACTAAGTAATTCAGGACAACGCCGTCGGCGATTTCACCTGTGAGTTCCATCATCTGCATTCCTGTAGCACCAATGTAAATAGGAACATCCTTTGCACGGCGCTCCTGATACACGTAGTCAAGTTCGATTCCGTCGAAGTGCACGAATTCGCCGTTGAAGGTGACAGTTTCGTTGTGTAAAAGCGCACGTACTGCAGTGACGATTTCGCGCATTGCGCGAAGTGGTTTCGCACGGGAGATGCCCACTTTCTGGGCCAATGGGTCCCACCAGGCTCCGATACCCAGAATGACTCGCCCAGGTGCAAGGTCGTCGAGAGTGGAAAATGTGGCTGCAAGTCGAGCCGGATTGCGACTCCAACAGTCAACGACACCCGAACCAACTTTGATGTTGTTAGTGACTGAAGCAAACGCCGCCATCGGAACAGTTGCTTCACGGACCAATCTGCTCTCTGCCTGCCACACGGCTTCGAACCCTTTTGATTCTGCATATTGCGCAAATGCCATTCCTTCACGGATGGGGTGCGCATCTTGTAGGTAAATGGCCATACGGGCCTTGCCGGTTTGCGGATTGATTGCTGCTGTAGGAATGCTCATGCTTCTAACCTTTCAAATAAACGTTGTGCTTGTTCGCGTGCTTTTGATCGAATTTCCTGAATGTCCATTCGCATTAACTTGCCATCTTCGTACACTCGCTCATCGTCAACATCCACATTGAGAACCTGCATATCAGTGGTGAAGGCGGTATGCCATGGACTATCCATACTGTCGTATGACCAAACGACTTTGTCGTTTTTCGCTTCGGGAAAGAATTGATAGTTGTTGTTGAGCCACGTGTCAACAACTGTTGGGTTTTGATTGACGTCGAATTCGCGGAGACGAACATAGGCGAGGCGTGATTCTTCCATCATGTTTGCACCGATGCCGTCTGTTCCCAGAAGAATTGGATTAGGTCGCTCTGTGGGCTTTGCGTATCCAACTGAGTTATTCATGTTTGAACGAGGGTTGTGAACGATCGAACCCTTGAGATCTCGATCCAGGTGCACAGCATGCACAAGCAACCAATCGTCTTGAGCAAGTGACTCAAGACGTGATCCAGCATCTAAGTCGTCAACACCTTCTGCAACGTGAATGTGTACCCCAACGCCTAATGATGAGGCAAGGGCAGCAGCTTCGCTCAGAGTTTCATCTCCACAGGTAAACGCTGCGTGAACGCCAATCATGCCTCGACCACCGCTCTTAATGAATGCGAAACCTTCATCAAGACCACGTCGAGCTGCAGACGTCATTTTCACCGAGCGATCGACACTCGAATGCAGGTTGCCTTTGTTGTCCCATCGATCGGTTACGCCGTAACTGGCGTTCACACGAACACCTACGTCGCGACATGCCTTGGAGATAGTTGCTAGTGATCCTTCAATCGCGTTCGGCGATTCATGGTGGTCGATGATGCATGTTGTGCCACTTGCGAGGGCTTCTGCTGCGCCGAGTGCGGCAGACCAATAGATCATGTCGAGGTCTAAAGCAGCGTCAATTCGCCACCAAATGTTCTCAAGAATTGAGATGAAGGAGTCGGTGGATCCATGAGGAGCAGGCATTCCGCGAGCAAGCGAACTGTAGAGATGGTGATGAGCACAGACCATCCCTGGGGTTGTATTCGTCATGCTTAATCCTCAGAGCTCGAATCGTCGCGCTTCATTGGCAACTTTGATCGCCACACACCATCGAAGTCGTACAAGGCTGCGGCAACGGCACCTGCGGTTGGAACCAATCCGATTTCACCAACGCCCTTGATGCCGTATGGGGAATTTGGTTGAGCTGACTCAACGAGCTGAACTGAAATCTTCGGAACGTCCTTGGCTCGAAGGATTCCCAGGCTGCGTAATGTTTTGTTTAGTGGGAAACCTGTTTCTGGGTCGCTAGGGAAGTCTTCGCTCAGTGCATATCCGAGGCCCATGTGAACAGAGCCCTCAATTTGTCCTTCACAAAGCTGTGGGTTTACAGCACGTCCAACGTCGTGGGCTGCAACAACGTGTTCGATCTTTCCCGTTTCGCGATCGATAACAACCATCTGAGCTGCGTATCCAAATGTGGAGTGAATGATTGGGTTCTCCACACCGGGTTCACCAAGTTTGGTTGTCCAGTCAACTCGGTATTCACCAAAGTGATCTACACCAACTTCGCAATTGGCCGCGCGTGCTGCTTCACAAGCTGCTTTGACTGCGCCTGCACCCATGAGGGTTCCGCGTGAGCCTGTCGTTTGACCAAGTCCGAGCTCCCGCGTTGTGTCAACGATGACATCGATGAGTGAACCGTCAACACCAAGTTCCTCAACGGCAACTTGCTGTGCAACAGTGTTGATTCCTTGGCCCATTTCGGTCCAACCATGACGAACTTCAATGCGACCGTCATGCTTGAAGTGAACGACTGCTCGTGTGATTTCTTTAAATCCATTTCCGAGACCGCTGTTCTTTAGACCCAGACCAAGGCCGATTGCTTTACCTGACGCCATCATCCATGATTTGTCCAGGGCCCCACACCATGCCCGGCATGATGACGTTTGCTCTGCGAATGGTCCAACCGTCAATTCCAACTTTTTCAGCTAAGCGATCAAGCACACCTTCCATCGCAAATTGCGCTTGGTTAGCGCCAAAACCTCGGAAGGCTCCACACACAGGA
>JBJOOQ010000135.1:0-2707 GCA_046051205.1 Actinomycetota bacterium
GCACGATCTTTGAATGCAGCACTGAGGTTCTCAACCTCAGGATGGCGCTGCGATAGGGCAACGGCCAACGCATCTTCAATAAATGGTTGTGAGCCAAACAGCATGGCTTCTGCAACGAGTACGAGACGTTGAGTTACTTCAAGTGGTGAAGCGATCCAGCCAGCGCGGAACCCTGGAAGAGCATGAGACTTTGAAATTGAAGACACCGCAAGTGTGCGATGACGAAGTTGCGGGCGATCAAATGGTGAACAGAATGGCGCGCTGTAAGTGAGGTCGGCGTATACCTCGTCGACAACGATCCATAGGTCGTGACGCTCACATACTTCGCCAATTTCATCGATTTCGTTTTGTGACAACACTGCACCCGTTGGGTTGCTTGGCGTGTTCAGCAACAACACTCGTGATCGCGGAGTAATTGCTGCTTCAATTTGCTTGGCGGTCACATGGAAACCGTCTTCGGGAAGCGTTGGAACAGGAACAAATGTTGCACCCGATGCTGCAACGAGGCCTTCGTAGGTTGCGTAGTACGGGTCTGGCACTAACACTTCGTCGCCAGTTTGTACCAGCGTCATCAACACGGTGCACAAACCGTTTTGTGTGCCTGCGGTGTACACAATTTGATCTGGCAAAACTTCTTGACCAGACCTGCGCGAGAGGTGAGTGGCAATTGCATCGAGTGCAACTTGTTCGCCTTGTCCCGATGCGTACTTCAAGCGTCCACCACGCATTGATGCAACAGCTTGGTCAAGCACGCTTGCAGGCGGCGGCAAGTCAGGTTCACCAATAGACAGGAACGTCACCTTTTCGCCTGCCGCTGCTCGAGCTAAGCCTTCAACGTGCACCGCCCATTTCGCCGCACCGAGTCCGGAAAGACGATCGGACATAGGCGCAAACCGAGAAGGTGTGTTTTTCACACCTCAAAACTATCGTTTGCAACAAGTGGAGCACGAGCAGTTCGCCAGTATTAAGAAAACTGGGAAGAATTACTGAAGCAAGCGCAGATTACTTTGGATGAGAAGAGGCTGTGGGTACGATCGGATGTGTGGCAGGCAACCCACCCCAAGTTTCTGTAGTGATTCCTACATATAACCGATCAAACCTTTTGTCGCGTGCACTACGTTCGGCTACTCGACAGGAGATCGACACGGTCGAGTTCATAGTGGTTGATGATGGTTCTACGGATTCCACATGTGATGTTGTACACGCAGCGATTGAAATCGATCCGCGTATTCGCTATATGTATCAGGACAACCAGGGACCAGCCGGAGCCCGAAATTCTGGAATGGTTGTTTCGATCGGCAAATATGTCACATTTTTAGATTCAGATGATGAGTACTTGCCAACGCATCTGAGCCTCAGAACTGAGTTCATGGACATGCGCTCAGACATTCAAATGATTCACGGTGGGCTTGAAGTGGTGAACGGCAGTTCGATGGTGCCTGATTTCTATCGCCCTGGTGAAATGATTGACCTTCGGGAGTGCGCGGTGGGAGCTACGTTTTTCTTTCGTAGAAGCATGATTGATCTGGTCGGATTATTTGAGCACAGGGAATATGGAGAAGACACAGAGTATTTTGCTCGCGCCCAAAAACTTGCGAAAGTTGAGAGGGTTCACTGGCCGACATATCGTTATTTTCGTAATACGCCAAACAGCATTGTGTCTGCAGAAAGACAGCGCAATGCCGATAATGCCATCCGCATGGTGGAGCTGGGGGGAATCGAACCCCCGTCCATCAGCCGTTGAACGCCCGTGATACGACCATTCCCGACACTGTTGCTACGCAGCAACATCGGCGGGTCGATTGGTTAATGCCGAAGCATTAACCCGCGGAATGTCTTTCCATTCGGTCATTGGTCTTTCTCAACGTCATCGGTCTTTCCCAATGTCATTCCCCGCTTCTGTTGCCGGGCTGCGGTGAATTGGCCCCGTGCGACCTTGCGGCTCACGGTTGCTCTCTACCCCCTAATTAGGCGGCGAGAGCGAACTGCTTGTTGGCAGTTGTTTTTTTGCCCCGTTTTACGAGTCTGAGCAACTCGGGTCGCACGCTCGGCCAGCGACACTGACGTCGAAACCTGTCAGCCCCGTTAACTTTGCTTGCGCAGTCAGTGTAGGGCAGGGGTGTCCAAAGACGTTCACCTCACTGGGAATAATGCATACAAAGTTTGTGCAAGATTGCGGGCTTTAACTGTTTGCTCCGATGGAGTTCCTTCAAATGCGGTGTTGATCACCATCACCATTCGCTTACTGCGTGAAACAACTACGTATTGACCGTAGTAGCCGAGCGCAGTGAAGTCGCCTGGAGACGCGTTGGTGCCGAGCAGATTATGTGTCCACCAGTGACCTGCATAGCCCTGAAAAGTTGGAGATGGTGTGCTTGAAAATTTCACCCATTCAGGTGAGATCACTTTTTTCTTTGCCCACACGCCATTGCGCAGATAGAGCAAACCGAAACGGGCTTGATCGCGTGCTGTCATGTTTATGCCCATGAATCCAACTATTCGACCTGACAAGTCTCGTTGGTAATCAACTCGCTTGATGCCAAGAGGATCAAGAAGTCTTTTCTTGATGTATGACTCGGCTTGCGGCGTGCCGCCCAGCGTGTCAGTGATAATCCGCATGAGGATTGCACTGTTTCCAGAGTTGTATTCAAACTGTGTTCCAGGTTTTGATTCAAGTGGCAGTGCAATGGCGTAGTCGGATGCAACG
>JBJOOQ010000136.1:0-2954 GCA_046051205.1 Actinomycetota bacterium
ACCGGTGTTCATCCAATACGAAGCACAATTGGGGCCTAGTTCATCGTCGGCAACGCTGCGAAGAATCGGGTGGACCAACAGATGATCACGGAAAGTCTTCGAGCGGTACGACAGGCGAGTGAAGCGCTTGGTGTTTGAGCCCCAGAATTCTTGTACGCCACTGTCGTTTGATTTCGTGCCAGCGTCTGTTGACTGCATGGATTCGGCAAGTTCGGAGCGAAGGCTGTTACGAACTTCGTCGCTCAGCATGTTGTGGACGATTACGCCGCCATCGCGGTGAAATACTTCAAGGATTTCGGCGAGCGAATGTACCTTCGCGTCAAGACTTGTTAACACCGCGGTATTCGCAGTTGCCATACCTCAACTCTAGCAGTGGAAAAATGAACGAATATGAGGCTCGTAATAACTCAACCTTTGCGCAGAAGTCTGCAGCTAATTGATAGTGAGGATTGTCCATATATGAATCGCGCGCATGTTGATTCAATCCAATGTGTTGCCAAAAGTAATAACCCTGAAAAATTCCATGATGAGCAACCATCCAATGATGTGCTTCGGAAACAAACGGTTTAATGATTGCCGCGGCAACTGCCTCGTGATTATCGGGAGCAAGACTGTCGCCAATGTCGTGCAATAACGCACACATTACGTATTCCATGCTTTGGCCGTCGCGCTCTGCTCGCGTTGCGGTTTGCAACGAATGCTCAAGCCTTGTAACGGGGTAGCCGTCTAGTTCGCCATCAAGTTTTTGCAACTGTTCTAGCACCTGGTTGGCAACATCTCCCTGAGTCCGTTTATACAACTCGGTGATGTTGTCCCAATCTTGTTTCGTGGACTCACTGAACTTGGTGAACGTAGGGACATGTTGCGAGGACATGGGGTAACTGTAGTGAAACGTGTTGGGCTAAGTTTTAACTATGACTTCATTGAGCTTTCGTCTAGATGGTTTGCGTGCATTAGTAACTGGCGGAGGCTCGGGAATTGGCAAGGCCATTGCCGATGCTTTGCGCGACGCGGGCGCAGACGTGGTGGTTTGCGACGTAAACGATTCAACGAAGCCCAACTACATCTGCGACGTGTCGAAGACTTCAGATGTTGAAGCAATGTTTAAGGGAATTGAACGCGACTTGGGTGGCCTCGACATTTTGGTGAACAACGTTGGCGTACCTGGGCCAACTGCACGCGTAGATGAGATGGACCCTGATGCCTATGACGAGTGTGTGCGCGTGAACTTGGGTGGAACATTTCGCATTACTCACTTTGCGGTGCCCATGTTGATGAAGTCAAAAGGGTCAATGATCAACATTTCAACGAGTGCTGGAATTTTTGGTTACCCGTTGCGCTCGCCATATGTTGCAGCAAAGTGGGGAATTATCGGACTCACAAAGTCGTGGGCGATGGAACTTGGTGAATTTGGTGTGCGGGTGAATGCAATTTGCCCTGGGTCGGTAAGTGGCCCGCGCATGGACGGCGTGATTGAGCGCGAAGCGCAAGCCGTTGGCAAGACACCACAAGAAATTCGCACGGGTTACGAAAAACAAGTGTCATTGCAAACCTTCGTTGAAGCCGACGACATTGCAGCATCGTGCGTGTTTCTTAGTTCGCCAGCTGCACGATTTATCTCCGGTCAAGTGTTGCCTGTAGACGGCAACATTGAAACGATGAGAAGCAACTAATTGTGATTATTGACCTGCAGGTCAATCAGGGGCAATGTATGTGGCCCGAATTGTGGTCGGTAGCTCACGCTGCAGACCGCGCTGGCTACAACACCTTGTGGATTGCCGATCATTTGTCGGGTTCGGTTATGAATGCGCCTTCAATGCCCGAATGCTTTGCCACGCTTGGTGCGCTTGCCGCTTCAACTCGCAACATTGGGCTTGGGTCACTTGTGGTGAACGCTGGCCTACGTGACCCAGCGATTGTTGCCAATGCCGCTGCAACAGTGCAGGAGATTTCTGGCGGCAGGTTCATTCTGGGTCTAGGTGCAGGTGCTTCGCCTGCAAGTTCCTTCGCATCAGAGTTAAACGCCATTGGTGCGCAAATTCCCGCAACCATGGAACAGCGCCATAAGCGGCTTGAAAATGTGTTGGACGTACTCGATGCAATGTGGTCAAACAGTCGCGATGACAAGTTTGCAACATTCCCACTTCCGCAAGATTCCATTCCGCGCATTCTTGGCGTGAATTCGGTGGCGCTTGCGGCGCTTGCGGGGAAGCGGTGTGATGGTGTGAATATTCGTGCCAGCCACGAGCGTCGCAGTGAAATTTTGCGAGCAGCCCGCGACGCTGCTGGTAATCGCGAATTTATGGTGTCGGTATGGGACTGGTTTGACGAATCACTACTGGATGAAACCAGCGATGCCCGCAAGCAGTTGGCTAGCGAAGGCGTGAACCGATTGATTTTGTTGATGCGAGGCACCCCAGATGCTGCCCGTATTGAAGACAGTCCAGTTTTGTAATTACTTACAAAACGACGTTGACGAGACGTTTCGGAACAATGACCACCTTGGCTGGTTCCGCGCCATTCAGCCACGCACTGATTTTTTCGTCTGCAAGTGCAAGTGCACGCAATTCCTCGTCGGTAACGGTTGGAAGAACTGACAATTTCGAACGCACTTTGCCATTTACCTGAATAGGAATTTCGATGGTGTCGCTTACCAACAATGCGGGGTCTGCAACTGGGAATGGCATAAATGTGAGTTCGGTTGTTTGACCAAGCATCGACCACAACTCTTCGGCCATGTGCGGGCATAGTGGCGAAAGCATTTGCACAAGCGGCACTGCAACTTCGCGTGGGGTAGAGCCATGCTCGTTTACGTAAATGGTAAGTGCATTGTTCAATTCGATCAGCTTTGAAATTGCCGTATTGAAACGCAAGTTCTGCATGTCAATGCCAACGCCATGAATTGCCTTGTGCAAGTCGCGCTTCAACTGCAACGGAGCTTCGGCGTCACTGAC
>JBJOOQ010000137.1:0-2616 GCA_046051205.1 Actinomycetota bacterium
ACCACGCCTTCGATCATGTCGCCGAGGATGGCAACGAATGGACGATCGCGAAGCGCAACTGCCACCACTCCACCACCTTCACGACGACGGACAGTGCGATTCACACCAATGACCCGTGGCGGACTGCGGAAACTTGGAGCAAGCAACCCAAATCGTTGGGTTTCACTAGCAATTAAGCGTGCAACAGCCGCAAATTGCATGGTGGTCGAGGTGCTCATGGCCACAGCATGACACACCCATGTGACAGAGTGACCGTGATGTCTGAAACCGAACTCAATGCCATGCAACAGGCCGTGCTTGAAGCTTTAGGCAAAGAACCCGACTGGGTGCCTATCCCGCGTGAAGTCATTGAAAGTATCCGCACACAACTACATGACGGTCTTGCCGACATTGCCCCACGACTCACCCCTGAAAATGCTCTGTGGGTAAGCAAACACAAACTCACCACGGTGCACGGTTGCGAAGCCAATCACCTCGCCGGGCTAACGGGTTTCGAATGGACTCTTGGCAACGTGAAAGGAACGGTGCTGCACAAAGCTGTTGAACTTGGTCTGAATTGGCGTGGCGTCATCGTTCCCGCCGATGTCGTGGATGAAGCACTTGCTCAGCTGGCCGATGACGAACGCCAAAGCGCCGGACCATTCATTGACAACTTGCCCGCAGGAGATCGCGCGCAACTGCGTAGTTCTGCAATCGATTTGTACACCAAGTTTGACGAGTGTTTTCCACCACTTAAAGCAACATGGCGTCCTGTACTTGAAAGCTCAGCGCGATACGAAATGTTTGACCAACGCATCAATCTCAGCACTCGCGCAGACCTCACCCTTGGTGCAGTTGGTTCCAAGGTCATTATCGATTTGAAGTCCGGACGGGTTCAGCCCAATCACCGAGAAGAATTGCGCTTTTATGCATTGGTTGAAGCCATGCGTACTGGTGCTGCTCCACGTCGATTAGCCAGTTACTCGCTTGTTACTGCTCGCGCCGACGTTGAAGACGTAACCGAAGGTGTGTTGCAAGCCGCAGTTCGCAAAACTGTTGATGGCGTCCGCAAAATGGTCGAGCTGCAACGCGATGGACGTGAACCAGTGATTCGCAGCGGTTTTTTCTGTTCATGGTGCCCACTACTCGACTCGTGTGCCGAAGGAACAAAATTCATTGCGCGTCGCGACGACCCCGACGCAACTGACGACTTTTAGATATCGCTCATCAGCGCTACGGGAACACCAAGCCCTACCGCGCCACGGAAAGTTGCGATCAATCTGTTTTTCTGCACCGCTGGTTTTGGTGGGCTGAGAATATCGGGGCCAAGGTAACCAGCAACTTCGTTCACGTCTGCAACATTCAAAACAAAACCCCACAACGTTGCGTTGCCTGCTGGAATCGACGGTGCAGACACAATTTCAACGATTACATCGCCAAGTCTGTGAAAACCCTGGCGCATTCCGTTTCCTGCATCACGAATTCGTTTCAACTCTGCGCCAGTTGCTTCATGCAGTGCGCGAGACGTGCGCTCTAAGTCGGGAGTGTTCACGACAACGTGATCTACGCCAAGTGGCTGCAACACAAACTCACGCGAATCAATTTCTGCTGATCGAGTATTGACCGACACCTCAGTTGTGGGGATTCCATCAATAGATGAAATGGTGGAATCAATATTGCTCAGCGCCCAAGAATGCAGTCCGGGCGACAAAGATTCATCGATACGCAATACGAGTTCGCCAATGGCAAATACGCCGTCTTGAGAAAAGTTGATTCCTACCTGCGCCCAGTTGGCGCGGGAACCACCGATGACCAATTCACTTATTCGTGCCGAACTCATTTCAGGCACGCCAGCGCTATTGCTCAGCCACGCCCCATGTTTGGACGCTTACCGTGGTTGGCCTTCGAGCGACGCATCTTGGCTTTTTTCTTCTTGGTCTTCTTCGACATAGTCCCGCCATGCTAACGGGCATTCTCGCCATTTCCGATGGCTACGCCCTTCGCCAGCGGGCCCTACCGCCCGAATACGGCACACCCGATGCATCAGTTTTAGAGCACACATAGGTGGTTGGCGACGTGCTTCCACTCAATGTGTAATAGCCAATTGCGCCTTCCGGTGAGCAATACGAGCCAGGGTTTATTTGTGCCGCGGTGCCGGTTGATGCGGTATTCGGTGTCACCGTTGAATTCGTGATTGACGACGCCGGATTCGTGACCACAGTCGTCCCACCCGAAATATTTGGCAAGTTTGGAATTGGTGCGATATTCAACGAGCTGCACGTTGATTGCAACAAGTTTTTGATGCGGCCGAACTCGCTTGAATCCATTGACAGGTTCCAGCGAACCTTCACGGCAATCCAGTTACCTAAATATGTGCATGTGTACGACTGCAGTGGCGGCAACCAATTTGATGGATCTTTATCGCTCTTTGACTGATTCACCGAGTCGGTTACTGCCAACAGCGTTCGACTGTCTGACGTGTCGTTTGCAAAAGCTTTTCGCTGAGCAGCGCTCCATGCCCACGCGCCAGAATCCCATGCTTCCTTCAGTGCAACGACGTGGTCAATATCAATATCCGATGGGTTGCTCCACCTTGCTCCGTCATATGGCGATATCCAGTCACCCGCAACTACGTTG
>JBJOOQ010000138.1:0-2602 GCA_046051205.1 Actinomycetota bacterium
CCTCGAAAGCGCCCTGCAATGCAAGAACGCCAACTACGCGAGACAAGTGGTGCTGCTTTACCAGCCGCGGTCGGCGTAGCGCTCGTTGATCTTGTCCATACCAATACCTGTCATTGGTGCACCAAGATTGCGACTTACTTTCGCCAACACGTGAGCGTCGCGGAAGTGCGCAGTTGCTTCAACAATTGCTTTCGCGCGTGGCAATGGATC
Organism: Actinomycetota bacterium; assembly: GCA_046051205.1. GTDB lineage: Bacteria > Actinomycetota > Acidimicrobiia > Acidimicrobiales > Ilumatobacteraceae > UBA3006. The sequence continues at coordinate 211 of JBJOOQ010000138.1, forward strand.
GTCACTCTTGAAAATTCCTGATCCAACGAATACAGCTTCCGCACCAAGTTGCATTGCTAGCGCTGCGTCTGCAGGTGTTGCAATTCCACCTGCACAGAAAATTGGTACCTGCAATTTGCCAGTCTCTGCAATTTCTTGCACGAGCGGTAACGGCGCACCAAGTTTCTTTGCCCAATCAAACAACTCAGCAGAATCGGCTTGCGTGATTCGGCGAATGTCGCCAAAGATACTGCGCAAGTGACGAACGGCTTCAACAACGTTTCCAGTTCCCGCTTCACCCTTGGAACGGATGAGCGCAGCGCCTTCACTTATGCGGCGAAGAGCTTCGCCAAGATTTGTTGCACCGCACACAAACGGCGAAGTGAATGCAAATTTGTCAATGTGGTGCGTTTCGTCGGCTGGCGTGAGCACTTCGGACTCGTCTATGAAGTCCACTCCTAGTGCTTCAAGAATCTGGGCTTCAACAAAGTGGCCGATTCGAGCTTTTGCCATAACCGGAATAGTGACAACAGCCTTGATGCCCTCGATCATTTCCGGATCGCTCATGCGAGCAACGCCGCCGTCGCGACGAATGTCTGCAGGCACGCGCTCTAGGGCCATAACTGCAGTTGCACCAGAGTCTTCGGCGATCTTTGCTTGCTCAGGGTTTACTACGTCCATAATGACGCCGCCCTTGAGCATTTCAGCCAAGCCGCGATTTACTTTCATTGGCCCAAAAGCCGAATTGCCCTTGCTAGTAGTCATGGCGACAAGCGTACCGACCAAGCCTGCTTGACCCCTAAGCCAACTCGGAGAAATCCCAAACGTGGATTACGGGAATTTAACCTCGTCTTGCGTCATGCCTGCTGAAACAACTGCAGTTTTTCCTGCGCGTGCTACCTGAACGAATGTCTGACCAGGCGTCAACTTGATGATGCCGCCAGCAGAATCCTTGAGTTCAAATGGCTTCAAACGATCGGAACGCGACCATGTGCCTTCGTACACCACGCCGTTCGTAAACACATAAGCCTTTCCTGTGCCAAGCGTTTTTGAAGTCGGGCTGTATGTGTTGGTGTACTCAACTTCTAGAACAATCACGTTTGGAACCGACAGTGCAACACCTGCAGGGTCAACAACGATGGTTCCATCCTGAGTGCGCACCCATTCCTTTGCGGCTGCATCCCAGTCCCATTGCGCCTTGACACCATCCATTGACACTTTCAAGCCAAGGGCTTCCTTCGATGTTGATGCATTTGCGTCACTCACTGTTCGGTAAGCGAACTGAGTTTGGGGAGCCGACGAACCCACTGGAGCAAGCGTCCAAAGCTTTGTCGTTTCAGCAAAAAGGTTGTGAGGAGCTCTGTACTCATCACTGCGCTTGAACCCACCGTCAGTATTTGCCTTGGAGTAGCTCAGATCAACCAAATCTGACTTACCAATTGCAGCAGACACTTTGCTGTTGCCACCACTCCATACGAACAGAGGCTTATTCAATGAACCGAGCAAATTGATGTCTTGGAAACGGCCGCTTCTGATTGGGCCTACCGGATCGGAACCCTCGCTGTGGAAGACCGCTGCATAACGAGTGAGCTTCTCTACGTTTTCTTCAAAAATAATGTCAGCCTGATTGATTCCGGCTTGCGGACGTGCGCTTGGGTGGTTGTCGATCTTGACCACCATTGCCGGACGATTCGCAACCGCTGGATCTTCCATTGGTGTACCAAGAAGCGGGTATACAGGAGCTTCAATTGCGACATCGGTCGTTGGAACCGAGTCAGTTGATGCAGTGGATGATCCACTAGATCCTCCGCACGCAGAAAGCACAACTACTGCGGCAAGTGCAAGTGAACGGGAACTGAAAACAGTTACTCGACGATTCATGATTTACATCTCCCTGAGCAAAGCAATTCGCTCGGATAGAGGCGGGTGGGTATTAAAAAGTTTATGCCACATACCTAACCTGCCCGCGTCTTTCACACCCGACAACGGCTGCTCAATCCACATATGGGCCGTAGCCATACTGGCCGAATGCGTTTCTGTGTGATCTGCCTGAAGTTTTTCTAATGCAGATATCAAACCTGGCGGATATCTGGTCATACGTACCGCAGAGACGTCGGCAAGAGTCTCGCGTCGGCGGCTCACTGCAGCTTGCATGGCCCGCGCAATAAGCGGCGATACCAGTAACAGGACGAAGCCGATGATGGCAATTGGATTACCCCGATCGCCCCGATCGCCACTTCGGCTCACTCTCCCGCCGTTCCACCACATCATGCGCAATGTCATGTCGGTGATTAGTGCAATTGAACCCACAAGTGTGACGGCCAACGTGGAAACAAGAATGTCGTAGTTCTTAATGTGCGACAACTCGTGAGCAACAACACCTTCGAGCTCTACGCGATTCATTTGATTGAGC
>JBJOOQ010000139.1:0-3083 GCA_046051205.1 Actinomycetota bacterium
TCAACGAGCGGACTTCGTGCACAGCCAACAGTTCGTCCGCTCTCTGCAAACTCTGCACAACCAGTTGAAGTGCGGCCAACTCGTTACGACCAAGCAAAAGAAGTTGCTGACTTGTTTAAGAATGGCAACTCGGTGCTGTTGAATATCGGTTCTGCTGATAGCGAAGTAGCACGACGCTTGCTTGATTTCACCAGCGGTTTGATTTATGGAATGCAAGGCACCATGGAAAAAGTGTCTCCAGGTGTGTTCCTCATTAAGCCATTCGGCGCAAGTTCACCGCGCGGCTGACGTGTTCATTGTCTGCTACATACTCGGGATTTTCATCTTCATGGTGTATGCGCGCGTTATTTTGTCATGGTTTCCAGCAAACCCGAATGGCATATTTGGTCAGATTTCGCGAGTCATTTACCAAATCACCGATCCGGTGTTGCTACCGGTTCGGCGTGCGCTGCCACTCGTGGGGCCGCTTGATTTGTCGCCGATCGTTGTGGTGATCGGACTTTCGATTCTGCAAAGCATCATTTGCTAACAGCAATGTCTAGAGAGTAACGAACATCATTTGCTAACAGCAATGTCTAGAGAGTAACGAAGTCGTACACTTACGCACCGTGACGTATCCACAAGTTGATCCACAGCCAAACTTTCCGGCAATTGAAACCGAAACGCTGAAGTTTTGGCAACAGGACAACACCTTTGCTGCATCAGTTGAGCAACACGCCGCAACTGGCGATGCGTCAAACGAGTTTGTGTTTTACGACGGGCCGCCGTTTGCAAACGGCCTTCCGCACTACGGACACCTGCTTACTGGCTTCGTTAAGGACGCCGTACCTCGTTATCAGACCATGCGCGGAAAGCGAGTAGAGCGCCGCTTCGGATGGGACTGTCACGGTTTGCCAGCAGAGGCTGAAGCAGAACGTCAGCTTGGTATTTCTGGAACGCAAGCAATCACCGACTACGGCATTGACAAGTTCAATGAGTATTGCAAGGTTTCGGTGTTGCAGTACACAGCAGATTGGGAGCGATACGTCACGCGTCAAGCCCGGTGGGTCGATTTTGCCAACGACTACAAAACTCTCGACACACCATATATGGAAAGTGTCATGTGGGCGTTTAAGGCGCTGTGGGACAAAGGCTTGGTCTACGAAGGCTTTCGCGTGTTGCCGTATTCGTGGGCTCTCGAAACACCGCTTTCCAATTCCGAAACGCGCATGGACGACGCATACAAAATGGTGCAAGACCCAGCGCTCACCGTTGCCTTTGTGTTGGAGTCCGGCGACAATCTGTTGGCCTGGACGACCACGCCATGGACACTGCCGAGCAACCTTGCATTGGCTGTTGCGCCAGATGTTGATTACGTGCGTGTGCGGCACAACGACAGGGTGTATGTGTTGGCTGAAGCGCGTTTGTCTGCCTATGCGAAAGAACTCGATGGGGCGGAAGTGTTGGGGACTGTTCGCGGATCTGATCTTGTTGGTCAGAGTTACACGCCGCTCTTTCCGTATTTCTCTGGGCGACCTGGTGCGTTCCGTGTGTTTGGCGGCGAGTTCGTAACCACCGAAGACGGAACCGGTGTTGTGCATATGGCGCCGGGTTTTGGTGAAGACGACTATCAGGTGTGCAAAGAGAACGGCATTGAACTCGTAGTACCAGTGAATAGCCGAGGCGAATTCACACAAGAAGTTCCCGACTATGCAGGCCTTCAGGTGTTCGAAGCAAACCCACTTATCATTCGTGCGCTCAAAGAGCGTGGAGTAGTGCTGCGTCACGAAACCTACGATCACTCGTACCCGCATTGTTGGCGTACGGGTAAACCACTCATCTATATGGCATTGAGTTCATGGTTCGTCAATGTGACTGCGGTGAAAGACCGCATGGTGGTATTGAACCAAGAAATTCGTTGGGTGCCTGAACATCTCAAAGATGGAAGCTTTGGAAAGTGGTTAGAAAACGCACGCGATTGGAACATCAGTCGCAATCGCTTTTGGGGCTCACCAATTCCCGTGTGGCGCAGTGATAATCCAGATTTTCCACGTATTGATGTGTACGGAAGTGTTGCAGAACTCGAGCGCGACTTCGGAGTAAAAGTAACCGAATTGCATCGTCCTGTAGTTGACGACTTGGTGCGGTCAAACCCCGATGACCCATCGGGCAAGTCCATGATGCGTCGTGTGCCAGAGGTGTTGGACTGCTGGTTCGAAAGCGGGTCAATGCCGTTTGCGCAAGTTCATTACCCATTCGAGAATCAAGAATGGTTCGAACAGCACAATCCTGGTGATTTCATCGTTGAATACATAGGTCAAACACGAGGCTGGTTCTACACCTTGCACGTGTTGGCTACGGCGCTATTCGATCGTCCCGCATTTTCAACATGTGTGAGTCACGGCATTGTGCTCGGCGCCGATGGTCAAAAGATGTCGAAGAGTCTTCGCAACTATCCAGACCCAATGGGTGTGTTTGATAACTACGGCGCAGATGCAATGCGTTGGTACTTGCTGTCGTCGTCCATTTTGCGTGGTTCCGATTTTGCCGTCACCGAAGAGGGAATTCGTGACACAGTTCGACAAGTGATGTTGCCACTGTGGAACAGCTGGTATTTCTTGTCGCTGTATGCAAACGCAGAAGGAAAGTCGGGCAAGGTCGATTACACATCCGACAATGTGTTGGACACCTACATCTTTTCGAAACTGCATCACCTCGTTGCTGATACCACCGTCAGCATGGATGCATACGACTTGTTCAATGCGTGTCAGCAAGTTCGCACGTTCCTTGATGTACTAACAAATTGGTACATTCGCCGCAGTCGCAATCGTTTTTGGTCTGGCGATCAACAGGCGATTGACACATTGCATACCGTTCTCGATGTATTGACGCGTGTTGCAGCACCGTTGTTGCCATTGATCACCGAGCAGGTGTACATCGGTCTTACGGGTAATCGCAGCGTGCACCTCACCGAGTGGCCAGTTGCAGCAGACATTCCTGTTGACAACGAATTGGTAATCGTCATGGACCAAGTGCGCGATGTCTGTTCAACAACCTTGTCGCTTCGCAAGTCGCATTCTCGCCGCGTTCGACTGCCGCTTGCC
>JBJOOQ010000140.1:0-2587 GCA_046051205.1 Actinomycetota bacterium
CTGGCGTTTGAGCGAAGTACTCCCATGCAGAAATTGTTACTTGCGCATTGCTTGAATACGGTCGAGCGATTGCTCGGCTTCTGCCATCATGCTGCGCACCAAGTCGCCAGCATGCACAATGCTCTTAATTGCTCCAACACCTTGGCCAGCCGGCATGAACTCTTGGTCAACATCAACCTTGGTTCCTTCTGGGTAACCCAAGTGATTTACGCCAGCCTGCATTGAAGCAATGGCTTGCTGTGGAAACCCTTGCAACGTTTCTGGGTGCTCTTCAAACTTGTTTGTCCAGTTGTTGCGCACCACGCGACATGTCTTGCCGGTGTAGCTGCGTGTAATTACGGTTCCGTCTTCAAGCGTGTCAATGAGTTTTTCTTTGTAGCCGTCAACGCTGCGTGCTTCGTGTGTGGCAATGAATCGAGTTCCAACCCATACGCCATCGGCGCCCAGTGCAAGTGAAGCCGCAAGTCCGCGACCATCAAACAAACCGCCTGCAGCAACCACCACCATCTTGTCGCCAACTGCATCGACAACTTGGGGAACGAGTGCCATGGTGGCAACTGTGCCGGTGTGTCCGCCACCTTCGGTGCCTTGTGCAACCACAAAGTCGCATCCGCTTTCATACGCAGCAGTTGCGTGACGTACTTTTCCGCACATCGAACCAACCAACACGCCGTTTTTGTGCAGGCGGTCAATAATGTCGCGCGGCACACCCAAGCCTGCAACAAATACTCGCGCACCACTCTTAATGATCAAATCAACATCACGTTCCAACGTGTGGGGAAGTGCGGTCAGCAAGTCCACACCAAATGCTTTGTTCGTCAGCTTCTTTACGCCTGCAATTTCGTCATCCAGTTCGCCAGCTTGCATGGTGCTTGCACCAAGAGTGCCAAGGCCGCCTGCCTCAGAAACGGCCGCAACCAAACGGTGATACGACACGCCACCCATGCCCGCGAGCATGATGGGAAATTCAATGTCGAGCATGTCGGTTAAGCGTGTGCGCATAGCTCTAACCGTAGTTCTTGAAGGCACCTTCACGCTTCAAAAAGCCCTTGTGCCAGCGGCGCGGAGTGAACGCGGCGGCACGTGGTTCGTCTTCAAACATCCAGCGCACGAAGTTGCGTCGTGTCCATGGCGTAAGGCTTGCAAGGCGAAGTGCGCCGCGAGCGCCAATGCTGCTCTGCAGAATCTTGCCAAGAGTCACACTCATGCGATGGTCGGCAAACAGATGCTGCTTCACGAGCTTTTCGTAATTGCGTCGGGCAATTGATGCCTCGCGATTGCCGGTCTTGATAATGGCTTGGCCGGCAAGTTGACCCGACAACAGCGCTTGCCCAATTCCTTCACCCGTCAAGGTGTCGGTCACGCACGCTGCGTCACCAATAAACAACACGCGGCCGCTGCTGAGCGTGGCTGTAGTAATGCGTGCAGGAATTGGCCACGCAGTGTGACGGTCTTCCATAACGGCTGTTGCACCAAGTGCTTCACGAATGTGTGGACGCTGTAACAAGTTTGGCCACAAGTCTTTCATTTCTTGAACGGAATACTTTCCGCCGCGCAAAATGCCAAAGCCAACGTTGGCGCGTCCGCCTTTTAGCGGGAACGACCATGCGTAACCAGGGAGCAAATCTTTGTCGAACCACACATGCAAACGATCTTTTGATGTACCAGTCACATTCGTTGCGTACTGGCGAAACGCGTGCCACTCGCCAAGGTAACCAGATTGTGAAAGCCCAAGTGCTTTACGTACTGGCGACCACATGCCATCGGCAGCAATAACAAACTTTGCGCGAATGGTTCCAATGTTTTCTACTTCAATGGTTGCGAAGTCGCGTGATGAATTATCAATTGCAATAAATGCATGTCCTTCAAGCACACTCGCGCCAGCGCGCTTTGCTTGTTCAACTAACGCGTTGTCTAATTCAATGCGCGGTGTAATCGCAGCAAATTGTCCGGCGCCATGTGGCAATGGCATGTGCATTTCGCGGCCGCCAGGCGAACGCAGTCGTACGTCTTCACACACGGTCCAGCTAGGCACGGTGTTTGGGTCAAATTCAAGTTCTTCCAGAATGCGCAATGCGCCGGTGGTTAAACCATCACCACAACATTTGTCGCGCGGAAACGTCGCTTTGTCCACCACAACAACGTCGTAACCCGACTTGCGCAGAGTGAGTGCCGCAGCAATTCCTGCAGGCCCTGCGCCAACAATTGCCACATCGCACTGCATGGCAGGTGTGGTGTTCGACAAAGTTTCGGGCACGGGGTAGAGACTAGGGTTTGTCGTTATGAGTCGCTTATGTGAAGGTCGTGTAGTAGTTGTCACTGGTTCGGGTCGCGGTATTGGTCGCGAACATGCCTTAAGCCTTGCCAAGCATGGCGCTTTGGTCGTGGTGAACGACTTGGGTGCTGGCGTAGATGGCAGTGGTGGCGACACATCGCCAGCCCAGCAAGTGGTGAATGAAATCGAGGCCATGGGCGGCCGCGCAGTTGCTAACGGCGACGACATTTCAACATGGGCAGGCGCCGAGCGCCTCATTAACACTGCGGTCGAAACCTTTGGCGACTTGCATGCAGTGGTGAACAACGCCGG
>JBJOOQ010000141.1:0-2545 GCA_046051205.1 Actinomycetota bacterium
TGCTGGCTTAACGAAGAGAGGCAGACCAAGGGTTTCGATCGCGTGCTTCAAGGATGCGTCATTGACATGTGATTCGCGGAGCGAAACGTAGTTTGGTTGGGGAATCGAGTTGGCATGCAGTACTTGTTTTGCCACACCCTTGTCCATAGACACTGCGCTGCCCAGCACGCCTGTTCCAACAAAAGCAATGTTTGCAAGTTCAAGTAGTCCCTGAATGGTTCCGTCTTCACCAAGTGGGCCGTGGAGCAGAGGGAACACCACTGTTTGTGTGGCTTCACGGGCGTCTCCAACAACTATTGAAATAGAAGTTGGTTCGCCTTCGGTTGACAGTTTTGGCCCAATGTGTTCTGGTCCACGTTTGAGATCGGCCATTGCTTGAGTGGCCAGGTTCCATTTACCTTTGCGAGTGATTCCGATTGCACTAATGCGATACTTCTGCGGATCTAGAGCGCGAAGCACATGTGCTGCAGTGACGCAGCTGACATCGTGCTCGGCGGATTCTCCACCAAACAACACGATTATGTGTGTTGGAGTTTGTGTAGTCACTATGAAACACGGTACTAGGTAATAATCAGTATTCTCGGTGCATGCGCTTTATGGCTGCCGATGTGGCGAATGCAACTGGTGGCACGCTCGTTGGACAAAATGCCCACTTATCGGGTGTCAGTTTTGATTCACGCACCATTGCGCCAGGGCAATTGTTCGTTCCAATAGTTGCCGAACGCGATGGACACGAGTTCATTGAGGCCGCATTGAAGTCTGGTGCAGGTGCGTATCTCACTCAGCGTGATCCAGTTGGTCGCAGTGCCATTGTTGTTGACGACACGCTTTCTGCATTGCTCAAACTTGGTGCTTGGGCACGTGCTCGTCTTGAGCCATCGGTTGGCAACAGAGTGGTCGGAATAACTGGGTCGGTTGGAAAAACCTCAACGAAGGATTTCATTGCTGCTGCACTCTCGAGTGAAATCGTGGTTTCGGCCAGCGAGCGTTCGTTTAATAATGATCAAGGATTACCAGTCACACTGCTGAACGCAGCAGACAACTCGCAGGCCTTGGTGTTGGAAATGGGCATGCGTGGTTTTGGAGAGATCACTCGGTTGTGTTCAATCGGTCGACCAGTAATAGGCGTGGTGACGGCGGTTGCTGCAGCTCATACCGAGCGGGTTGGTGGCATCGAAGGCGTGGCAAAAGCAAAAGCCGAATTGGTGCAAGCGCTTCCAAGTTCTGGCTACGCAATTCTGAATGCCGACGATGAACGTGTGCGCAACATGCGCGGCTTGACTCAAGCGCAGGTGTTGACGTACGGCGTACATGAAAGCGCCGATATTCGAATTGTCAAATGCGAACTCGACGAGATGGCGCGCGCTTCAGTAACAGCAGCTACACCGTGGGGAACTGTGTCGTGGGCGATGTCGGTTCCAGGTGCCCATATGGCGTTGAATGCTGCAGCAGCGATCGCCGTGTCCGGAGTGTGTGGTGTAAGTATTCACAGCGCTGCAGCGGCTTTGGAGCAAAGTTTTGTCTCGCCAATGCGTATGCAGGTGATTACGACAGATGACGGAATGACGATCATCAATGACGCGTATAACGCCAACCCTGCTTCGATGTGCGCTGCACTTGACACATTGGTGGGAATGAAGGCATCACGCCATGTAGTGATTGCCGGTCAGATGGCCGAGTTGGCAGATTCCTCAGCAGAGCACAGCGCAATCGTTGAGTATGCGCGGAGCAAAAAGATTGAGTTCATCGCATGTGAAACCGACAATTACGCAACTCCGTCATTTTCGATTGACGATGCTGTGAAAGTTGTGCGTAACGGTGGAACTGATGTTGCCGTATTGGTGAAGGGCTCACGCGTAGCGGCCCTCGAGCGAGTTGTTCAGTTACTGATTCAGTAGAAATTTGTTTTTTGCATCGAGTGCAGAAACGTTGCACCACCAAGCCAAGAACAATGCCCACGCCGCCCCAAAGAGCAATAGCCAACGTGCACCGTATTGATCGACAACTGGACCAAACAGCATGTTGCCGAGTGGAACGGTTCCACCAAAGGCCATGAACCACAGCGACATCACGCGTCCACGCATTTCTGGTTTCAATCTGCTTTGCACCACGATTGACATTGCAGTGGTGGTGAAGAAGTAGGCGAATCCAAGAATGAATCCGAAAATGAATGCCGGAATAGCAGAGCGCGAAACGGCGAAGAACACCATGCTCACGGCAAAGCCGACGAACCCATACTGCACAAGCTTGCGTTGATCTCGATGTGAGAATTTGGTGCCAATGGCTAAGCCGCCGAGTGCAGCACCGAGACCCCACGTTGCATACAACCACTTATATGCAGCGCCGTCTTCTGCGATTCCGAAGTTGACATGTGCGACTGCTGGGAACAAACCAACGTAGGGAAGTGAAAACAGCGAAAAGGTGGCGAGTGTGATGAGCAGTCTGCTGACACCAGAAATTTGGCGGGCGAGAGATATTCCGCTGGTGAACCTTCGCCAGCCTTGCGTTGTGTCGGGTGTGAATCCTGGGATATTCACCATCATTA
>JBJOOQ010000142.1:0-2544 GCA_046051205.1 Actinomycetota bacterium
TGGTCGCGCAGGCTCGCGGGAAGTAAACGCCATGCAACTCCTCCGTGGAGTAGTTCATCATTACGACTGGGGCGATCAACAAACGATTCCCGAGTTTCTCGGCGTAGAACCCGATGCGAAACCTTGGGCGGAACTGTGGTTCGGCACTCACCGATCAGGACCATCACTCGTAAAAACCGAAACCGGCAATCAACCGCTCTCGAGTTATGCCGGCGAGCTGTCGTTTCTTGTGAAGATCATTGCGGCCGCAAAACCATTGTCGTTACAAACGCACCCAACCGATGAACAAGCGCAATCGGGCTACCAGCAAGAAAACGAAATTGGTATTTCACTTGACTCACCGCTACGCATTTATCGAGATGCTTCAGCAAAACCCGAGTTACTCGTTGCTATGTCGGCATTTGAAGCCATCTGTGGATTCCGTAGCGACAATGAAAACCTTGAGTTGTGTAATCGCTTTGGGTGGACAGAACTAGGCAAACATCTTGCCGACGACGGACTTGCCGAATGCGTGCGTTGGGCGCTCACCACCGGTCCTCATCAACTGCCGTTACACATGCCAGCCTGGGCCGGTCGACTTGCCACCATGTATCCGGGTAATGGCGGAATTCTCGTTGCACTGCTCATGCATCATGTGAAACTGCAACCTGGTCAAGCGCTGTACCTCGGAGCCGGCAACGTACATGCGTATTTAGGTGGAACCGGATTCGAAGTGATGGCCTCTTCCGACAACGTGGTGCGCGCTGCGTTTACTCAGAAGAATGTAAACGTTGACGAGTTTCTTCATGTTGCCAACATGAGTGCAATTGCATCTCCACTGATTGAAGCTGAATCAGTAAGCCAAGGTGTGTGGCAATACCCCGTGACCACCTCTCGATTCGGCACACAGCGCATTGATGTTTCTGGAACACATGAATTGCGCGCAACGCATGACGCCGAAATCTTGGTTTGCACTTCGGGAAATGCAACTTCGCTACATGCTGGACAGGCCGCAGTTCTGCGAAATGGTGATTCGGTAACGCTCAGCGGTAACGCAACGGTATTTCGTACGTGGGGAACCCACTAAATACTTAGTTCCCGGAAATCGTCTTGCGAATTTCCACAATCTTTTCAGTCGAATGATTAGCGTCGTCGCCTTTTTCTTCGAGCAATGCGTTGCGGTCTTTTGCGGCTTCGCGTTCGGCAATTGTGGTGTCTACGCGCGCAATTGCGGCTTCAACACCGTGTTCATGAATGTACGTTGCCCAATCGACTAGAGCTTCCACCATTTCGGATTCTGGCACAACCGCAACGTTGCGACCCTTCACGAACAGGTGACCACGTTTGTTGCCTGCGGCAATACCCAAGTCGGCTTCGCGCGCTTCGCCTGGGCCGTTCACTACGCAACCCATTACCGCAATCTGCAGTGGAATCTTCTTGTCTTCAAATGCGCGCATTGCGCGATTGGCTACTTCGATGACGTCGATTTCTGCGCGACCGCAACTTGGACATGCGATGAGGTCGACGTTCTTGCGCTCGCGCAAACCGAGCGACTCAAGCAGCTGTCGACCGGCACGTGCTTCTTCCACTGGGTCTGCAGTGAGGCTGTAACGAATGGTGTCACCAATACCCTCAAGCAACAGCGTGGAAATTCCAGCAGTTGCTTTGATGAGACCGTTTGGAAGTGGACCCGCTTCGGTAACGCCTAAGTGCAACGGATAATTAGTAACTGCACTGAGTTGGCGATACGCCTCAACCATCAGTGGCACGTTTGATGCTTTCACCGAAATCTTGATGAGATCGAAATCAACCTCTTGGAAATACGCGATTTCTTGCAACGCAGACTCAACCATGGCTTCGGCTGTTAAGCCACCATGCTTTTCATACAGTGCCGGGTCGAGTGAGCCACCGTTGACACCAATACGAATTGGCACGTTGCGGTCACGAGCTTCCATGGCCACTGCTTTGATGTGTTCGGGCTTGCGAATATTTCCAGGGTTCAATCGCAAACCCTGAACGCCAGCCTCAAGTGCTGCAAGCGCCATCTTGTATTGATGATGAATATCGGCGATGATCGGCACCGGCGAACGTGGAACGATTTGTGCGAGTCCTTCCGCGGCTTCAATTTCGTTACATGTGCAGCGGACAATGTCGCAACCTGCAGCTGCAAGCGCATAGATCTGCTGCAGGGTGCCTTCAACGTCTGAGGTTTTCGTGGTGGTCATGGACTGAACGCTGATAGGCGCTCCACCACCAACTGCCACCTTGCCTACATGAATCTGCTTCGTCTGGCGGCGCTCGAAATTCATAGATACCAGTGTGCCACTACCCGAAGGGTTGCGTGATGTCTAGATACAAACCAGCAAAAGTAATCACGATCAGCAGTGCAATCACTGCTGTTGCAAGCGGGATCATCTTGCCAAAATCGGCCCGATATCGCACACCGTTTCGGCTGCGCAGTCTCTCGTAGGTGGCAACAGCAGCGTGACCACCGTCAAATGGCAACGAAGGAAACATGTTGAAGACACCAACGAAAACGTTGACATACGCGAGCATCATGAGCAC
>JBJOOQ010000143.1:0-4030 GCA_046051205.1 Actinomycetota bacterium
GAGTCCCTTTCACGCTTTCTCACTAACTCGCAAGCGAAAAAAGTTCTTGCAGGCGTTGCCAGTGGCGACGTGGACTGTGTGATTGGCACGCATCGCTTGTTGCAGGAAGGCGTGAAGTTCAAAGACCTTGGGCTACTTGTTGTCGACGAAGAGCAACGGTTCGGCGTAACGCACAAAGAAATGATGAAGAAGTTGAAGACCAACGTGGACGTGCTCACGTTGACCGCAACACCAATTCCTCGCACACTCGAAATGAGCCTTGTCGGAATTCGCGACATGTCGTTGCTGCAAACACCACCTGCCGATCGCCAACCGATTCTCACATTTGTTGGTGAAGACGACGAACGTGTCTCCACTGAAGCTATTCGCCGCGAACTATTGCGCGATGGCCAAGTGTTCTGGGTGCACAATCGCGTGCAAAGTATTGAGCAGCGAGCGCAAGAGCTTCGCGAACTTGTTCCAGAAGCACGTATTGCGGTTGCGCACGGCCAAATGGACGAGGGCCGACTCGAGCAAATTGTTCTTGATTTCTGGGAAGGAAAGTTTGATGTATTGGTGTGCACCACCATCATCGAAAGCGGCATCGACATGCCAACCGTAAACACATTGGTTGTTGAGCGTGCCGACCTGCTCGGGCTTGGACAGTTGCATCAAATTCGTGGACGCGTAGGCCGCAGTGGTTCGCGTGCATATGCATATCTGTTTCATCCGCGCGACAAGGTGTTGTCCGAAGACGCATACGAACGCTTGAAGACCATCGGTGAAGCAACCGAATTAGGAAGCGGATTCAAAATTGCCATGCGCGACTTAGAAATTCGTGGCGCAGGAAACATGTTGGGCGAAGCACAAAGTGGCCACATCGCAGCCGTTGGTTACGACTTGTACTGCCAGCTCGTCACCGAAGCAGTGTCTGAGATGAAGGGCGAAGACGTTCCGCCAATTGTTCCCGAACTCAAGCTCGACGTTGCCACCAATGCGTACTTGCCTACCGACTATGTGTCGAAGGAAGAATCTCGCCTCGATGCCTACCGCAGGCTTGCAGCAGTCACCACACAGTCAGACGTTGCCGATATTCGCGATGAATGGATTGACCGTTACGGCCCACTTCCTGAAGCAGCACTTGCACTTATTCGCGTTGGAGAGTTGCGAGCAGAATGTCATCGAGTTGGTCTGCGCGAACTTGTTGTCGCTGACGGTAGAGCACGTTTACTGCCCGTTTCGCTAAAGGCAAGCCAACAAATGCGTTTGACTCGAATTGCAAAGAGCAGTGAATGGAATGAGCAGACCAAACAACTCAGTGTCATGCTGCCCCGTGCCCCACAAGGCAAACAAGCAGATGCTGGAGTTGTTGACTATTTGGTGTCGTTCCTGCAGGAACTCTTTGACGACAACTAGGCTTTACCAAATGTCACGCACCTCCCGTAAGTCTGTTCGTTCACTCGCTATTGCATGCGTTGCAATGATTTCTCTCGCAAGCTGCGGCGGAAGTTCAAAAAATGATGCTGCGTCTGTTGACGGTTCTGCAATTGCAAAAACGACGCTCGAGACAGCACTTTCTCAACTTTCGGACGCAGGTCAGATCGAGCTCGAAAACGGCGTAGTACCAATGGACGCGGTGCGCTCGGTACTTGCTGCCATCGTTCGCGGTGAAGCAACCAAACTCGTACTCGCCGAGTACAACGTGACTGTTACCGACGCAGACACCAAAGCGGTGATTGACCAAATTTCAAAAGATGCCGGTTACGACACCTTGGGTCAAGACTTGAAAGACCTCATCATTGGGCTGAACAGCGGAGACCTCGCACTCACCCGAGTGAAGGCACCTTCAGAAGCAGACCTTGAAAAGATGTACAACAAAGCTCCTGCATCAGTTGGTGCAATGTGCGCTCAACACATCTTGGTAGAAGAAGAAGCAACAGCAACTGAAGTCATCAAAAAACTGAATGATGGTGGTGACTTCAAGAAACTTGCTGGCGAGTACAGCACCGAACCTAACGCAGCAACAACTGGCGGCATCCTTGGATCGGCTGACGGAGATTGCATTCCCCTTTCGGACTACCAATCACAATTTGATTCAGCGTTTACCGCTGGTGCGCTCTCTGCAGCTGTTGGTGTTCCAACTGGTCCTGTGAAATCAAGCTTTGGCTACCACGTCATCATGATTCGCCCATTCGCCGATATCAAGGCATCGCTTGCACTCATGATGTCAAAGTCTCCGGGAATGTTGTTGATGTCAGGTGTACTTGCAACACGTGATGTAACCATTGCGTCTGAGTACGGTCGCTGGGACACAGCAACCGGAAAAATCACCGACCTGTAAATTGCAGACGACATGAGCAATCGCACTTCGGTTGGTCGCGTCGTCATTGTTGGTTTAGGGCCAGGCCCGCGCAACACGGTTACTGAAGCAACGCTGCAAGCAATTGCATCGATTCCGCATCAATTCGTTCGCACCAGGAAACACCCGACTGCAGACTTGCTCCGGGTTCTCCGTTGCTTCTTGAAACAAGCGTGACGCAACTTCGCGCAGACACGCGAATTGACGTTCACGTTCTGCCAGCCATGAGTTTTCTTGATCTTGCATGGGAAGCACTCGGCATTGACCCTGTGAATGCAGGTGTTCGATTGATTGACGGCCATCGTTTTGCAGCAGAGGCTGCCAATGAGCGCGGGCCACTACTTGTTGCTCAAGTGCACGCCGACTGGGTGCTATCCGATGTGAAGTTGTCATTTGATGAAGCAGTTGGCGACGAGCCAGTTGTTCTGCTTCATCACCTTGGTCTTCCGGATCAACGCGTGGAACACACCACGTGGCAAGAACTCGACCGCGTGCTTCCAGCCGATCACCTCACCACGCTGTACATACCTCAACTTGCTCAGCCCATCGCTGGTGAAATGGTGAAGCTTCACCAACTTGCGCGCACATTGCGTGAGCAGTGCCCATGGGACATTGAGCAAACGCACCAATCACTCATCAAGCACTTGCTTGAAGAGACATATGAAGTAGTCGACGCCATCAATGAACTTGATGCCGAAAATCCAACTACCGATGATGCACTTATTGAAGAACTTGGCGACCTGTTGTATCAAGTGGAGTTTCATGCCACGATCGCCGAACAGGAAGGCAGATTCACACTTGCCGATGTTGCGCGGTCCATTCACGACAAGCTGGTGCGCCGACACCCACACGTGTTCGGCGATGCGGTTGCTAACAGCGCGAACGACGTAGTGAGCACGTGGGACGAAGTGAAGCGCCAAGAACGACTCTCTAATGACGCGAAGTCCGACTCCGTGTTCAGCGGTGTTGCCAAAGCAGCGCCTTCACTGTCGTATGCAACAAAGTTGCAAAAGCGTGCTGCTGATGTTGGATTCGATTGGCCAAACGCCGATGGCGCGTTCGACAAGATCCGTGAAGAGTCAGCCGAAATTCGTGACGCCATAAGTCAGCAGGCAGACCCAGACACGGTGCGTATGGAACTTGGCGATTTGCTGTTCAGCGTGGTCAATTTGTCTCGCCATTTGGGTCACGATGCCGAGACAGCCCTACGAGAAGCCAGCGACAAATTCCGTGCTCGTTTTGAACATGTTGAGGCACTCGCACTTGAGCGAAACATTGACTTACACGCTGTCGACCTTGCCACGCTTGACGCACTGTGGGATGAGGCCAAAGCACGGAAGTGAACGTGAATTCGTGCGCTGACTAGCGTGTAGTCATGAGCACAATCAAGCAAGTAGTTGGTCGCGAAGTTTTGGACTCGCGTGGAAATCCAACCGTCGAAGTTGAAGTCACGTTGCAATCTGGTGCGCGCGGACGAGCAATCGTTCCATCAGGTGCATCTACCGGTGAACACGAAGCAGTTGAACTTCGCGATGGCGGCACTCGCTACTTGGGTAAAGGCGTGCAAAAAGCTGTCGGCAATGTGAACGGACCAATCGCCACTGCTTTAGTTGGCGCAGACGCATCGAGCCAACAAGCAGTTGACGAATTGATGTTGTCACTGGATGGCACTGCCAATAAATCCAAACTGGG
>JBJOOQ010000144.1:0-2671 GCA_046051205.1 Actinomycetota bacterium
CTGACGGCCTTGCGTTGTTTGCCGCTTTCAAATCCATGCCGCTTGCTGAAGACACACCAGCGCGCGCAATGCAACTTGCTGCATCGCTTCGAGAATTCCGTGGTTCAGCGCACCTCATTGCCATTCGCGCAGTAGGCCTTACATCGAAACAAGCTCACTACGTGAAGCGACCAAATGATGTGAAAGGTTTCGGCTGGGGCGAAGACGACGCACCTTTAGTTGATGACGCAGTTCGTGCACTGATGGTTGAAGCCGAGAAACTCACCGACGCATTGTGCATTCCTGCCTATTCAGTTTTGAATGAAGCAGAGCGCAAGGCTTTGGTTGACGGCACCAGAGCATTTGAAGCAGCCCTGAAGCAGTAACGCTTCGCGGAAACAGGGTTCGACTAGAGCCACTCTCCATTGACCATGTTCAGGGACTGATAGCGGCTGCAGCAGAATCGCGCGAGTCGTTTCGATACACATGGGTACCTGAACCAACTGAATCAGATGTTGCGAGATACATCGAAAGCGCATTAGGTGCACACGCTTCGGGAACCGCTCTGCCTTTTGCCACCATTCGCGTAGATACCGAAACAGTTGTTGGATCAACTCGATTCATGTCTGCTGAATACTGGCCATCGCCAGACGGCAAGCCTTCAGATTCGGTGCGGCCGAACGCCATTGAAATTGGCTCAACATGGTTGAGTAAATCTGCACAGCGAACGTTCGTGAACACCGAGGCAAAGTTGCTGATGATGTCGTATGCATTTGAGCAACTAGACGTAGACCGATTGTTCTTTAAAACCGATGCGCGAAACACCGCTTCACGTGCAAACATCGAACGAGTTGGTGCCAAGTTTGAGGGAATCCTTCGCCACAACATGTATTCATCTGATGGAGCAAATGACGGTTACCGAGATTCGGCTTACTACTCATTGCTGCACGACGAATGGCCAGAAGCCAAAGAGTCATTGATCGCACGACTCCGTGATTGAGGCTCTCGGCTAGATTTGCCCCGTGGCTTCGTCAGAAAAAATGCGCGTGGGTGAGGCGATCATTGACCTTTTGGCACGCGAATACCAAGTGGACACGGTGTTCGGAATACCAGGCGTACACAACATTGAACTCTTCCGAGGCCTGCATCGCTCGGGTATTCGAGTTGTCGCTCCCCGCCACGAGCAAGGTGCCGGTTTCATGGCTGATGGCTGGTCGATTGCAACAGGCAAGCCAGGTATTTGCGCATTGATCTCTGGCCCAGGTCTAACCAATGTAATTACACCAATTGCTCAGGCGTATCACGACTCCCGCGCCATGTTGGTTCTTGCAAGCACGACTCCAACAAATGCTCTTGGCAAAAAGTTTGGTCCGCTGCATGATCTTGACGATCAGTCGGCAATAGTTCGCACCGTTACAGCCTTCAGCGAAACCGTTATTGACCCAAGTCAGCTGCCACAGCTCATTGAGCGCGCATGGAATGTGTTTACTTCCAGTCGCCCGCGACCTGTACACATTGCTATTCCTACCGACGTACTTGAACAATTTGTCGAGCCATTCACACGCGTTACAACCAATGTCGCTAAACCTGTTGCTCAAGCATCAGACATTCAACGTGCTGCGCAACTACTTGCCGCTGCAAAGCGCCCGATGATTATTGCCGGCGGTGGTGCACTCGGCACTGGAGAACTCATTTCCAGTATCGCTACTGCAATCGACTCGCCGATTGTGCTCACCGGGAATGCAAAAGGCGAAGTGCCCTCAACACATCCACTGTGTGTTGGTTCGGCGCTCGTCATTCCTCGAGTGCAAGAAGAAATTGAGCTGTCAGACGTGGTGTTGGTGGCTGGGTCAGAGCTTTCCGATGCCGACTTGTATAACGGTGGGCGTGCACTGCAGTTCACCGGAAAAGTTGTTCGTATCGACATTGACGCAGAGCAGATGCAACGTCGTGTGCTGCCTGAAATTTCCCTACTTGGTGATTCATCCTTAACACTCACGTCGCTTCAACAAGAACTGAAAAACCTTGGCGTTTCATCATCAAATAGCGGGTCCTCGCGTGCCACGAATTTGCGATTGTCTGCGCGGGCTGGAGTGCGCCAAGACCTACTGCCATGGATCGATGCGATGGAACAAATTATTCCGAAAGGAACATTGGTTGCAGTGGACTCCACTCAGCTCGCATACGCGGCCCACACGGTCATGGCATGCGACACTGCGCGTTCGTGGTTGGCACCGTTTGGATTCGGCACTCTTGGTTGCGCGCTACCAATGGCAATCGGTGCTGCAATTGCGAACCCAGTAACTCCTGTGCTCGCAATCGTTGGTGACGGTGGATGGTTATTTACCGTCGCCGAAATGGCTGCTGCAATCGACGAAGGCGTCGACATCGTGATGGTGCTGTGGGATAACCGTGGTTACGCACAAATTCGCGAGTCATTTGACGACGTTCATGCTCCGCGAATGGGTGTCGATGTTTCGTCTCACGATCCAACTGCCATTGCGCGCGGGTTCGGATGGAACGCAGTAGACGTCACCACCGTGGAAGCGTTTTCAATTGTGCTTGCAGAAGCTTTCGAGCATCGCGGCGCGCACTTCATTCGCATCAGCGTTTCCTAAGCCATGGCACGGAGGCGTCCTTTAGGAAAAAGCTTCCGCTCTGTTTGGCTATCAGTAATGGTGTCAAGTGCTGG
>JBJOOQ010000145.1:0-2847 GCA_046051205.1 Actinomycetota bacterium
TGCGCACGATTAATTCGTGTCTCCACGGTTTCCAAGTCGGCGAGTGCAAGTTCAATTTCAACCACGCGTAGGTGTTCGAGTGGGTCGGACGGACCAGGGATGTCGTCGTCAACAAACGCGCGAAGCACAAACACAATCGCATCTACTTCGCGAATGTTCGCAAGAAACTTGTTGCCAAGGCCTTCACCTTTGCTTGCACCTTCAACGAGTCCGCCGATGTCAACTACTTCAACAGTCGCGTACACAGTGCGCTGTGTCTTCGACATTTCGGCAAGTGCTTCAAGACGTGGGTCGAGCACTTTGGCCACACCAATGTTTGGGTCCTTAGTGGCAAATGGGTACGGGGCTGCCAAGGCGGCACCGTTCGTGAGTGCGTTGTATAAAGATGACTTGCCGGCATTGGGCAAGCCGACGAGGCCAAAGCGTTCCATAAGAGACTGTCACGCTATCTGTGAGCCCGATGTGGCATGGGGTTTAGTAATTGTTACTATGGCGGTAGTAGTAATTACCCAACCCTTCAGGGAGCCCATTGTGACTGCATTTGACCTCGATCTCAGCAAGTACTCCCTTGGCTGGAGTGACGAAGCAGAGTATGCCTTCAAGCCTGAAAAGGGTTTGAACGAACAAGTGGTTGAGCAGATCTCGTGGTGGAAGGGCGAACCAAAGTGGATGCGCGACATGCGACTCCGCTCGCTGAAGACGTTTGAACGCAAGCCGATGGCACCGTGGTTCGACATCAACATGCCAGACCTCGACTTCCAAGACATCTTTTATTACTTGAAGCCAGCAACTGCTCAAACCGATGAGTGGGAAGACTTGCCAGAGCAAATGAAGAAGACGTACGAAAAGCTTGGCATTCCAGAAGCCGAGCGTAAGTACCTTGCCGGCGTTACGTCACAGTACGACTCGGAAGTGGTGTATCACCGCAACCGTATTGAATTAGAAGAGCAAGGCATTTTGTTTTGCGACATGGACACCGCACTTCGCGAATACCCAGACTTGGTGAAGCAGTACTTCGGTTCGGTTATTCCAATGGGCGACAACAAGTTCAGCGCGCTCAATACTTCGGTGTGGTCGGGCGGCTCGTTCATTTACGTTCCACCAGGGGTGGAATGTGAAATGCCATTGCAGGCGTACTTCCGCATTAACAGCGAAAACGCTGGTCAGTTCGAGCGCACGCTCATCATTGCCGACGAAGGTTCAAAAGTTCACTACATCGAAGGTTGCTCTGCACCGGTGTACACCAACGACTCGTTGCACTCTGCAGTAGTTGAAATCATTGTGAAGCCAAGTGCGCATGTTACGTACACCACCATTCAAAACTGGTCGCCAAACGTATACAACTTGGTAACCAAGCGCGCACGCGTAGAAGCCGAAGGACACATGGAATGGATCGATGGCAACATCGGTTCCAAGCTGACCATGAAGTACCCAAGCGTGTATCTCATGGGTCCAAAAGCAACAGGTGAAGTGTTGTCCGTTGCTTATGCAGGTGCTGGTCAGCATCAAGACGCAGGAGCAAAAATGGTGCACGCTGCACCAGAGACATCGTCGAAGATTGTGTCGAAGTCCATCTCGAAAGATTCGGGCATCACCACCTATCGCGGACTCGTGCGCATTGAAGAAGGCGCGACCAATTGCAAGAGCCACGTACAGTGCGACGCACTGATCTTGGACGATCAATCAGAAAGCCGCACTTTCCCGTACATGGAAGTGGGCGAGCGCGATGCACAAATTGGTCACGAAGCAACCGTTTCCAAAATTGCAGACGAGCAGTTGTTCTATTTGATGAGCCGTGGTCTTACACAGGAACAGGCAATGGGCATGGTGGTGAACGGCTTTATCGAGCCTGTAACCCGCACATTGCCAATGGAATATGCCGTTGAGTGGAGCCGCCTCATTGAGTTGCAAATGGAAGGCTCGGTTGGCTGAGTAACACCAGCTTTTCACCGAGATACTGAAGTTATGTCCATGAGGTCGGAGTGCAAGAACTTTGAAAGCCGCACCTATGCAAGCGGTGACACGGTTCGAAAGTGCAACCTCGACCTAGCGCCAGATGCGCCATGGCGTTGCCCAGAAAATTGTGAAAAGTACGAGCCACGTATGGCCGATGTTGCTTGGGCGCATGGCTCACTTGTTCCACCAGCAACTCCGGTAGCGCCAGCAAGTTTGGACGACGGAACTGCAGCGGCAGTGTTGGATGAAGCCGAGGCAATTATCAACGCCGTGTTCGGCGAAGTTGTTGCCGACATGAACGACAAGCGCAAAAACAAGAAGAAACTTCGCGATAAGAAAAAGAAGAAAGATAAATGACCACCGCACTCGCACTCCCCAGCACAGAAGAAGAGATTTGGCGCTACAGCCGCATTAACGAACTCGACTGACGACAACCGTTGAAGGTGGCAAAGGCGTGCAACTAAGTGGTGCTGCTGCAACTGCACTTGTTGGTGCTGGCATGCATGTGCAACCAGACGTGTTTGCGCAGTTGAACACTGACACGCCAGATGTAGTTGCTTTGCACATTGGCAAGAACAAAGTGCACACACAAACTGTTGTCATTACGCATTCGGTAGATAAGTCGGGTGTTGTTGCGTATCCACGCTTGGTGATTGACGCTGCCGAGAACAGCGAGATCGTTGTCGTTGAGCGTTTCACTTCTGCTGACAATGTGCATTCACTTGTTGTTCCTGTTGTTGAAGTTCATGCTGCGCAATCTGCACGCGTTACCTATTTGGCAATTAACGAACTTGGCAAGAACACCTGGCAAATCGGTCATCAGGTTGCAGTAGGCGAGCGCGACAGCAACGTGCGTTTGTTTACCGTTGCACTTGGCGGCGATTACGCACG
>JBJOOQ010000146.1:0-4134 GCA_046051205.1 Actinomycetota bacterium
CCTTCTCCGGCTGGTTGACCAATGCCGAGCATGAGGTCTTCAACGTCGGAACCTTTCACCTGTGGAACCTTGGCCATGAGTGCGCGCACAATCTGTGCGGCCATGTCGTCTGGACGAAGGTCGATAAGTGAACCCTTATTGGCACGACCAATTGGGCTGCGGGCGGTTGCGACGATGACTGCTTCGGACATTGAAAACTCCGTTCGATCCGTAATGAATAGTGACGCAACGGTACCATTTCGGCATGGAACTCAGCCCTGTCGCAGTGGACTCGATCAATATCTCTGACCCCGAATTTTGGAAGGGTTCCCGCCAGCATCGTGAGTCGGTATTTGCCACCTTGCGCCGCGAAGCCCCAGTGAAGTTCTTCCCTGAAATACCCCTAGCCAACTTCCCTGTTGGGCCGGGCTATTGGGCACTCACCAAGCACGACGACATTTGGCATGTAAGCCGCAACCCAGAGTTGTTCTGCAGCGGCAAGGGCTCCAACATCGCCGACCTCACCGTTGAACTGAATGAATTCTTCGGCTCCATGATCAGCATGGACGACCCGAAGCACGTACGCCTGCGCACCATTGTGTCAAAAGGCTTTACGCCGAAGGAAATTACTCGCATTGAAGAGTACGTAAAGAACAAAGCCAAGTCCATCGTGGACAAGGTGCTTGCCAAGTACGGACCTAACGAAGAATTCGATTTCGTTGACAACATTGCAGCTCCATTCCCACTGCAGATCATTTGCGAAATGATGGGCATTCCCGAAAGCGACGAGCGTCAGATTCTTGATTGGACCAACGTCATCCTTGGCGCAGGCGACCCAGACTTCGGTGGCACTATTGAAAATCTCATCAATGTGGCGCTTGAAATGTTTGCATACGCACAAGCGCTTGGCGAAGCACGTTTAGCCAACCCAACCGATGACCTCACCAGCGTCATGATGCATTCAATCGTTGATGGCGACCGCATGAGCTCGCAAGAGTTCGGCAGCTTCTTTATTCTTTTGGTTGTTGCCGGAAACGAAACAACACGCAATGCCATTAGTCATGGCATGTTGCAACTGACCGAGCACCCAGATCAAAAAGCTGCGTGGTACTCAGACTTCGAAGGTAAGACCAAAGGCGCTGTTGAAGAAATCGTTCGTTGGGCCTCGCCAGTTATTCACTTCCGCCGCACTGCAACACGCGACACTGAAATTCGTGGCGTGAAAATTAAGCAAGGCGAAAAAGTGGTCATGTGGTACAACTCGGGTAACCGCGACGAAGAAATTTATGAGAACCCGCACCAGTTCAACATCGCACGCACACTTGCGCCAGCCCAAGTTGGTTTCGGCGCAGGCGGCCCACACTTCTGCCTAGGTGCAAACCTGGCGCGTCGCGAAATTGCCGTGATGTTCGATGAAATTCGTCGTCGCTTGCCAAACTTGGTAGTTACAGGAGAGCCTGCTTACTTGCAGAGCAACTTCATCAACGGCATCAAGCGCATGCCGTGTCGCATTAACGGGTAACCCACTTACGCAATTGACTGGGCATCACCGCGTTGCCTAGTGTGTGATAGTTATATTTATCGCATTGCAGGAGTTTCATGCCGCCAAGCAACACCACCGCTGAGTATTCGCTGCGTTCGGGCCTATTGGTCCACCCAGAGTTTGTGGCTTTTATTGAAAGCGAAGTGCTCCCTGAAACGCCAATATCCGCCGATAGTTTTTGGGCTGGTTTAGCCCAACTTGCACGCGAATTTGAGCCGCGCAACAACGAGTTGCTCCACATACGCGCACAGCTGCAACACCGCATTGATGATTGGCATCGAGACCATATTGATCACCCGTTTGATGTTGCCGACTATGAAGCATTCCTCCGCAACATTGGTTACATCGTTCCCGAAGGCAACGCATTCACCATTGAAACGGCAAATGTAGACCCTGAAATTTCAACCATTGCCGGACCACAGCTTGTCGTGCCTGTTATGAATGCTCGTTATGCGCTGAATGCGGCTAATGCACGTTGGGGTTCTTTGTACGACGCGTTGTACGGAACCGATGCACTCGGCACTCCAAACCCTGGCGGCGCATACAACGCTCAACGGTGCACGTCACGCACAGGTAACTAACTACGAGGTACAGCGTGGAGAGTTGGTTGGGTTCATTTCTGGTGTTGCACACGCGCTAATTGATCCGAGCGCATTTGTTGGGCACAAAGGTGATGCAGTTTCACCAAGTTCCATTTTCTTAAAGCACAATGATCTGCACATTGAAATCGTTATTGACAGATCGCATCCAATTGGTGCAACCGACTCGGCAGGAATGTGCGATTTAGTTCTTGAATCTGCTCTTACTGCAATCATGGATTTTGAAGATTCCGTTGCCGCTGTAGACGCGCCTGACAAGGTAGCCGTATACCGCAATTGGCTTGGCCTCATGAAGGGCACGCTCACCGAACAGGTCACAAAAGGTGGTCGCACATTCACGCGCGCCATTGCCACCGATAAAACCTTTACTGGTCGTGATGGGAATGCTGCTTCGCTACGAGGAACATCGCTGATGCTGGCGCGCAATGTTGGCCACCTCATGACCACATCTGCTGTGCTGCAAGCAGATGGCAATGAAATGCATGAGGGAATTGTTGATGCGTTAGTGACTGCAACGTGCGCGCTACATGACCTTCGCAACCGAAACGAGCTTATGAACTCCCCTGCCGGTTCGGTTTACATTGTGAAACCAAAAATGCACGGGCCTGAAGAGGTGAAGTTCTCATGCGACCTGTTTGGCGCGGTTGAGCGCATACTGTCGCTACCTGAAAACACACTGAAGATCGGCATCATGGACGAGGAGCGCCGCACTTCGGTGAACTTGAAGGAATGCATTCGAGCAGCGAAATCACGTGTGGCATTCATTAACACTGGGTTTCTTGACCGCACTGGCGACGAGATCCACACCAGCATGGAGGCCGGCCCAATGGTGCCAAAGGCGACCATGAAAATGCAGGGCTGGATTAAGAGCTACGAAGACCGCAATGTGGATATTGGTCTGGCCTGTGGTTTTCCCGGAAAGGCCCAAATTGGCAAGGGAATGTGGGCTGCACCCGACGTCATGGGCGACATGTTGGTGCAGAAAATTGCCCACCCACAATCTGGAGCCAACTGCGCCTGGGTGCCCTCACCCACTGCTGCCACTTTGCATGCCACTCACTATCACCGCGTCAGCGTGAAGCAACGCCAACGCGAACTTGCTGGCCGCAGCGAAGCTACGTTGCAACAAGTGCTCACCATTCCACTTGGAAACCCTTCCGAATGGACGCAAGCAGAAATTGAACGTGAAATCGACAACAACGCACAGAGCATTCTTGGTTATGTCGTGCGTTGGATTGACCAAGGCATTGGCTGTTCCAAGGTTCCCGACATCAACAATGTTGGCCTAATGGAAGACCGAGCAACGTGTCGAATCTCTTCACAACAGCTTGCTAACTGGATACGCCACGGCGTCATTACACGCGATCAAGTTGAAGCTTCGCTACAACGCATGGCTGTGTTTGTTGACGAACAAAATGCAGGTGATGCGGCGTACACACCTCTCGCCCCCAACTTCGACAACATCGCGTTCCAGTCCGCTCGCGACCTCATCACTATGGGTTGCGAACAACCTTCGGGCTACACCGAACCTATTCTTCACTCGCGTCGTATTCAACGTAAAGCACAACAGAAAGCATCATCATGATCACACTTGCCATTGCCAAAACCATCATCGCCGGCGCACAAGCTGACGCAGCGAAGAACAATTTCAAACCGCTTTCGGTTGTTGTGCTCGATAAAGGTGCTCACGTTATTGCATTTGAAAAGCAAGATGGATCATCAAACAAACGTTTTGAAATTGCGTTTGGAAAAGCAAATGGTGCACTTGCCCTTGGAATGGGTTCGCGAGCACTCATGGCACGCGCAGAGTCGCAGGCCTACTTCATTAACGCTGCAACCGCAGCAATTGGTGGCTCACTCATTCCTGTACCGGGGGGCGTGTTAGTCAAGGATGCAAGTGGAGCAACTATTGGTGCTGTAGGAATCAGTGGCGATACCAGCGATAACGACGAAGCTGCTGCTATCGCAGGCATTGTTGCTGCTGGCTTAACGCCAGATGCTGGCTGAGTTCGG
>JBJOOQ010000147.1:0-2897 GCA_046051205.1 Actinomycetota bacterium
TCGGTTGCCCACCTTGGATTCATTGTTCTCGGTACTTTCGCACTCACCAACCAGGCAATTACTGGTGGCGTCATGCAAATGGTGAACCACGGAATTTCTACTGGCGCATTGTTCCTTATGGTGGGAATGATCTACGAGCGTCGCCACACACGAGTGATCGCAGAGTTGAAGGGCATCCAGGCAGTTGCGCCAATCTTTGCCGGCTTCTTCATGTTGATCATGTTGTCGTCAATTGGGCTTCCGGGCCTGAACGGCTTCGTGGGCGAATTCCTCATTCTGATTGGTTCGTTCCCAACCGCACGTTGGTGGGTAGTCGCTGCAACGACCGGAGTCATTCTTGCTGCGCTGTACTTACTGTGGGCATACCAACGTGTGTTCCATGGTGAGCCAGATGAAGCAAACAAGTCATTTGCCGAGATCACTAAACGAGAAGCAATGTTGCTGTCGGTGTTTGTCGCTGCAATTGTGTTTACCGGCGTGTATCCAAAACCAATGCTGAATCGCATTGAACCAAGCGTGAAGTCATTGCTTGAACACGTTGAATCCCGTTCGAATTACAAGCAACCAGAAATCAAGGCAGGCGAATGATGTTGGCTGCAAATGTGTTCGTCGGACCAGAAATTGACTGGTTCAAGATTTCGCCTCTGCTGGTCATGCTCGGTGGAGTATTGCTGCTGATTCTTGCTGGCTCACTCACACCGCAGTGGAAAAAGGGTGCGTACGGAATAGTCGGAGCGCTTACCGCTACAGGTGCCGCCGTGCTTACGGCGTTACTGTGGCGCGATCTTGGCGATGGTGCCCCAAGCTCGCTCATTGCGAACGCGTTGACATTTAGTAAGTTCACCTTGTTTGCAACATTCAGCATTGCTATTGCAACCCTGCTTGCCATTTTGGTTACATCAGGTTTCTTGGTACGTGAAAACGAAGACGGCCCAGAAATTTTTGCGCTTATTCTCTGTGCCGCAATCGGTGGCATGGTCATGGTGCAAGCAACCGATCTCATTGTGATGTTTCTCGGACTCGAAACATTGAGTCTTGCGTTCTATCTTCTGACAGCGAGCAGCCGCAGTCGATCGGCAAGCGGTGAAGCAGGACTCAAGTATTTCGTGCTTGGCGGCTTTGCTTCTGCTTTCTTTTTATATGGCGTAGCGCTGGTGTTTGGTGCTACTGGTTCAACCAATATTGATGCAATTGCGGCGAGTCTTTCTAAAGACATGGTGCTTGGCGGATCTTCGGCAATGTTGCTCGCTGGCATCGCGCTGCTACTTGTTGGTTTTGGATTTAAGGTCTCGCTTGTTCCATTCCACACTTGGACTGCAGACGTGTACCAAGGTGCTCCAACACCAATTACCGCGCTAATGGGTTCGGTAGGAAAGACGGCTGCATTTGTCGCTCTTCTTCGTGTGTTTTCGGATGCTCTTTCGAGTCGTTCAGATGACTGGCGCCCAGTTGTAGTCGTGCTTGCGATCTTGACGTTGGTGGTGGGATCGGTACTTGCAGTTGTGCAAACCGATGTGAAGCGCATGCTTGCGTATTCCTCAATTAGCCATGCGGGTTTCATCCTGGTTGGTCTGGTTGCGGCAGGTCAGGTTGCTTCTGTCGATGCCAGCCTGGGAATATCTGGAACATTGAGCTATCTGTTTATCTATTCAATTCTCGTAATCGGAACACTTGGCATTGTCACGGTTGTTGCTGGCAAGGGCGACAATGAGACTTCGCTCAACGCATTCAAAGGTCTTGGTAAGTCAAACCCTGTTTTGGCAATGGGCATGACCGTGTTGTTGCTGGCGCAGGCAGGTGTGCCTTTGACATCAGGTTTTGTGGCCAAGTTTGGAATCATTCGCGCGGCGGTTTCAACTGAAAGCTATGTGCTGGCTGTTGTAGCCATGCTGGCTGCAGTAATCGCAGCGTTTTTGTACCTGCGCATCATGGTCAGCATGTGGCTCTCGGAGGGCACAACCTCGCGTGATGTTTCAGTTGCTTTGAGCACGCGTTTGGCAATCGGCCTGTGTGTAGGCGCAACTGTGGTGCTTGGGTTCTTCCCAAGTCTGTTACTGCAATTTACAAATCAGTTGTAGTTAGTAGAAATTTGACTCGTTGAGGTCGTAACCCTGCTCGTTGAGGTCGTAACCCTGCTCTTTGGCAAGGGCCAACAATTCATCAGCATGATCGCGTCCGCGAATTTCAAGAACGATTTGAATTCCAGTTTCACGTGCATGCAAGTAAATGCCTTCGCGCACGTGTTGAACTTCAATCAAGTTCGCGCCTGTTCCAGCACATATCTGCAAGAGCCCAGCAAATGCCCCGGGGCGATCTGGCAGGCGAATGAAGGCGATTAAACGTCGTCCGGCTTCGGTTTCATGTCGTCGTACCAAGTTGGGAACCAGTCCAATGTCAACGTTTCCACCCGACAACACAATGCATGTTGTGCCAACAGCGGCTGGAGAGATTTTTCCGGTCATGAGTGCGGCAAGCCCAACTGCACCGCCGCCTTCTACGTACAGCTTGGAACGTTCGAGCAACACCATCATGGCGTCGGCAACTGAATCTTCTGTCACTTCAACAATTTCATCAACCCATTTGCGTACAAGAGGCTCAGTTATTTCACCAGGCTTCTTCACAGCAATTCCATCAGCAAGCGTTGGAACAGGGCCTTCCGGCATCAGGCCATGAATGTATGGAGCGCACGAAGAAATCTGTACTCCGATTACTCGAACGCGCGGGTTTTGTAGCCTCAGTGCAATTGCAGTTCCACTTAACAATCCACCACCACCAAGTGGAATGATGACCAACGACAAGTCTGAAATATCTTCAGTGAGCTCAATTCCAAGAGTTCCCTGGCCCGCAACGACATCTGCGTCATCAAATGGGTGACAGAAGGTCATTCCGGTTTCAGC
>JBJOOQ010000148.1:0-2534 GCA_046051205.1 Actinomycetota bacterium
ACGTTCGCAGGCAACGTCCCAAATTTGCACAGACTTGCGCAAATGCCAGTAGTCCTCTTCGAGGCCACGGAAACGTGAAGGCAACAGCATGTGGTTGTATACGGTGTATGCCTGAACAGGGAACTGTTCAATACGCGAGGTGTACGGCGTGTTGCGCACGCGGCGCGAAAGTGCAAGCAGAGGAGCGTTCACGGTCCAACCCACTTGATGTCGCAGATTTCGGCGCTTCGGCCTTCAAAATTCCACACGCGACCGAATGCACGCACACGACCCATGCTGGCTTGGGCAACTGCAACTTCAGGGCCCATCCAGTACTGCGTATTCACGATCATTACTGGCTCGTTGTTGCGCTGACCAGTGATTGGAGCAACAGCACCTTGAATGAACTTGCCTGCACTGAACTTACGAGTTTCGCCTTCGCGAACAAATGTGATTGGCGCACGCTCTGCGCCGAGGTATTTGCCAACCAGCAACTTGAACAAGCCGGTCGTTCCGCGGCTAGCGCCAGAGAAAATGCTTTCAAGTGCTGCAAACTGTTCATCGGTTGCGCGCTCGTCAATCCACAATGCAAGTGTCCAGTTGCCACGCTCCATTTTTCCTGGAATATCGAGCAACATGGCAACGTTCAAACCTGAAAGGTCAAGATCACCCATTGAACCTTTGTCAATACGCACACCTGACCACGCTTGGCAATAGCCCTCTGTCGGAGGGTGCTGACCGAGCGAAACCACGCACGGACAAAACACCGTGCAGTTACAGTTCAGAATAAGTTCGCCTTGCAGCGACCAAGCGGCGATACCGCTGTCTTTGGTTTTTGTTGCTGTGCTCATGTGTTGCCTTTCAGTGTGAGTTATGGAGAGAAATTGCTTCGGGTGTGAAGAAGAGCAGTGCTGCCCAAACTAAAAGCGCAATGCCAATTGCCAATTGGAGCAGTTACCTTTGCGCCGTACTTCGGCAGTTTTTCCACCACCATGATTGCGGTAACCAGTGCCATGAAACCCCAATGTGAGGCGGTACCAACAAAAGCCAAGAGCATGAGTGCCCAGCAGCAACCGATGCATATCACGCCATGACGAAGGCCCATTTTGAAACCGCCAGCTTTACCCGAACGCCAGTGCGCCATAAAGAACGTCATTGGCCGCAGACACAAGTCGCGACACATGTTTTTGATTGGGGTGAATTGATATACGCCCGCAAGTGCAAGAACGCCAGCAGTAAGTGAACGCGAGGCGAGTGTGCCGTGATTAGAGAGTAATTCGGTATGACTGAGTGCAATTTGCAAACCGCCTCCAACAAGTGCGAACGAAGACCACATGAAGACGTAACCGGCAACGAACATCCACCAGGTGTCGTGCGAAGCATTGCCAAGAATGTCACGAAGTGAATTCAGCATGGGAACAGTGGTGGGAGTCATCATGGCTGCGGTCATGGCAAACCATGCAGCCACAATGGCGAGTGAATTGCGCTGATCGGAAATGGATTGATGGAGGCCTATGTCGAGTGCCCACGTAGCGGCAACGAACACACCGAAAATGGGCCAAGGCGACATGAGGCGCGGTTCTGCCTGATTTTGCAGCGATTCGCTGGCGATCCCCATGAGTGAATACTATATTTATCACCAGTCATGAAGCAACAAAGACCCTCCATTAATCGGCAATTTGAGTTCGATCCCATCGGGTTCGCTCAGTGGTTGTTTAACGAACGCAAACTTCGTGGTTGGTCTACGCGCGAACTCTCGCAGCGTGCAGGAATTTCTCAGCCTTATGTAGTTGCGCTCGAACGTGCGCGTGCTGGCGAAGAGCGACGCGGACCAACACCAACGGTTGATGTAGTTGCAGCACTTGCGCATGCTTTAGATAAAAACCTGCTCGACATGTTTGTGTTCTCGTTGCGGCCAGTTGCGCAACACGTGTTGCTGGTAACTCAGGGCAGTGCAACGCCGCCGCTTGATATTTTGCGCGCAGAATCTGGCGAAACGGTGGATAACTGGGTGCAGAAGAAAATTTCAAAGCAGTTGACTACCGAAATAACGAACATGAAGGACGCCATTAGCGGCAAGAACATTGGTTTGGTATTCACTGAAACATCAAATGTGATGCAACATGTGTCTAACCCGCAAGCGATTATCGACTTTGAACACAAATGGGCAGATGTTGTTGCCGAAGCAGTGAAGAGCGTTGGCGGGCACGCATCGTGGAACGTTTGTGTATACACGGCAGATTCAATGCAGAACCTGCCGAAGGGCGAAGAGTCGGTGAATGTATTGTTTGATACTCACAACGAAATTTGGTACGCGCATAACGACAACGTTGTTATTGGCGATGTAGCAAAACAGAAAATTCTGCAATTAGTGGCATAAGGGAGAACACCATGACTGATGTACGCGCAATGTTGGTAGGAAAAGTAAACGATGTATGGACACGTCGCGTGAAGACCATTTCATCTGACGCACTTGGCGAAGGTGAAGTGCTCATTGCTGTTGAGTACTCGTGTATCAATTACAAAGACGGTCTCGCCATCACCGGCAAATCACC